>NZ_JANHZS010000024.1:0-106202 GCF_041414765.1 Pseudoalteromonas sp. DY56-GL79 | reverse complement strand
AGATAATTAATGCCTTTCTAGCAGCCAATTTTAGCGCTAACTGCGTTGAATTCACTTCCAATAGCCAGCTATTGGTGCGTAAATTCGCCTTGTTATCCCCAAAACTGTCTGGCTAGATGAGGGTATAATTTAATGTGGGCTTAAAAACAATGAGTTAGCTCATTCCTTATCCAAACCTCAGGTTAACTAACTTCTTATCCCGAATTCAGGTTAGTTATTAAAACTTGACTTAAAGTAAAAAATATTTGACTTGAAGCTGGTCAAAGTTTACGCTTTTAATGTAAAGAATATTTAACCTTGAGTAAAGTGAGGGTAACATGGAAAGCAACAATAAGATTAAAGCGTTTTTAGACTCGTTGAGTTTCCGTGACTTAACGATTGCGATAGAGTTTTTGGTAACAGGTTATATCTTGTTTTTTTATTTAGGCGAAATAACAGCGGCTACAGAGCAGTTACGTCAAGATCCGAGTTGGGTATCAGGACTGTTGTTCAAGGTGATTGTTATTTCTATCGTGACATCTATTGCAGGTCAGCTGCTACTAAGCTTTGTTAGCGATAAAGATATGGATAAGCCGTTAGATGAGCGTGAAAAGTTGATTGCGCTATCTGGGTGTAAACCTGCCTATTGGGTGCTTCAGGTTGGTGTATGTATCTCTATTTTCCAGTATTCTGCCGAAGCGCAAAATTGGTCGCAAGCGCTTCCTTTTGAACTACCATTTGCACCACTTCATATTTTGGTGATTGCATTTTTGCTGGCTGAATTGGTCGGTTATGGAACCCAGCTCGTCAAAGCTCGTTTGGGAGCTGTGTATGGCTGATTTACCAATAAAAAACAAAATCAGAATGCTACGTTTTATGAGCAGTGAAATGACACAAAAAGAGCTTGCAGAGCGAGTGGGTGTCACGAGGCAAACGATTATGGCGATCGAGGCTGCAAAATACTCACCTTCGCTCGAAGTAGCATTTAAGATAGCGCATGTATTTAATGTCTCTATTGAAGAAGTATTCGAATATCAGCCATAAAGTGCCCAAAACAAGCGTGATGTAAAGGGGGTTTACGTCACGCTCTTTTGTTCCTGTGAGCACAGATGCGCTTTTTGATTTAAATAGTTTTATAATTAGGCATTGTGATCTAGGCTTTAGGTAAATATATTGTTACTACTAAAGATAGTGCCTATACGATGAACTGAGTCGTCATGTTATAAGGCCGATTGTCATAGACTTGCTCACGAGGTGTCATGGTTAAGCAGTACATATCAGTGAATAGCTTGATTGGCATGGCTATATTGGTGTGGGGTTTGGTATTTTCTCCTGCCAGTGCAAGCGAATGCAGTAAAACGGTGAATATCGGCGTTGTTGCCGATTGGCCGCCATTAACTGTATTTGATGAGCTTGGACCTTGGGGCCTAGACGTAGACATTGCTGAGATGGTGTTCCAGCATGTTGCCGTGTGTACCACCTATATTCGCCTCCCTTCCAGCGCTCGCACTTTTGAAGAAATGTCAAAAGGAGTGATAGATGTCGCAGTAATGGTTAGCTACACTAAAGATAGAGAAGCATACGGAGATTTCTCTCTGCCCTACCGTTTTGAACGTATGCGATTATTCTCGTTATCACCTTCCACAGCGCTTGCCGATCTCGCTTCATTACTAAAGCAATCGAAAACCATAGGATTAAGCATCGGATCTTACTATGGAGAGGAGCTTGGTAAGCTTAAACAAGATCCCCGCTATAAAGATCAGTTTGTGAGTATTGCCAGTGCGCAGCGGCGGGTTGAAATGTTAATGAAAGCGCGCGTTGATTTTATTGTGGATGATATGATCACGGGGAACTATTTTATCAAAGAGCGAGGACTTGACACTGCACAGGCTTGGCCTTATGTGGTACATGATAACCAAGTACATTTTTTGCTGCGTAAAAATGTTTTTAGTACGAGGCTGAAAGGTAAAATTGATGAAGCGATCATAGCGCTTAAACCTAAGATTGAGTTGTTAGTAGCGAGTTATCAGTCAAACGCTTCTTTTGGGATTTCAACTGTCTCAAATAGATTTCCTAGTTACCAACCGTTACCGCTTTCAAATCCTAACTAGCAAGGATGTTTTGTGCTAACTTAAGCCCCCCTCATTTGCTTAAATTATGATTGTTTTCTAGCCAAACCAAACTTAATCAAATTGTCACATCAAAACGGTAAATTATCGCAAATACCTGCAAAATCTCAGATTTTTTAAAATTTTTTAAGATTTTTTGTAATCCTTTAAAACCCCTTAGCTATCATGGGATTAACCTAGGTACAAACGTCAAAAATTTGGCTTTTTACAAAAAGTCAACCTTGAAGTCTCATCTTTATCACCCTAAGATTTATTTTAATTGAACGGTCAATTAATAAAAAGCTATGCCAAAAGTCGGAATGGAACCTGTTCGTCGTCAGCAGCTAATTGACGCCACTTTAGAGTCAGTTGCCGAGTTAGGATTACAAGCAACCACTATTAATAGTATCAGTAAAAGAGCCGGTCTCTCATCGGGGATTATCAGTCACTATTTTGGTGGGAAACAAGGCTTGATTGAAGCAACCGTGCGCTATCTATTAAACAACTTGAAATACAGTTTGTTGGACAAAACCTTTGGTGGTTGTAGTGCCGAGCAGCGACTCATGTATATCGTAGAAGCTAACTTTGCCATGGTGCAGCAGCAGTCAAATACGACGCGCACCTGGTTGAGTTTCTGGGCGCAGTCTATGCACGATGACGAGCTACACCGACTACAGCGTGTTAACAGTCGCCGTCTGCAGAGTAACTTAGCGACTTCGTTTGCTGCTTTTATGTCGCGAGCACAAGCAAAAGAAGCGGCTGAGCTTGCCGCCGGTATGATTGACGGACTCTGGTTAAGAGCTGTGCTAAGCAAAGCTGACCATCATGCGTTTCATCACAGTGAAACGCTCGCAAAACGCTACATTCAATCACTTATTAAGCAGTTTGGAGGATAATGTGACAGTCCCTGTATATCAAAATTTTATTCATGGCCAGTTCTTGGCAAACCACTCAGGCGAAAAGTTTGCAGTAAAAAATCCAGCAACGGATGAAGTGATCTATGAGGTAGAGGTTGCTGACAGTCATGTTCAGCAAGCTGCGATTGAAAGTGCTAAAGCGGGCTTTGCATTATGGTCAGCGATGGCGCCAATTGAGCGTAGTCGTGTTTTACATAAAGCGGTATCTCTGTTGCGCGAGCGCAATGATGAGCTTGCTAAGATTGAAGTGTTAGATACAGGTAAACCTTGGCAAGAGGCTGAATGTGTAGACATTCAAACTGGCGCTGATGTGATTGAATATTTTGCAGGGTTGGCTCCCGCTCAAGTTGGCTCTCAGCAGCCAGTGGGAGGGGACTTTTTCTATACTCGTAAAGAGCCCTTGGGGATTTGTGCAGGCATTGGCGCGTGGAATTATCCACTGCAAATTGCGTGTTGGAAATCAGGCCCTGCACTTGCCGCTGGTAACGCCCTCATTTTCAAGCCATCGGAAGAAACACCACTAGGCGCGATTAAGCTGGCCGAAATCTTTATTGAAGCCGGTGTCCCTGCGGGCGTATTCAATGTGGTACAAGGTGCCGCTGAGGTGGGCCAATGGCTTACTACCAGCCCTGATATTGAAAAAGTATCGTTCACCGGTGAAGTGGGTACTGGCAAAAAAGTAATGCAAAGTGCGGCAAGCAATTTAAAAGAAGTGACGATGGAGCTAGGCGGCAAATCACCGCTTATCGTCTTTGAAGACGCTGATATCTCTCAAGCGATAAGTGCTGCGATGTTGGGCAACTTCTACACCCAAGGTGAAGTGTGTACCAACTGCACACGCGTATTTGTTCAGCGTAAGGTTTACGACGCCTTTTTGGCTGAGTTAAAGCAGCGTACCGAACAAAATATCATCGCGGGCGATCCGCTCGATCCAAACGTAAATCTTGGCGCTCTAATCTCAAAGCAGCATCACACACTGGTGATGGATTACATTGCAAAAGGCAAAGCTGAAGGCGCAACCGTACTGACCGGTGGTGAGGCACTTAGTCCTGAAACGGCACCAAACGGCTACTTTGTCGCACCGACCGTATTTATCGACTGTCATGATGATATGACCATAGTGAAAGAAGAGATCTTTGGTCCAGTGATGTCGATATTGGTATTTGATGATGAGGATGAAGTCATTCAGCGTGCAAACAACACCCACTTAGGTTTGGCTGCGGGTGTGTTTAGTAAGGATATTCAACGTGCACACCGTGTCATCCACCAGCTAGAGGCTGGGATCTGTTGGATCAATAGTTATGGTAATTCACCCGCTGAAATGCCCGTTGGAGGCTATAAGCAGTCGGGCATTGGCCGCGAAAATGGTATCGAGACGCTAGATCAATATACCCAGACTAAGTCCGTGTATGTTGGTATGAGCGATATTGAAAGTCCATTTTAATCGAGGAGTATGATGACTGATTTTGATTATATTATTGTAGGTGCAGGTTCTGCAGGCTGTGTGCTTGCAAACCGCCTATCGGAAAATCCAGCGCACAAAGTACTATTACTCGAAACTGGCGGTAGTGATAAGAGTATTTTTATTCAGATGCCAACCGCGCTATCTATTCCAATGAATACCGATAAATATGCTTGGCAGTTCCATACCGAGCCCGAGCCGCACTTAGACAATCGCGTTATGCATTGTCCTCGCGGCAAGGTACTTGGTGGTTCATCGTCAATCAATGGCATGGTGTACGTTCGAGGTCATGCTAAAGACTTTGATGAGTGGCAAGACAGTGGTGCACAAGGTTGGGATTATCAGTCTTGTTTGCCTTACTTCAAGCGCGCTGAATCTTGGTATTTAGGCGGCGATGAATACCGTGGTGAGCAAGGTCCGCTTGGCACCAATAATGGTAATGAAATGGCAAACCCGCTCTATCGCGCCTTTATTAGCGCCGGTGAGCAAGCGGGTTATGCGTTTACTAAAGACTATAACGGTGAGCAGCAAGAAGGCTTTGGGCCAATGCATATGACCGTAAAAGGTGGTAAGCGTTGTTCATCAAGTCGCGCCTATTTAGATCCAATTAAACAGCGCAGTAACCTCACCATAGTCACGGGTGCCTTGGTACAACAAGTACTGTTAGATGGCAAAACCGCTACAGGTGTTGAATACAGTGTGAAAGGGAACCTGAAAAAAGCGAATGCAGCGAAGGAAGTGATCCTGAGTGCAGGTTCAATCGGTTCACCGCACTTATTACAATTATCAGGTATTGGTGATAAAGAAGCGTTGACTGCCGCAGGTGTTGAAGTAAAACACCATTTACCAGGGGTTGGCAAAAACCTTCAAGATCACTTGGAGTTTTATTTCCAATACAAGTGTAAGCAGCCTATCACCTTAAACGGCAAGCTGGGGTTAATTTCTAAAGGTTTGATCGGTGCAAGATGGTTACTTGATAAATCAGGTCTTGGCGCGACCAATCACTTTGAATCTTGTGCCTTTATTCGTTCGAAAGCGGGCGTTGAGTGGCCAGATCTTCAGTACCACTTTTTACCTGCAGCCATTCGCTACGATGGTAAAAGTGCCTTTGATGGTCATGGGTTCCAAGTTCATGTCGGCCACAATAAACCAAAGAGCCGTGGTGAAGTAACGATTAAATCAGCAGATCCAACGGTGGCGCCTAAAATACAGTTTAATTATCTGGCAGAACAAGAAGACATTGAAGGCTTTAGGGCTTGTGTCAGGTTGACTCGTGAAATCATTGAGCAAAGTGCGTTTGATGACTTTAGACAGAGCGAGATCCAACCAGGTGAGCATATCCAAACCGATGAAGAAATTGATGCTTTCGTGCGTCAAGCGGTAGAAAGTGCTTATCACCCTTCTTGTTCATGCAAAATGGGTGAGGATGAAATGGCGGTTGTAGACTCGCAAACCCGTGTGCACGGTGTAAAGGGGCTACGCGTTGTGGATTCATCTATTTTCCCGACCATTCCAAACGGTAATCTCAACGCGCCGACTATTATGGTCGCGGAAAAAGCAGCGGATATGATTTTAGGCAACTCGCCACTTGCCGCTGAGGGAGCAAACGTTGCTATGACACAAAACTGGCAACAGGTTCAACGTAGTTCGGAGATCTAGTTTCGCCACTCGTATGGGAAAGTTCGTGCCCCATATGAGACCTGCAGTGGCATGCAGTGCAAATCGTTTGCACTGCATTAATGCGGGAATAATGTAAATAAAAACAACGGAGAAAAAATGAGTTACTTCTATCAATTTTGGGAGGGTGACAATGACAGTATGGCTTAGTGCAGGCATCATTTTCACCCTATTGGCAATTGCCTTTATTTTATTGAAGTGGGGGAATTTACAGTGCGTTGGTGTTACACCGGTTAAAACGTTCACTTTTATTGCAATCTTATTTACTTCTGGCCTAGATGTTGGCCTGATCATGTTTCCGCTTACGGAGTTTGCGGGTTACGCAGACATAAAAGCAAGCCCAGAGTATGCATTTACTAATCCGCTGGCCATAGAGTTTGGCTTTTGGGGATTTTTAATCTGGGGGTTCTACTTTCTTACGTGCTTTTATTTCTGCGTAATAGAGCCCAAAGTGAAATTCTTTGAAATTCCTTGGGTTAAATTCATTAATAACCTAGTTATTATCGGTACTTGTGCGTTTACCGCATTCTTATTGTTGTCTAATCTACCTTGGTATTTACCCAGTTTAGGCGACGGTGAGTCGATTATTCCGAGTTTCTATCTGATTGTGTTTGCGGCGATTGCTTTTGCGGTTTACTCAAGCACTAGCCTTAAGTACGTGCGTTTTTTAAGTATCACGACAACATGGGTCTTTATCGGTTTAATCGCCTTTATGTGGGCGTCAGCGTTTGTTTTTGGTGACAGTGCGATGTCGAGTTATACCAATAACTTGGCGCTGATCGGCGGTTACTTTGCCAATTTAGATCAGTTTGTGTTGCCACTGAATGACTATCACGAGTTTTATCTGTTTTGGTGGTTTGCGTGGAGTATCATGATTGGGCAATTCACATCGCGTTTTGTCGGTGGTTTGAAAACCTATCAAGTGCTAGCGGCGATGTTGATTTTCCCATCTATTCCAATCGCAGCATGGTTTAGTGTGCTTTATCACTACCATGAGGCTGGGATCCCAACTGCGGGTATTAAAAACTTTGCAATGGTCTTTGTTGGTGTGGTGTTTGTGATTAACTCACTCGACTCTTTGATCCGCCTATATACAGACAACCTTAACCTCACGGTTAGCCGTTTAGGAAAAAGAAACTATATTTTATTTAATATCGTGGCGTTATCACTGCTTACGCTGTTATTTAAACTCAACTTTTTACAGATCCAATGGGTTGGTGCGTTAGTTATAGGCTTGTTCTTCTCATGTTTTGGTTACATTGCTTATAGCAAATACAAAACTGTGAGCAAGATTGATAGCTCGCCAAAAGACAACCTTATCGACTTTAGAAAAATTGAATCAGTAAACTAGGGATACAACTACATGACAACTTTAAAGAAAACACTTTGTGCACTCCCACTTGTACTGGCGTCTAACTATGCGGCGGCAGACTGGTCTGCAACGCTTACAGGTGTATCTGACTATACCTTTAACGGTGTGAGCCAAACGCAAAATGACCCAGCCCTACAAGGCAGCATCGATAAAGCCTTTGCTAATGGCGTGTATGCTGGAAGCTGGGCGTCTAACGTCGACTTTGGTGGTGACACTGAACTAGAGTGGGACTTTTACGTTGGTCGCTTTATCGAGCTGAACCAAAGCTGGAGCCTTGACTATGGTATTGCTTACTATTCTTATCATGGTGGTGACAACTCAAGCGATGGTAACTATCCAGAGATATATACTAAGTTTGGTTACGCGAGTGAGTTTGGCCAAACTGAGTTTAATTTTTGGTACAGCTGGGATTATTTCGGAACCGAAGCGGGTCACACTATTGCGATGTTAGCGCATACTTTTGAAATTGCAGAAGGTCATGCATTACGAGCAAGCTTTGATATCTCCAATTCATTGGATGGCGATAAATATACATGGGATGGTAACGATAAATCTTACAATCACTATCGTCTTGCTTATCAAACGGCATTTAAAGGCTTTGATATTGAAGTGGCGGCTGAAAATACGAGCTTAGATTGGGATACGGCTGATGAACGTATCGTACTTTCTGTGTCGAGAACATTTGATTTGTAACTCACATTAAGATGTGATGAATGTAATACCAGCCTAACCTAGGCTGGTATTTTTTTGCCTACAAGGCACAATGATTCAGTATTGTTATAAGGATGATGATTATGAATCTTAACCAAGTTACCCTGCCCGTTGATGATATGGATGCAGCTTGTCAATTCTATCGAACGCTAGGTTTTACTCAAATTGTTGATACACCTCACTATGCTCGATTTGAATGCCCTGAAGGTAATGCAACCTTCTCGTTATCGTTAGAAACGCCTCCCATCAATAATGGTGCAGTTATTTACTTTGAACATGAACAGTTAGATGATTGGGTCACTGAGCTTGAGGCCCGCGGTATCGTATTTGAGCAACTGCCGACAGAGCAGCGCTATCTGTGGCGAGAAGCCATACTGTTTGACCCCGCAGGGAACAAGATCAAATTATACTGGGCTGGTGAGAATCGACTGGATCCTCCTTGGCGTGTAGAACTTAAAGGATTTTAGTAAGTTCATTCTTGTTTATTTAATGTTAAATTTTGTTTTACAAACATTGTTAAATTGTGTAACTTTAATGGTGACTGTACAACTGGGTAAGAAGTCCGAGTGGAGTCGCTTAAGTTAGGGGATTTTTCACCAATCGCCTGATGGATTGTTTTGAAAGATTGAGAACGACGTATTGAACATTTCTACAGATCAAGTTGTACCATTCTCCCAATTTGCCGTTACCAGATAAACGGATGTGCTGTTGCGGCAAATTATTTCTCTAATCCTTGACTAATTGCTAGGCCCTAGTTTCAAGCTTATGAACTTTCTAAAAGATATTCCAGTTGATGTAACCGAAGAAATTTTTGAAACGGTGCTGTCTCATCCAAATATTCGTATTGAACGGATAGTATCAAATGGTCATACCTCGCCAAGCTCTGGATACTACGACCAAGATGAAAATGAATGGGTGCTGGTATTAAAGGGCTGTGGTGAGTTGACTTTTGATGACGGTAAAATAGTAACCTTAAAGGTGGGCGATAGTCTTAATATTCCCGCACATCAAAAGCATAAAGTAAGTTATACAGACACTTCTGAGCCAACTATATGGCTCGCAATTTTTTATTAACTAACCTGAGGTTTGGATAAGAAATGTTCCAACTCATTGTTGCTAAAGTACAACTTAGTTTTTTCCTTGTCTAGCCAGAGAGTTTTAGGGAAAACAAGGCGAATTTACGCACCAATAGCTGGCTATTGGAAGTGAATTCAACGCAGTTAGCGCTAAAACTAGCTGCTAGAAAGGCATTAATTATCCGCAGCTCAGGTTAACTACCAAAGTTCAACTGAGCGAAGCTTAGATAAAACTAAAGTCGCCAACAAACACTTGGTTATCGTTGGAAACTTGGGTAAACCACTCTTTTAGGCTTTCAATTGCAGCGGTTGTTTTTGCCGCAACGGTGTCGCGATGCGGCGTCACGGCGTAAACGCTATATTTTTGTAATGACCACTCAGCACATAGCCGTTTTAGCCTCCCTGATGAAAGGTGATGTCTAATTTCGGGTTCAGGTAATACCCCATAGCCAATGCCATCTAGAGTGAGCTGAATGCAAGCCTGCATATTATTCACCATAAAACGCGCTGTTGGCAGTGCCACTTGTTGATGAGTTGGTTGGTGGCTCAAATGGTAAGGGTTTTGTTTACTACTCGAATGACCAATCAAGGCGTGAGGCGCTAAGCTTTCAGGATGCGATATATTGAGTTGTGCCAGTGGATGATGGCAACTGACACAGGGGATCAGTTGCCAGTCAGCAAGGTGACGGGCAATAAGGTTTGAGTCCTGTAAAGGGCCTATACAGATAGCCAAGTCGACGCCCTCAGTAATGATGTCAATGGGCTCATCGGTTAGGATTAAATCGACTTTTATTTGTGGAAACTGCTCACTCAAGTAGCGCAGAGGCTTACTGAGTAGCCCGCCTCCAAACCCGATGGGGGCAGAGATCTTCAATATGCCAGAAGGCGTATGTTGTAATAACTCGAGTTCATGCTCCGCTTGCTCTGCGGTTTGCAGTATTTGTATCGCGGATTTGTAATAGATAGAGCCCGCTTCGGTGAGCGTGAGGTTACGAGTATTTCGATTAAATAAACTTAGGCCTATGTCTTGCTCTAATTTGCTGATCTGCTGGCTGACGGCCGAGGTGGTCATATGCAATAAGTCAGCGGCTTTACTCATACTGCCAGCTTCTACTGTTTTTGCGAACACTTTAAGTCCGCGAGTCAATTTCTGATTCATTGTTAAGACCTACTTAAAATACCTTTAAGAAAAACCGCATTGCTCCAAAATACGCAATCATCATACCATTACAAATGAAAATAATTGTTATTTATCTTGTATTCTATCATGGAGGTTTCTCGATGTTGATGGCCTGTCGTAGTTTGGCGCCACTCTCTTTAGCTGTTGCAGCTGCCCTGCCTTTTTCCTCACTTGCGCAAAGTGATGCAAAATCAGAAATAAAAGAAGAGGTGGAAGTGATCGTCGTATCCGCTTCTGGATTTGAGCAACTGCTAAAAAATGCCCCGGCGTCTGTTAGCGTTATCAATCAAGAAGTGCTACAGCAGCGCTTTTATCGAGATCTTACCGATGCCATGACAGATGTTCCCGGAGTTGTAGTAACTGGAGGCGGAGACAGGGAAGATATTAGCCTTCGCGGCATGGGCAGTCAGTACACGCTTATCTTAGTCGACGGGCAAAGACAAAGTTCGCGTGAGACTCGGCCAAATAGTGACGGTCCTGGTGTTGAAGGTGCATGGACGCCTCCTGTTGCTGCCATCGAACGTATCGAAGTTGTGCGCGGGCCTATGTCCTCGTTGTATGGCTCTGATGCAATTGGCGGCGTAATTAACATTATCACTAAAAAAACGCCTGACGAGTGGCATGGAGAAGTTAGAGTTGACGCAACCAGCCAAGAAAACAGTCGCTCAGGTGATATTTATCAGGCAAATTTCTTTGCTGCAGGCTCGCTGATCAAAGATACCTTAGGGGTACAAATTTACGGCCAAACTACGCACAGAGACGAAGACGAAATCGTCTCTGGCTTTAGAGGTCGGGATGCAGATACGCTGAAGGTAAAACTGGCCTATACACCATCAGATGAACACGAATGGTTATTGGATTATGGTATTGCTTCACAAACGCTTGATGCAACGCTCGGCAAAACGGTGGCAACGCTTGCGCCAGGTGAGCTGTGTGGCCGTCGTGGCTGTCCTGAGTCCACCACAACCGAATACGATAGTGAGTCAATCTCTTTGACGCATAACGGTTACTGGTCATTTGGTAGCTCTCGTAGTTACTTAAAACATGAAGAGTTTGATAATAAATCCCGTGAGATGACGGTCAAAAACGTAGACTTTCAGTCTCTTTGGACGTTACCGCTTGGCGAGTTTCATACTAGCTCAATCGGTGTCGCTTATCTCAATGAAGATTTGACCGACAAAACCAGTAACCGCATTAGTGATTTGCAGCAAGTCGACAACGATCAATGGTCGGTATTTGCTGAGGATGAGTGGCGCATCGTTGAGCCATTTGCCCTGACTATGGGCCTACGCTACGACAAAGACGGTAACTTTGGCGGCCATGTTAGCCCGCGCTTATACGGTGTTTATACTGCATCAGATGCGGTGACCGTTAAAGGTGGGATCTCAACCGGCTTTAGAGCGCCGAACTTGCGTCAAAGCACGGCGGCGTGGGGCCAAGTGAGTCGTGGTGGTAATATTTATGGTAATCCAGACTTAAGCCCTGAAACCTCAATTAATTACGAGGTAGGCGTATACGTCGAGCTTGCTAAAGGGATCAGCACCTCTGCAACGGTATTCTATAACGAATTCGACGATAAAATTTCACGGGTTTCGTGCCCACTAACTCAATGCACG
Source organism: Pseudoalteromonas sp. DY56-GL79 (assembly GCF_041414765.1). NCBI lineage: Bacteria > Pseudomonadati > Pseudomonadota > Gammaproteobacteria > Alteromonadales > Pseudoalteromonadaceae > Pseudoalteromonas > Pseudoalteromonas sp. DY56-GL79. The sequence continues at coordinate 94,104 of NZ_JANHZS010000024.1, read as the reverse complement.
GACGGCCCTAATGAATTTGGCTCGTTACCGACAACCTATGTCAACGTTGATGAAGCCGTAACCCAAGGTGGTGAAATTAGCTTCTCGGGTCAATTGACGGAAAAACTAAAGCTTAGCGCAAACTATACCTACACAGATTCGGAGCAAAAAACCGGAGTGTATGCTGGTAGTCCGTTAAACCAGTTACCTAAACATCTGTTCCAAACGTCGCTTAATTATCAGTATTCTGATGAGCTGAGCACGTGGTTACGCTTCCATTATCGTGGTGAAGAAAGCCAGCCTGTAACAGGACCTTCGCAAAGTAGCTTAGTCGCACCTTCGTATAACCTAACTGATTTAGGTGCAAATTATCAGCTGAACGAAGCGATCAAGCTTGGATTTGGGATTTACAACCTCTTCGATGAAGAAATTACTGAAGCAGAATACGGCTACTTTGAAGATGGTCGTCGCTATTGGGCTTCATTGGCGTGGAGCTTTTAATGACACGAGCTCGCTCAGCGGCTAAGTCGTCGAATCGGCGACTTAAAAAGCTGTTTGATTGGCGCACTTGGCATTGGATGAGTTCTGCCGTGTGTTTGGTGGGAATGCTGCTGTTTGCCGTGACTGGGATCACCTTAAATCACGCAAGCCAGATAGAAGCTACGCCTACCACATATGCTAAAAAAGCGGTGCTGCCAAGTGCTCTGTTGACCCAGCTTAACGCAGCAGCAGAGCAAACAGCGCTGCCACACAGCTTTCAATCTTGGTATCAGTCACACACAGGCGCGGCGTTACCTGCACTACAGCAAGTGCAGTGGAGCGAGTATGAATTGTATGTTGCGCTGCCAAGAGCAGGTGGCGATGGCTGGTTTAGCATCGCCCTTGATAGCGGTGAGTTTTATCAAGAGATCACGGATCGCGGTTGGGTATCATACCTTAACGATCTTCACAAAGGACGTAATACAGGATTTGCATGGCGTATGTTTATTGACGTGTTTTCAGTAGCTTGTGTAGTGTTTTCACTCACAGGGTTATGGCTTTTATACAAACATTCTCGAGGAAGAAAGTCGACTTGGCCACTCGTCGCAGCAGGCTTTGTATTACCTGTTTTAGTGCTGATGGTACCCGCACACGCTAAAGCTGATGAAGTTGAAATCACGATCCCGCGTTTAAACGTTGCGGAATATCATCCACCTTATGTAGCAGTATGGCTGGCAGACAGCAAACAACAGCGAGTTGCCGATATTGCCGTTTGGTATGACGTTAACATGGCGGATAAAGAAGGTGAAAAGTGGCTAAAAGACTTACGCCTTTGGTGGCGTAGAAGCGGCCGTAGCCTATCCATGCCTGTAGATGGCGTGACTGGTGCGACAAGACGTCCAGGTACAGCAAAGATTGATTTAACCCCTTGGCGCGACGAGTTTAAAGCTTTACCTGCGGGTGAATACACGCTGTTTGTAGAGGCTGCTCGTGAGCTTGGAGGTCGTGAAGTATTGAAACTGCCAGTGACCTTACCTATCGCTGCGCCTGTCACTGTGATTGCAGAAGGTAAATCTGAACTCGCTACAACAATTTTAACAATGGAGCCTTAATCGTGAAAATTTCAACGTTAGTTTCTGGTGTCTTAGTTGCCTTAGCTGCATATAGCCCGTTAAGTGAAGCACACCGAGTATGGATAAAGCCAAGTACCACCGTGGTGTCTGGTGACAGCGAATGGATCACGTTTGATGCTGCCATCGCCAATGGGATCTTTAACCCAGATCATTATGCTTATCCACTAGAGCGTCTATCTGCACTGTCTCCTTCTGGTAGCAAGGTTGAGCTTAAGAACGCCGCAAAACTTAAGTATCGTAGTGTGTTTGACATTGAGCTCAATCAGCAAGGCACTTATAAAGTGTTTAATCAAAGTCGCTCGTTGGTGGCGCGCTGGACTGATGAAAACGGTGAAAAGCATTATTGGCCAGGACGCGGAAAAATTGGCTCAGTAGAAGCCTTTAACAAAGAAGTGCCAAAAACGGCAAAAGATTTAAGTGTGACCGACGTTGCAAGACGATTAGAAGTATTTGTAACTTTGGGCGCACCAAATAACACTGCGCTTAAGCCAACCGGCAAAGGGCTAGAACTAAACCCGGTTACTCACCCTAATGATTTGTACACCGGTGAACCTATTACCTTGCAGTATACGATGGATGGTGAACCTGCCAAGGGTGCAGAAGTGATAGTAGTACGTCAGGATGAAAAGTACCGTGATAATAGTCAACCAAGCAAATATACAACGAATGCCAAAGGTGAAGTGACGCTAACGCTATCTGAGCCAGGCATGTATTGGTTTGAAGTGGAATATGAAGACGACAAAGCACAAGCACCCGCCACAAAACGTGCCGGCAGCTATGTCACCACCCTCGAGGTATTACCGCTTTAACCCATCGTCCCCATGTGGTTTGAGACGTGCAGTCGTCTCAGCCCATTTAATTTAGTGGTCATAACAGAGACGCCACTAAGTGCCCAAAGGGGGAGGCGTTCCTTCCTCCCCCTTTTCTTCCTTCTATGACTATTGATCACGCAGCGGTAGAACTTTTATGTTGGTAAGCTGAGTGCAAAAATACTCATTGTGAGAGACCAGTATAAATCCACAAGGAAGCTGATTAAGCATGGCAGCAAGCTCTTTTTGTGCTTCGAGGTCGAGGTGATTATCCGGCTCGTCAAGCAGTAAAAAGCCTTGCAGTTGCACGGCCAGCACGATGGCCGCTTTCATTCTCTCGCCACCACTGAGACTCGTGATAGGTCCTGAAATCTTATCTAGACTCAGACCAACGCTTGCAAAGCTGGTGATTAAATTATGATGTGGCGTGTCAAGTGAGCGCTCGGCAATATCTAAAACGCAAGGGCCCTGCTCAAGCCACGCGCAATGCTGATCTAAGTAAACACATGTTATTGGGCGTTGGATTTCTCCGCGCTTTAACTCTAGCTTACCTGCAAGGGTTTTAAGCAAGGTCGATTTTCCGATGCCATTTTCTCCAATTACCCTGAGCTTTTGTGTTGTATCCGCAAAAAGGTTCACTGTCTTTTCCGGTCCAAAGCACAATTCGGCTTCGCATAAGCGGATCTTTTCTTTCGCTCGCAGAGCTGAATTAAAATGAAACTGTTGTTTGTCTTCTCGATAGTAAACTGCATTTTTCTTAACTCTATCTTGAGCTTGCTGAATTTTATGGGTTTGTCCGGCATGGCGCTTACTTCCTCTGTCTGACTTAAAGTCAGTAACCAGTTTACTTTGGCTACCAGCGCGCACTTGTGCTTTTCCTTTACTGGCCTGCCGTTGATGTTGCAGAACCGCTGCAATCATGGCTTGTTTAAGTGCTCTTTGTGCTGCGCGATTTGCCAAATGTTGTTGTTTTTGTCGAGCTTGAGTTTGAAGGAGTGTCTCTCTGAAGGCGTCAAATCCAAGCGAGTGATGAGTTAGCTCCCCTTGTTTTATGTGCAGTATATGGTCGGCTGCATCCAATAAAATAGGATCGTGTGTGACGGCAACCACACCATGTTTGTGGTGCTTTAGCTGCTCAGCTAGCCAGTGCTTATTGACGCTGTCCATGTGGTTACTCGGCTCATCCAGTAATAGGATTGCAGGCTGAGATTGTAGTATCTCAATATAAACTCGCATTCGCTCTCCTGGACTAAGCCTTGTAAAGGGGGTTTCCAAAGTGAGTTCTAGCGGTGCAAGTGTTGCTTGCCAAGTTGATTCTAACTGCCAATCATCTGAGATTAAGTCAAAATCCTGCTCAGAGGCTAACCCCTGATGGGCTCGATGCAGTGCTGCTAGCTTCTCTTCAAGCCCAAGTAGCTCAGAAACGGTGGTAAAGCGGTTAGTCGCATCTTGTGGGAGATAAAAGCATTTCCCATGACTTTGGCGCTCGCCCGAGGTTGGAGGCTGTTCACCGTATAAGACTTTGAGTAAGTGTGATTTGCCTGCCCCATTTGGGCCTGTTATCGCAATAAATTGTCGCTCTATTGTTAAGTCGACATCGCAAAATAAACACTGACCATTTGCAAGTGTCAAGCTTGCTTGTTTTACCTGTATCCAAGGCATAATTACTGCTCCTAGTCGCAGCAGTGCAAAAGGCTAAAGGCACAAAGACTCGTAAAAGCCATAAACAGTAAAATAGAAAATGAGAGTCTATAGATTAGTCTGAGAAGCCTCAACGATAACCATAAGCCTTGCACTGGAAATTAATAATAAGTTCGTCAGTTACAAAGGGCTTAGTTATTCATTGTGATGGCAACTCCTAATGAGGAAATAAAACGAATAGAGGCAAATAATTAGCGGTAAATATTGCCTACGTTTATTTTGCAGGCACTAGATTAAATGTCAAGGCGTGGAATTGATTAAATTACAATTGAATGGGCATAAATGGTTTGATTAAGGCGCCGAGCACAAGGGCCTGCAATACACTGACAAGCGTGCCCAACATCACGTATTCGGTGAGCTTTCTGTCTTGGCTTTGGGTTAGATCACCAAAGCGAAATACCGATTTAGCGGCGAGAATAAAGCCGATAGCAGCCCAGCTATCCAGTAACACGCAGCTCAGTAGTAATACACGTTCAAGTTGACCAATTAAACTTCCTGCTTGCGGCAGACTATCAAGAGCGGAATTATTGAGTTGCCAACGCTCAAGCAGCATGCTGGTGAATATCGATGCAGGATGCAATACCATTAAATAGCCCACAACCAGTATTAGCAGCTGGACATTGGCAAAAGGCTTGGTAAAGGCACTGAGGGCAATCTCAGGCTCTGCAATTTGCCAAGTGACGGCCACTAATATAGTGATATGTGCACATTGGTCTAGCACAAAAGGAATAACGCCTTTGCTAGAATAGGATTTAGCTAAGTCGATACAATAGTGGCTAATACCTACCGCTAGCGCAAAGAGCAGCGCATTCCACTGTACTCCCCAAAACAAAGTCGACTGCCAAAGTAGGATGATTGCAAGTGCAGCCCCGCCATGCGCCACACTATGCCACAACAACTTGATGGACTTATAGTGGCGGGTATTTCTGTCATGCACCCAGCTCATAGGTTGGAGGTAAAAGTCAGTGATTGTGTGGCCTATTACTAACCACAATAACAATACTTGCCATTCGTTCATTAAGTCCACCTCGTGATATGTAAGTGTTGAGCATTCGACTATTGGTGCGAGCGTGCAATTGCTAAAAATTGATCTAATAAAGTGTAGTGTGCGCTATTGAGTAATTTAGTCACGTTCACCCGACTGGTGTTGAGTTGTTTTGCAATATCGGCATGGCTCAACTTAGGGTGTGAAATATGAATAAAAGCGGCCTCTGCTTGTTTTTGGGTTAAGTTCGAAAGTAATAAATCCACAAATGCCAGATTTAGTGCAAAGTGGGCATTGCTGCCATTGTTATACCTGAGTCTTGCTTGTCCAATTGCGTCCAACCCTCGGCCTGCAAGTACTAGCGCAGCACCTGTTGCGGTTGATAAATCTGCTGCTGTGATATTAACTTCACCGACCGCGAGGCTGAGTCTGGCATCGCTATGTCGGCTAATTAAAAACAACCGTAGCTGTAATGCTACATTGAACAGTTTCGTAGCATCTGGCAACACAAGCTGAAAACCGTCGCCGCGGTAAAAACTATAATAGCCCTGCTCCGCAGTCGCGATTTCAGCTAAGTAATCCTTTAACTCGCTTTGCAGCCTTGTAAGTTGTAGTTGTGACAGTGATTGGGAGCCGACAATGTCTGCTGTGATCACCGCACCTTGAGGTATTGACGTCATAAAAGTAACTTAATTTGGTTACATTTAAGTATGTAACTAATATTGGTTACATTTATTTTGGTCTGAAGTTGGATAAAAAGCAAGCAGCCGGTAAGTTTTGTTCACTTTAGTAGTATTTTACCAAAGCGAACGTAGGTATGGAGGCAGATAAAGCTTCCATAGATGTGAGAAATAGACGTTTATCAACAGTCCTTAAGCTTACAGGTTGATAAAGTTTAAGTTTTTGATTTTGTTTATTTTTACCCTGCTTATCCTTATACTGATAATTATAATAATTGGCGTTGTTAGCGCGTGCGATAGGTACTCTGGGAATTTATGGTAGAACAATATTGGGTTGGTGACTTTTTTGTAGATTTATCACGTAACCAGATTTCACACCAAGGTGAATGTCAAACACTGGCACCAAAGGCTCTGGCGGTACTCACTTGCTTGGCTCAGAATCAAGGCAAAGTGATGAGCCTTGATACCTTGCTCGATACAGTATGGCCAGATACGGTAGTCTCTCCTAATACTTTGCAGCGTAGTATTGCGCAATTGAGAAAGGCGCTTGGGGATGATGGTAAGGTGCAAGGTTACATCCAAACGCATGCTAAAAAAGGATATAGCTTAGAGTGTGAAGTACGTTGGGGGGAGCAAACGAGCGAGCTGACGAATACTGAGCCGCAACTTGAGGTGATGCCAGTCCCTGAGCCTGAAGTGCAACAAGATAATCACCTCAATCAAAGTCAGAATAAACATAAACTCAGTCTTTATGTGTTTGTTTTACTTGCCTTCACTATTTTGCTCGGGGCTATCGGTTATCAATATTTTTCCATCAAAAAACCTTCACCACTGATCTTTGATACTTTGCGCTCATTGACCGCAACTGACGATAAAGAATTTGATGCAAGCTATTCCCCTGATGGTCAGTACATTGTTTTTCACCGCTATTTAGATAAGTTTTGCGATAATAAGATATGGGCAAAAAAAGCGGATACCCAGCAAGAGATCCTACTCACAGAGCGCTTTGGAGCATATGGCAGGCATAGTTTCTCAAAAGATGGTGAGCAGTTACTGTTTTTGGCCACCGACGCTTGTAGCGAGCCCGTTACACAAAAGCGCTGCTACGACCTTGTAACACTCGATTTTACTAAAGCATTGAAAAGCCCTCAGCAGCCAAAAGTTATTCTCCAGTGTAAAAACTCAGTGGTTGATAAGCCTATCTGGCTGAACGATGGCAATGTGGTATTGAAGCAAAAACAAGGCGAGCGCTGGAAGCTGATCAATTATTCCATAGATGACGACAGTGGTGTCGACCTTTATACCGTAGAAGACGGGACGTTGATTGATTACGCCTATTCACCTCAAGATGATTTAATCGCGGTCAGTAGTATTCATGCTGATGGCCTACATTATATCGATATGCTAAAACCCGACGGTGAGTTGATCTCTAGCCATCAGATCCAGCGGCCGCCGGAAATTACTAAATTTCACGATATCTACCCAAGTTTTGACCCACTCAACCAACAATTGATTTTCAGTACCGGACGTCAGCTATTTAGCCTGACTTATGAAGGACTTGTGAGTAAAATTCAATTGCCGTTTTCAGATCGAATGAGGCAGCCCGAATTTCGTCCTGATGGCAAAAGTGTACTGATGATCAAAGGGCCTTACGACGGTGATATCGTCAAATTACCACTGACACAGCTATCACAAGGCGCTCAAACATATACCAGCTTTGCACGAACCAACCTTGGTGAAGATCAGGCTGTTTTTCAGCCAGATGGAGACTTAGTGGCATTTTGGTCGGAGCGCTCTGGTACTGAACAGGTGTGGCTAAGCGATGGCAATAACACGCGACAACTGACTAATTTCCCGTTAGATACTTTTATTCGCGGGATCCACTGGGCCGAGGATGGTCAAAGCATATTGGTCAGTGCCAGTGGTGTACTGACACAAATTACTTTAGATGGTAGCTTGACATCTTACCCGCACGCCTACCCTGTTTTACGCTTATATCAATGGAAAAGTGCAAAACAACGTGCGCTAACACAGATTCGGGTAAAGGGAGAAATGAAGTTAGCTGCTTATGACTTTGCTCAACAATCGTTTGAAATACTGACGCAGCAACCTGTGCTGTGGGCACTTGAAAGTGAACACGGTAAAATTGTGTATAAGGATAGACTTGATCAGTTTTGGCAAATCGGCGCTGTTGAACCTCAGCGGATCAGTGCACTAAACAATCAAGGCGGCAGAGGAAAATCTTTTGTAATGCGCGGCAATGGGATATATGGCGTCAATGAAGACAATCAACTCTGGTCCTATGATTTAGACAAAACGTCGTTTAGCATACTCGGCGAAGTGCCTACCAGTGTCGACTATCTCACCGACATTAACGACAACGATGTACTGTTGATAAATCGAATATCGGCCAAGAAAGAAGTGGTGGAACTGACTGTCTCTAGTAAATAATAAAATAAGAACACAAGCTAGACTTTGGGTCTCGTAGTTATTAAATTTTCTGAAGTTTATTAATATTTTTAACATAAGGAACTGTAGTGAAAAAGTATCTCTTATTGATTTCATTTTCAATGACTTTAATTTCAAATGTAAGTGCTTTTACGTTAATTGACAGCGTTAAAGTATCTAGTGAGAAAGTGACTATTCCGATATTTGGTTATGATGATCCGGTTGTCTTCGCTTCGATCCCGTCATACAAAGATAGTGAGCCAGGTGTAATTTCTATCTCTAGTGTGTCGAACTCTAGTTTTGAAGTCTTCTTTGATGAATGGCCTTACCTTGATGGAGCGCATAGTGAGGAAAATGTGTCATTCCTTATTGTTGAAAAAGGTCGGCATCAATTTGAAGACGGTAGTATATGGGAAGTTGGTGAATTTGATTTATCAGAAGGGAATGCTCAGCAATTTTTCAGTGAGAGTTTTCCGCATGCTCCACATGTATTATTAAGCGGACAGACTCAAAGTGCTAAGGAGGCTTACTCATTACGAGTGTCTAGTGTTTCGGCTTTAACCTTTGGTGTTACAACTAATCGTCAAGAGCAAGAAAGTACCAAGCATAGTAATAGTGAGAAAGTCGGATATTTAGCCATATACAGCCAACCTAATAATGGACTCACAGACAGCGGATTGGCTTATTCTTTAAATCAACAAGCAATTAATCAACATGGCTTTCAAACTATAAATGGGAAGCTATTAGTACAAGAAGAACAGTCAAAAGATGTTGAAACAGAGCATTTACTGGAAACGATAAGTTTACTGACGATTAAAAATCAAACTTTTGCTCAGGATATTACTCATTACGGAAAAGATACAATTGCTCTTCGGTTGGATACTGATAGCAGCTTTGAATTAGATCCTGGTGATTCAACAGGTCAATATGGAAATATAGCCTTAATTGGAAGTAATGGATTAGACGAATCATCATACTCGGCCAGCCAGAGTTATGGTTTAGATAGTGCTTCAGGGGCATTTGACGGTTATAACAGCTCATCCAAGGTTAATATTGATGCGACCTCAAAGATTAATAGGGGGATTTGGCTGACGACTTCTGTACAGGAACATTGGCTGCAAGTTGCTTTTAATCGTCAAGCGTACATTACCTCATTCAGAGTTATGTTGTATCCAGGTGCATCAGATCCAGGTATGGGCGTCAAAGATGTAACGTTACAAGTTTCCGATGATAATATTAATTTTATTGACCATGAGTCATTCTCGCTAGTGAAAAGCTTGGATCAGTTAATTGAACTTACAGAGCCTGCTGTTGGGAGATTCGTGCGGTTGAAAATACATTCAACACAAGGCCACAGTTACAGAGCAATAGGTGAACTGGAGTATTTCGGAGGGTTTATCTCTAGCACTACAACGGAGCCTGAGCCTCCATCAGAAGTTACAGGTTCCACATGTGCTGCTTTAAAAGAACAAAACCCAAATATAGCATCGGGTATTTATGAAATAGACCCTGATGGTAACGGAGGTATATCACCATTTTTAGCCATGTGTGAAATGGATGTAAATGGAGGTGGCTGGACATTAGTTGCTCACCACAAAGACGGACTTGAAAGTATTGTTACATCTTCACCTGTAACTGCGAGCGAACCTGGCGTTCTTTCTAGCGAGCAGTGGCTAGCCGTCAGAAATAGCATGTCAACAGGAATGATGTTTATAGACGAGCATTCAAAAATCTCCTTTATTAATGAGTCTAAGCTTAATAGTGGGAATTGTGTAGCGTTGAGTCAGAGCAATGATTTAAGTCAACCTATAGTCCCATTTGACACTGGAGTTTTATGGCAGAATGAAGGTACTGGATGTAGCCTTTCAGGCTTGGATTACTCTTTTATAAGTTTAAGTATTAAATCTACAAGTCGTGGCGACAGTTATATGAGGGCTGGATCTTCTTTATATCAACACAATGTTAAGTTTGATTTATGGCCGTATAGTAATGGTGTTTATAGTGGCTATGAACAAAATACATTGCTTTATTACATAAAGTAGACATAGCGTTGTGTTTTATTTTATATGGGCTAGAACATACTAACCTTTGTAACCTTCGCCTATGGTTATGATTCTAGCAAAAAGACCATTACGTATTTTATTTAAAGCTTAATATCAGCGTTTTAGACAAGAGTTAGGACAATTGATCGCACAATACAAAGGCTATGGGTTTGTACTCGGCTTTTTATCTGCGAACAGAGCGTACGGTAAGTTGATGTGGCGCTAACTCCTCGTTCTGAAGTTAGTTCATAAAGTTTGGGTCCACTTAAAAGCTAATTACCTGTTGTCATAGCTTTTAAGCGGACCATTCAATTAAGTGAGCTGTTATAAGACTAAAATTCTGATTTTAGAATATCAATGGCACGCTCTACTTGATTGTCAGTACCATTGATAATGCTTTCTCTGGTTCTTGGCACTAAATAATCTGGCGCAATACCTGCGTTTATCAAAGGGTCACCATTATGTCGGTTCGCGAGCATACCTGTGTATTGGAACTCAGCACCTAGATTGCCCTCTTTTAAACCGCCAAAAAACGGAACCCAAAAAACGTTACCATTAATCCCTGAAGTGTGCTCCCCTAAGATTGCTAGGCCGCCACTACGTGCAAATACCAAAGCATGTTCATTCTGACTGATACTTCTTCTAGAAGAAAGTACTATGGATGGAATTGAAAGTGGGTTGGCATCTCGATGAATTATTTGCTGAACGGGGTAGAGCTTTTTATCTTTTTGATTTGGTGCTCCTTGCCATAATAGTGCCAAAGTATCATTGGTCGCATCTTGTTTGATAAACCAGCTTAATACGCTTCGCCATCCGTCCCAGCTTTGTGGGTAATGGCGAAAGTCGATTACAACGCCATGAGCATTTTTTAACGCTTCTTTTATCGCATTCAAGTCATCTGGTATAACGTTATAAATATTGATTTTATATATATTGTCGCCTAAATCTTCAATTTTTGACGTTGAATGGGGGGTGTAAGGTAATCCGATCAAAGGTTTTACTTCACTCTGCTCTAGCGGTGTTATATTTACCTGAAAAATCTCCCCCGCCGGTTTTTTAACGGTAAAGTTAACAGGGGTCTTATCTTTAAAATAAACTCCTTGTCTTGCAGTGTGGCTCAACCTATGTAGTGTATTTTTAAGCGAGTAAAGCGCTTTCTTTGATAGGTGTTCTATTATATCTTCACCATTAATAGTAAGTACTTCATCTCCAATTTCGATACCAGTTTGCTCATCTTGTTGAACTCTCGTTACAATGGCTTTTCCCTCTACGATCTCGTAAAAAAAAGTACCATAGTACGCGTCGCTAACCGTAAACATATCAGGAGTCTTAACTATAATGTGGTTGTCATTCAATTTAGTGAGCTCGGTTTTAATTAGCTGTAACCTTCGCTCTGGCTCTTCAGTTTTGCAAGCGGTTAGTAACGGGATAAGACTTGCTGACCAGTCAATATCAATCTGCTCAAAGTAAGGCCAGAAATGTTGAATATTGGCCCACATTCCCGACACGGTAGCCATACAAGCTTCGGTACGCGCGAAGTTAGACTCAATCTGCCAACGGCCTAATTGAGTGAATGTACCACCAGAGAGTTCAGTTTTAACGGGCAGGTAGAGTGGTAAGTAGAGGGGACTTTGATAAAAGTTAAGAGTTACAAATTGCTTGCTGGGGGCGTATTTCTCCTCTTGAATTTCAGCTAACGTAGCTGATACTAGCAACCGTGTATAGACGCTGAAATGCGCAGACGCATTTTGTATCCAAGTATATGTTTGCGTATCAGGGAGCAATTTTGGGATATGGTTTTGTTGTGTAACCAAGTAAGGTGCAATTTGCCTTATGAGTTCAATCCCCTTTTCTTTACGCTCTTTACTTGGTGTTTGGTTTAATTCGACAATGCTTTCCGCAATGAAAAGTGACCAATCCGAGCCTCTTACCTCGGCCGATGGATAAAAATACTGAACAGCATGCGCTAATTTAACAAACTCAGAGACATCATCGATAAAGCTTTGGTCGAAGCTCACATCAGGAAGGGGTTTGGGTGATGATGGTAAAGGCGTATTTGTTGGAGGCTTGTTAGAGGTCACATTTGTTGGAGTTGTATTATTTGTGTCACTGCCACATGCCGTCAGTACAAAACATAAAATTATGCTAGTAAGTTGCTTTATCATTTTTATATCCTTATGAATTTTTTAGGTACAAGTTAGCTGTTATTTGAGCAGCTGTAAACTTTTAAGGAGCAAATGGGTAAGTTTGAATTGGCAAACGTGTAACTACATTGCCTATTTTACTTTTATTAATACAATTCATTTTCAGTGTTTAAATTCATTAAAGCCAGTTGAAATTTGGTAGCAGGAGCATGTTTATTGTTTCATGCGAGTAATCAATTAGGGGCAGAATCACTTTGACTAATTAAAGTGAGACGTATACCTTAAGGCTGTTGCTGAGATGGAGACGGGATTTAATGAAAGCAATTGAGGGTAAGGAAAATGCGGTCGATTTCATTGAAAACTATAAGTTTGACGAAGCTGTGCTGGAGTGGTTTGACTGGTATATAGAAACGCACTTTGAATATAAATTATCTGATGATGAGATCCAGGTGGTCGTTGAGGGTCTAAAAGACTATCTAATATTTGTGGTTATTTCACCAAAAGCAGTTGCTGCAGCAAGCAAATTAGTTGATGAGTTATTCCATGCATTTATTTTGCATACAGAACTATACCAAGTATTTTGCAAAGGTGTTGGGCAGTTTATACATCATTATCCAATTAGAAAAAAAGTGGTTCTCGGGAATGAAACTCCACTAGAAAAGATTGAATATAATGATCATTACCAATCCATAATAAGAACATACTGTCTAGCTTGTCAGGCATCAGAACTCGATCCGCTAACCACTAATCAAGTTCCCTACCTATTTAAAGTCGATTCAATATTGCCTGAAAAACACGCCGTCTTATTCGACATCAAGTTTTTTCAATCTGTATTACCTAAGTTAGGTGTACATAACTTTATAATTCAAGAGTAAAGGAGATAGTCATGTCATATTTAAAAAATTGTGCTAAGCGTAATGAAGCTGCCCATTCACAAGTTGAGATTGAGCTGACGAAACCTAAAAAGTTTGTAGATGTATGCCTAGCAGGTGTTTGGCCTCGAAAATAAGTAGCCCAGAAGCAAAGCCGGTTTATGCTGGCTTTTTGGAAAGAGTATGCTGGATAAAATTGAAGCTTTAGAGCGAGCGTTACATTCGCCAGAGCTACGAAAAAATATTAATCTGATCTCGGACTACATCCATGATGAGTTTTCAGAAAGTGGACTATTTTGTGATGGTATGACAAAGGATGACATTATTGAAGGCTTGAAGAGTGAAGATCTCAGTGAGCATAAAATAATTAGCGAGGATTATAAGTTAGTTGAGCAGTGTCCCAATAAGGTTGTGATTGAGTACGTCTCCGCACTGGAGAATACCTTGGGTGAGAGGTCATATGACGCACTAAGGCAGTCTATTTGGTATTTATGTAGCGATGAAAAATGGCGCTTGATAGGTCACTCTGCAAATTTGTTATAATGCCAAGCCTGCACTCTATTGATAAAAGAGTGGACGAATATGTGTGGAAGAAGCACGCATCCTGCGTGCCTATTCATAGTTAACTGCATGTGGCTATAAACAATATTGTGAAATGATCTGATATACTTGGTTGATATTGTCGCCCGCTTTAAATTCTTTACTAATTGGTGTTGGATCTGAGCCAATCCATATTTTTAGTTCCGCATCGAGGTCGAAGTGACCCGCAGATTCTTTGCTGTATTTTGTGATTTTGCTATACGGAATGCTGAGCATTTCTACTTTGCTGCCCGTCATGCCTTGCTTGTCGATTAAAATTAGGCGTTTATTGGTAAAAATAAACAAGTCGCGGATCACCTTGTAAGCTTGTGCAACTTCTTCTCCAGCAATTAATGTATCTGCTAATAACTTATCTACTTCGCTACTGTCTACTTCACTTGCATTACCGAGTAAACCACTTAATAGTCCCATTGTTGTTCTCCGTTTTATTTCATTCGTCTTGGACCGATCGCAAGATAGTGCTTAGGTCGAAATGAATTAATGATGAAAGTGCAAAACCAGCATAGGAAAGCACGCTGATTTTGCCAAATAAATAACCTGAGTTTGGATAATTAATGCCTTTCTAGCAGCCAGTTTTAGTGCTAACTGTGTTGAATTCACTTCCAATAGCCTGCTATTAGTGCGTAAATTCGCCTTGCCTACAGGATGTAGGTACCAGGGCGGTAGCAGGACGCGAGAGCGGAGTTATCCCTAAAACTCTCTGGCTAGATAAGAAAGTTATTTAAGGTGAGTTTAAAACAATGAATTAGCCCATTCCTTATCCAAACCTCAGGTTAAATAACCCGAGTTTGGAGTAAGGAGTTAGCTTATATCTCTTATCAAACAAATTTTGCCATCGCGAAATGCAAACTCTGAACGGCCTTGCAAGGAGATGCTTTGCCCAGCTTTCATGCCATTGGCTAAGTCTTGGGCTAATTTCGCTTTGTAGCTCACATGAACAATAAACAGATCATTGTCTTGCGTGGCGGCGGTTAAAGATTGATTGCGTTCGGAAAATAACTTAGCAGACTGATTTGCTAATTCTGCAAACTCCATTTTACTGGTTGTACGCGTTGTAATTTCACCATTGGCGAGATTCTCAAACACGACATCATCCGTGAGTTGAGCTAGCATACCCGGAATATCAAAATGATTGTACGCAGAGATATAGTTTTTCACTAAGGTTTCCATTTTTCCTCCTTGGTGTAATGGATGCTAATAAAAACTTAGATCGGTTTGTTCAATTTCACACACTCTTTTTACCACTTTTTGCTGTGCCATCATTCGCATAAATCGGCCCAAATGCGTATAGTCTTTTGGCGCAGTATTAAACCCACTTGCCCAATGAGCCAGCATAAATAAATAATAATCACAAAGCGTGAGCTGTTCATCAACTAAGTAGGTGTGTGTTGCCAACTGCTTGTCGATGAGTGCAAACATGTCGCCGACTCGTTGCTCCGCGGCTTGAGAGATGGTCTTGCTGTTCACTGGTGACAGCTGATATTTTTCAGGATAGAAATACAGCATGAGTTCTGGCTGAACCGTCGTGGTTAAATAAAAAAGCCACTGATAAAACGTGGCTCTCTGTGGGGTTGCTGGCGCTGGGATAAGCTGTCCTTCAGGGTGCTTTTCGCATAAATGCAAACAAATAGCTGCACTCTCGAAGATGATTTGGTCACCGTCGACCAATGTCGGGATCCGTCCTGTTGGATTGAGTTCTAAATAGGTCGCAGACTTTTGTTGTTGTGTTTTTCTATCGACCAAGAGCAGTTCTTTTTCTAGTTGTAGGTGCTCGAGTACGAGATGCGGTGCCCAACTGGCATTTCGGGGGTAGTAAAATAACTGATACATCTTTTGCTATTCCTTGACGATACTTTTTGTTAGCGTGTGGCTGGTTTACTGTTGATAGTTACAACTTTTTCGGAGGCTGTAAACCGCTATTTTGCTTTTAGTAGGGAGAATCAAAAATGTATATTGGCAAGCTGTCAAAGCAAACTGGGCTGTCAGTCAAGACTATTCGCTTTTATGAAGAGAAAGGGCTTATTCCTACCCCGGAGCGTGTTGGTAAGTATCGCGTCTATTCTCAAGTAGATGTCGATCTGCTGTTATTAATAAAAGAAGCAAAATCGCTCGGCGTGTCGATTAAGCAATTACAGCAGGTGATTGAGATTAAAGGGCGGCAAGTCAACTGGGTCGAAATCAACATATTTTTAGTTGAACTCAAAGTATTTTTCATAGAGCAAGTTGCGCAGCTTCAGCAAAAAATACAGCGTATTGAACATTGCATCGCATCGCTTGATGAATGTCCACAGATAAAACTATCCTAGTCTCAGGTAGAGTAACTTGACTCTCCCGTAAAGGGGAGACAGTACACTCGTTTCTCAGTCATGTGATAAGGAAACGACGATGAAAAAAATACTGCTACTAAACGGTAACCCCAAAACCAAAAGCCTTTGCCATGCTATCACCACAAGTTACGAGCAAGCTGCAAGCACCCAACATCAAGTACGCAGAATGGATCTTAGTGAGATGCACTTTGAAATCAATTTGATGTATGGCTATGAAGCGAGCCAGATATTAGAGCCATGCCTCAAGCAATTCCAAGAGAACTTACTGTGGGCGCAGCACATTGTGATAGTAAGCCCAATTTGGTGGTTGGCGTTACCAGCCAAGCTCAAAGGGCTAATAGATAGAGCATTACTACCAGGCTTTGCTTTTAAATACAGTGAGGCCGGCACTGAAATTGAAAAGCTTCTACCGCATAAAACCGCGAGAGTTATTCTCACCTCAGACACGCCGCAAACTTATTTGGAAGAAGTTGCTGCAGGGCTTATGGCTCAGCTAGAACATGGGACATTGGGATTTTGTGGTATAGAGCCAACTCAACATACGTTATTTGGCCCTGCGTACTTAGCAACTCCTGAGGTAATTGATAACTGGCTGAGTGAAGTGACAAGTTTAGCCGTGCGGGGCGAGTGAATAGAAACACACAACTTCCATTGCTAAGCTTATTTTAAATCAAAATTTGCAATGCCGAATGTTGCTATCTTTTACACCAAGATGGCAACTTGGGCGGAGTGTATGCGAATTTGGAGTTTATTACTTTTTGCGTTTCCATTATTGGGAGCTGCAAATGATCCAATTCTGCCTCTTGAGCCTGCAATAGGGCTTGATACCGATAAAGTCACCTTAGGCAGATCACTTTTTTTTGATAAGCGGCTTTCCCGAGGAAGCCAAGTTAGCTGTGCGTCATGCCATCAATTACGCAGCCATGGCGCGGATGTAAAGCCCCTTTCCAGTGGGATTAATGGCGCACTCGGTGAGCTAAAAACTCCAACTGTTTACAACGCGGCTTTAAATATTCGTCAAGCTTGGGATGGCCGGGCGCAATCGCTGTATGATCAAATCGACTCACCCATCTTAAACCCAAAAGAGCATGATATGACTTGGCCAGAGGTCGTTGCTAAGTTAAATCAAGATAAAACGCTGGTCGCGCAATTTACTAAAGTGTACTCGCAGGGAGTAACGAAACACACGGTAAAAGACGCAATAGCGACTTTTGAAGGGTCGTTAATCACGCTTAATGCGCCGTTTGATTTATGGCTTAAAGATAAAAGCATAGGTTTACCTAAGTCGGCTATTGCCGGTTATGAGTTATTTAAACGGTATGGTTGCATTAGTTGTCATCAAGGACGCAATGTTGGTGGCAATATGTTTGCCAAAATGGGCACCTTTGGTGATTATTTTGGCGATAGAAATACACCAATTCAAAAAGCGGATTATGGTCGTTTTAACGTCACTGGCAATGAGCAAGATCGTTTTGTGTTCAAAGTACCGAGCTTGCGACTTGCTAGCAAACAAGCATACTTTTTTCACGATGCTAGTCATAGCAGCCTAGAAGCCGCCGTTGCGACCATGGCCAAATACCAACTTGGCCGCAATATCTCCGACTCCGATATTAACAAGCTAGTTGCCTTTATTGACAGCCTAGCAGGACATCACCACGAAATGGATTTGGAAAACCACGAATGAAGAATAAGGCCTTCATTGGTGTGCAAGCGTTACTGCTGTGCGCGCCAATTGCGCTTTTTGCGTATTTTTACTCGCAGCAAGAGCTCAGCAGTCAAACACACCAAGCACGAGTTACCCTGCTCTTTGAAGCCAAGAGTATTGATGCCAAACTGGATGCCGCGGTGTTACAAATGCTTAGTGCACAGCTCAATCAATATGATGAGTTAGCGCGATTAGCACATGCAATCGACGCTTTGAATACACCAGAGCAGGATGCATTATTTGCAGAAGCCACGCCCGACATTCGACAGCAATTTGATGCCTATCGTCAGCTACTCAGCAATAAAGTATTGCAAGTCGAATCCATTAAAACAGCGGCAGCAAATATTAAAAACAGCCTGCTTTATCTCCCCGAGTTGCTAATCGAGCTGGAGCAGAGTGAGCCCGAACTGGCAACCCACGCCAATAGAATGCTTGCTAATTTAATGTTGGGTCAGCTCTATGAATTTGTCGCAGAGCCTTTAATGACCATCAACTCTGAAAGTGGCTTAGAGCAGCTTATCTATCAGCATTTTAAAGTTGCTCTTGCTAACAGTGCAGAATTAAAAAAGGCAAAACAACGCTTTTTGTCTTTGCCGAGTGACCAAGCTTTTTCAGCGCTTTACGCGGCATATAGCCAGCACCACAGTGAAACCATAGAAAAAACCAAGCATCAAAGTGAATTGCTTTTACTGCTGACCATTGTGCTATTTTTGCTCTTGATTGTGTTTGCAAACCGGCTTTACGTGGCCAAAAATAAAATTCTGAGCACCAGCCAAACTTTGTCCGATGCCGTAGCGCGCTTAACCGAAGGCTTTGCTCTTTTTAGTCGCAGCGGTAATTTGCTGCTCTGTAACAGTGCTTGGCGTAATCATTTCGCAATTGCTGATAGCGAAAAAATGCCACGCAAGCTAGAAGAGTGGCAGCAGCAGTTTGGAGAAATTTTTAACTCTGATGCCAATTTGCATCAAACTGAATCTGGCGCTTGGTTACAAGTAAAACAAACGAACACGCACAACAATGGCCAAGTGTTTGTGAGTGTTAATGTCTCCCTTTTTAAACAAGCGGAAGAAGAGCTTCGCAAGTGGGGCCATGCCATTGAGCAAAGCCCCTCTTCTATTGTGATCACCGATCCTCGTGCTCGCATTGAATACGTTAACCCTAAGTTTGAACAAGTTACTGGGTATTCACTTGAGGATGTGAAAGGACAAACACCCAAAGTACTAGGCTCCAAACAAGGATTTACCGACTACAAAACGCTGTGGCAAACCATCAAACAAGGCAAAGTCTGGCGTGGTGAGTTTTACAATCGCCGTAAGTCTGGAGATTACTATTGGGAGTACGCGTCTATTTCCCCGATTAAAAACCAGCAAGGGGAAATCATTAACTTTATTGCGATCAAAGAAGATATCACAGCACAAAAAAGCGCAAGTGCACAGCTTAAGACCGCAGCGGCGGTATTTAATGCAACCCAAGAAGGGATCATGACCACCAACGCAAAACTTGAGATCACTGCGGTCAATCCTGCTTTCACCAAAATTACTGGATATGAAGAACATGAAGTGCTCGGCCAACGACCTAATATTTTAAGTTCAGGTAAGCATGACAAACATTTTTATGAGCAGATGTGGAGCACCCTCAACTCGCACGGACAGTGGGCAAGTGAGATCTGGAACAAGCGTAAAGACGGTACGTTATATCCAGAGTGGCTAGCAATCAGTGTCGTGCATGATGACAAAGGGCTAGTGCAGCAATATGTTGCCATATTGTCTGATATGACCGAGCGCAAAGCGCAAGAAGAGCAGATTGAATATCAAGCCTA
This sequence comes from Pseudoalteromonas sp. DY56-GL79, assembly GCF_041414765.1. NCBI lineage: Bacteria > Pseudomonadati > Pseudomonadota > Gammaproteobacteria > Alteromonadales > Pseudoalteromonadaceae > Pseudoalteromonas > Pseudoalteromonas sp. DY56-GL79. Next base: position 74,380 of record NZ_JANHZS010000024.1, on the reverse strand, counting down.
TTACGATGTGTTGACCGGACTGCCGAATAGAACGTTATTACTTGAGCGCATTGAGCAAGATATTAAACGCATGAGCCGTACTCATCATCAAAGTGCTGTGTTATTTATCGATTTAGATAGGTTTAAGCGTGTCAACGACACCATGGGTCACGAGGCCGGAGACGCCTTACTTATCTCCGTAGCTAAGCGCTTAAACGGCCTGCTGCGTAAAAGCGATACCTTGAGTCGCTTTGGTGGAGATGAGTTTGTATTATTATTGAGCCAAATTGCTCACCCGGATCATGCTGCCCAAGTAGCTGATAAAATTGTCAAAGCACTGAGCGAACCATTTGTGATCAACGGCTTTGAGGTATTTACCGGGGCAAGCATCGGGATCGCGATTTTACCAAGTGATGCAAAAGATCAAAAAGAGTTATTACGACTTGCCGATTTAGCCATGTATAAAGCAAAAGAGGCGGGGCGCAATCAATATCATTTCTTTGCGCAAGAAATGCAGCAACAGGTGAATCGTCGAGTTGAGCTGGAGCAGCTGCTCCGAGCTGCGCTTGAACATCAGCGCTTAACTGTACATTACCAACCTATTGTTGATACGGTGTCGGGTAAATTATATGGTGTCGAGGCGCTCATGCGCTGGCCAACTGATTTCGGCCAGTATATCTCACCTGCTGAATTTATTCCGGTCGCTGAAGAAAGCGGCCTTATTGCTCCTCTTGGTGAGTGGTTACCTGCCAAGGCATGTAATGACATTCGCAGGTTAAATAAAGCGCTTGGCATGAACTGTTATTTGACGGTAAATGTCTCGAGTCAGCAGTATCGACTTGGCTTTAACGCCACTACCATTAAGCAAATCATGCAGCAATCAGGCTTTCTTCCAGAGAACCTAACGCTTGAAATCACAGAAAGCATCTTACTTGAAGATGATAAAGCCGTAACCGCTTGGTTACAAAGCCTGCGGGCAACGGGAGTCAACTTAGCAATCGACGATTTTGGCACTGGCTACTCTTCGCTTAGCTACCTTAAACGCTTCCCTATCAATATATTAAAGATAGACCGAGGTTTTATTCAAGATATAGATCAAAACCAAGATGCGGCCATTTTGGTCAACGCGATTTTGTCGATGGCAGAGAGTTTATCACTCAAGGTGATAGCTGAGGGCGTAGAACAACAAGGACAACTAGATTGCTTAAAAGGCTTGGGCTGTCAGTATGTGCAAGGATACTTTTATGCCAAACCAATGGCGATTGAGGGATTAATCGATTGGGTTGAGCAATTTGCCATTGTATCGGAGCGAGCATCTCCTAAGTTATGGTTGGATTGAGGTGTGTGGTTGTTAAATTGCAGTATGGAGTGATGTGATCCAATTAGAGCTGATATCTGGGCTCGTAAATGGGTTCCCAATCAAATGACAATCCATTCTAAATAGGTTGGCAAAGCTGTTGAGCTTTGCCAACGACTCAATGCAAAATGGCAGTTAGTAAAATTAAGATCTGTAAAAGTAGGCAAAGTACATTAGTAACAATGATTGCTATTCGCTGAAATCTCAGCCCATACATCAGCCAAAAACTAAACACCAACACATACCCGATTAAAAACGTAAAGGACAAGTTGGTTGGGCCTTGACGCTCAAGTTCGCTAAGCAGCTGGCCGAATAATGCGATAAAACCGATACCGCCGAAGAATACACCGGCGAAATCCCAGTAGGTATCTTTCGTTTGATAAAAGCCTGTCAGCCATGTTTTCATTCGCTTACTTCCTCTGATAAGTAGATATCCTGATAGTGATTGATACGGGCAACAATATGGTCATGGTGAATAGTGCAAAAACGGTTAACTACGACTACGTCACAGCCAGCACTAAGTGCGGATCTTACCCCTTGATCTGAGTCTTCAAATGCAAGACATTTAGAGGTTGCCACTCCCAGCCGTTTGGCCGCCAATAAAAATGGCTCAGGGTGAGGCTTACCGTGCCCAACATCATCTGCGGTAATTAATATTTCAGGAATAGGTAAACCTGCTGTGGTGAGTCGTGCAACTGCATTGTGACGATTTGCAGAAGTTGCAACGGCCCATTTGCGTTGCTGTGTTTTTATTTCGCTTAATAACGATTTAGCTCCAGGAATGGCAGTTACGGTATGGGCAAGGTCGGCTTCTGCTTGTTCCAACAGCTCGACTTCATGCTGGCAATCTAAATGCGGAGTAAATTGTTCTATAAAGTCTTTGAAACGTGCACCTCTGCCCGTAGTTAATACCATTTCTAAATCGACATGATGTTTCTCACACCAAGGCGCGACGGCCTGTCGTACTGCAACTTCAGAATCAACAAGTGTACCATCCATATCGAATATCAATCCCTGATAATGGTTCAGGTTGAGTGAATTAAGTGCCATTTTTACTCCTTATGATAATATTTCATGCATAAACAGGCGTTGGTTGATATTAAATCGGCTTTATCATGCATTTATGTGCAAATAATACGCTTGTATCTCGATCTTTTTCAAGTAAAATTACGCAAAAAAATGCAGGAACATGCAATGCTATTGGCAGAACGTCATCAATTCATTCTCGATCAGCTTAATTTACAAGGGCGGATCACCTCTGTGTCCTTGGCGCAGACGCTTGATGTGAGCGAAGACACAATCCGTCGGGATTTAAACAAACTGGCTGAGCTTAAGCTCCTGCGGCGTGTTCATGGTGGCGCTTTAGCGCTGCAGGATAATACTCCTGACTATATCGAGCGTTTAGATAAGCCCGATACCAGTAAAATTCGTTATATTGAACCTGCTTTGGCGATGCTCGTGCCTGGACAAACGATAGTGATTGATTCTGGCGAGACGTGCCGTTATTTGGCTCAGCACTTACCTAAAAATATGCCGCTGACGGTAGTTACTGGTTGTCCACTGATCGCCAAAGAGCTGGCCTACCATTCATTAGTGGATGTGATTGTGTTAGGCGGCCCGATGTTTAAACCTGCAATGCGGGTGGTAGGCATGACGGCGATCGAAATGGTGAAACGGATCCGTTTTGATATTGTTTTTATGGGGATTTGCTCGTTCCATATTCACCACGGTTTTAGTGCAAGCTATATCGAAGAAGCGGAGATCCTCTCTGCGACTATTCGTCAAAGCGATCACACTGTGATTATGGGACCGAGTCATAAACTAGATAAAGTCGCTACTTATCAGATTGTTATAGCTAACGAAATTGACACAATTATTACCGATGAAGAAATTAATCCAAGCTTAAAAAAGCAGATTGAGTCGCTAGAGATAGCGCTGACTTTGGTCTAGGTTAATACGGAGCCACTTGATTGCTTGAGTAGCCTACTTACGGTTGTACTAAGCAACCGCTCATTTAAGGCTTTAATAAGGCAAAAATGTGATTGTTGTAGAAACGCTCATTTTTGAATATAGCGCGTTTTAACACCGCTTCTTGCTCAAAACCTGACTTCTCTAGTAGCTTCATTGATGCACGATTGTCGTCAAATACGGCGGCAAAGACCCGTTCAATACTGGTCGCGTTAAATACCTCTGAGGTAATGTGTAAAATGGCTTTATGAGTAATCCCTTTACGCCAATGGCTTTTTGCGAGCCAATAGCCTATTTCACCAGAGCGCTGATATTCAAACTCGCCAGGGGTAATACCTATACAGCCGATAAGCTGCTGACCATCGCAAATCGCTCGAACATAGCCGTGTTTACTGCCTTCATTTACCCACCACATAGCATCTTGCTCAGTGTAAGGTTGCGGAATTTTTGTTGATAAATACCGAACGACATCGGGATCGTTCAAAATCACGACCATGTTGTCAACATCATTGGCTTGGAACGGTCTTAGCTTGAACATTGAGCTCTCTTTCAATAAATTTAAACGTAAATTCATCAATAAGTTACCATTCCCTTTCGAGGTATACAATGCGTGCTTTGTGTTGAGAAAAGCAAGCTGGGGTTGATTGTCGTCATCGGATTTTATTTTGCGTATTCTGATTGCATTAAATAAGGTTAATTACTTTATGGACGAGGAATCTACAATGCTAACTTTAAACCTTGCACCGCAAATTCTTCCATTGAGATTACCTAACCTTAACTCGGGATAAGAAGTTAGTTAAGCTACTAAAATACCTAAGTTCAAAAGCGTAATATCACTCTAGCCAGAAGTTACTTCTTAATACAAGGTAAATTTGTGCGTCAATAGCGAGCCTATTACAAGCAAATTTAACGCAGTAGTAAGGGATAACAGCAGCTAGAGAACAAGTTGTTATCCCGAGTTCAGGCCTATATTGTTTTTACTTTTTTTGCCCTAATTAAGAGAGTGAGATAACAAATTAATTGCAAAGGATTAGGAAGAAAACACGATGGATAAAAATACCTTAATTGAATTGGTGACTGAGTACTTTAAAAAGATTGATGCTGGAGATTCAAGCTATTTAGACTTATTTCATGATGAAGTGATTTTCTTTTTTCCAAAGTTTGGTGACGCTGTTGGTAAGCAAGCATTACTTGAGTTTGGCGATAAAATTGGCAGCTCACTCAACAGTATTTGGCACGATATTGCGCATTTTAATTTCATTGTGTCTGGAAAAACTGTTGTTGTTGAAGGGCGCGAAGGCGGTGTGATGCGTAATGGTACGCACTGGCCTGATAATCAAATTTCATCTGGCCGTTTTTGTAGTGTGTTCGAATTCTCTGATAGCTTGATCACAAGAATGCATATTTATGTTGATCCAGACTTCTCAAGCCAAGATAGTGATAGAATTTCAATATTATCGCGCTAATGTTGAGCGTTTTGATAAATAAAAGGATAGCTGAATTATGGTTTTCTCTGAAAGTGAAAAAAACACCTTACTGGCCCTCAAAGGAGTCGGCCCTACGGTGATAAAGCGTTTTGAAGAAATCGGTATTTGCAGTTTGAGCGAGCTTGCAACTTATGAAGTTGAAGAAATTTCTGAGCGGGTCGCTTCAATGTTGCGAACAACCTGTTGGAAAAACAGCCCACAGGCCAAAGCTGCCATTCAAGCTGCAATCACAAAGGCGCGTGAGATGAACTAGCGTGTAAAGCCCCTTTACGGGGCTTACTTAAAGTAGTCTGGTAAACATATGATCTAGGCTTATTTGACGGCTTACTAAGCAACAGCTTCTACAAAGTTGATATCAAAGCGTCCGTCAGGATCTTCTACTTTGATAAGCTCGTTAAGCGGTTTATTTTTAAGCGCTTTATTCTCAGCAAAGATGTCTAGTAATAGTGGTTTTACTTCGTTTCCGCATAGTGCCTCGGCGAGCGCTTCATGAGATAGCTTGAACAACAGATCCATATTCTCGTCCTCATCTTCAACGAGTTCTATATCTTCCCAGCTCTCGAAAATGTCTCTCAGTTTACTGACTTCTGGACAATCATCTTCAAAGTCAGACAAGATGATAAACTCGTCTGAAGCAACGTTTTTATGCTGTTCGAAACGGCTTTCGGGCAGGCTGTAGATATTCCAGTTTACATCGTAATGCCAAAATTCAACAGATAACGACATATGAGAATAAATACTTTGATTTACATAAAACTTTAACTCGTTGATACGCTTTTTAATGAGCGTAATTAAAACGTTTTCGTAGGCTTCAATAAGCGTATTTTTATCAAACATAATGTATCCTAACTGCAGTCTTAAACAATAAAACTACGTGCTCCTAAATTGGTTCTCAGTATTAATTCCACTCTACTATGTAAATGTGAACTTTTGTTACTGGTGTTTGCTAAAAGGAAATTTATCCAAAACAGATCAATTTAACCATCAGTGTAGAAAAAATACCAGCCTATGCAGAGCCAGTATGGCTTTAATTTGACAGTATAGGTTTACTCAGAATAAGTTAGCTGTTTCGTTATAAAGCCACTGCACAATAGGGCCTTTACTTTGATCTCTGCGTTGCACTATGCCCATTTCGACGACTAGAGGATTAGGGATATGCTCTGTTGATAGCTCGAACAGTTCTCCCATATACCACGGTGTGTTGACAACATGTTCAGGTACTAATGCCCATCCAACGCCTCTAATGACTAAACCCATGATGTAATAGTAACTGTCAATGTGCCAGTGACTTGTGGATATGGCTTGTGACTGAGTATTACCAATGCGGTCGCGTATTACGAGCTGCCGATGTCGATTTAGTTCTTCAATGCTCGGGGCAGGATGTTGTGCCAGCGGGTGGTGAGGGGAGCAGATCAAGATCTGTTTAAAGCTGTTTATCGAAGTGAAATCTAGCGATTCTGGCAATGGTTTTTGGTGAAATAAAATGCCTATTTCTGCCCTTTTTGCGCTTACCCATTGTGCAATGTCGTCTTGAGAGCCATTAATAATGGCTAATTTTAATAACGGAAATTGCTGAGCTAATCGTTCAAACAAAGATTCAAATGCGATAATGGGCACTGCTTCATCCATGGCAACGATGAGAGACACCTCTTCGCCACTATTAAGAGAATTGGCTCTTGATTGCAGTCGCTGACACTGCATGAGCACCGCTTCGGCTTCTTTCAACAGATCGAGACCAGCTTGATTTAACACTGGCAGCCTGGCGGAGCGGTCAAAAAGTGCAAAGCCTAGATCGGCTTCCAGATTGGCAATTGCGGTGCTGACCCGAGATTGTGCCTTCCCCAAGTGTCTTGCTGCAGCTGAAAATGATCCCAACCTGACGGCGGTGACGAAGGCTTCAAGTTGATCGAGTGTCCAATGCATGATGATTTAACCTATCCGAATTTCGGATGGATACTAACTTTGACCAATCTCAATTACAAGGATAATAACGGCTTTTCATGTTTAAGGATTTCATTATGCTGTTAGATTCTGCGAACAAAGCACATGCTAAATACGCCAACGTTACCCGAACTTTTTGGCGTTATACCATCCCTGCCGTTGTCGCAATGATGGTCAATGGATTGTACCAAATCGTCGATGGTATTTTTATTGGTCACTACCTTGGTGCTCAGGGGTTGGCTGCTGTAAACCTTGCTTGGCCCATTATAGGGATCATTATTGGTTTTGGCGTTTTAATCGGGATGGGATCTGGCAGTTTGTTGTCGATTTATTGTGGCGCTGGCGACAATACAGGTGTGCAGCAGCTGATGAGCACCAGCTTTTGGCTCATCGCTATCTTGACTGTGGTTGCAATGACTGTCCTTATATTATTCGGACCGGGTTTGCTCGAGCTTCAAGGTGCATCGGGTGAGCTTTTACATTCCAGTTTGGCCTACTTACAGGTATTAAATTGGGGCGCTGGGGTTACCATTGCGGCAGGTGCGTTGCCGTTACTACTAAGAAACAACGGTAAGCCAGAAATGGCAACGGCTTTACTGATTGTAGGGGCGCTCAGCAATATAGTGCTCGATTATTTTATGATTGTGAAAATGCAATGGCAGCTGCCCGGTGCTGCACTTGCTACGCTGATTTCACAAGGAATAGTCGCACTTGCAGCGCTCTACTTTTTGCTCACACCTAGTGAAGCAAATAAACCCAAAGGTGCGTTTAATCAGCCTCTAGCTCTGGAAATACTAAAGCAAGGCGCAGCAGGACTGGTGATGTTTTTGTATTTTGGCTTTATCGTTGCGTTACATAACAAGCAGTTGCTGATATTTGCCAGTGAAGTTGAGGTGGCGGCCTTCGCTGTGGTTGGTTACCTTGGCGTTATTTACTATTTTATCGCAGAAGGCGTAGCGAATGGTGTCCAGCCGCCTATCAGTTATTATTATGGAGCAAGCCTTTACCAGCGCATTCTCACTATGTTTAAGCTGGCGCTCAAAGTGAGCTTGGGTGTTGGTGTGATGATGGTAACTATGTTTTATCTGTTTCCGACGGATGTACTTGGGCTCTTCAGTGAGGATTTGGCTTTGCTCAACGCGGCCGAGCGTGGTTTGCAGCTGCATCTATCCACGTTATTCTTGGATGGCTTTATATTTCTTACCTCAATGTACTTTGTTGCGGTAGGCAAAGGCGGTAAAGCGTTGGCTATTTCGCTTGGAAACATGTTGGTGCAATTGCCGTTTTTATATTTATTGCCCTTCTGGTTTGGTGTTGATGGGGTGTGGCTTGCGGTACCTATCTCAAACATCACGTTAACCGTTATTATCATCCCTCTGCTTTGGCGTGACTTATGTCAGTTAAAGCATGCAGATATGGAAGCTACGTCAGGTGATAAGCAGTGCGCTTAGTTGCATACTGTAGGCGCTTATTTTAAGCGCCTTCTTAGGGTTATCTTTGGCGTACGTAGTAATTTTTTACCACGCAATCTAAGTATCTCACAGCATTCACATGTTTGAATTTAAGCGGTTCGTTTAATTTTCCGAATAAAGGTGTTCCACCACCTAAAATAGTTGGAATGGTCGTGATAATTAGCTCATCAATGAGATCTTGTTGAAGAAAGCTTTGTATGGTTTTTCCGCCATCAATGTAAAGGTTTTTAAAGCCCTGCTGAGCCAGTTGTTCGACGATATCTGTCAGTTCACCTCGCACAAGCGATACCTTATCTGAAAAAACTTTTGGTACCTCTTTAAGCGTATTACTTAATACAAAAACAGGTTTATTATATGGCCATTCGCAATCAAACCCTTGGATTGTCTCAAAGGTATTACGTCCCATGATGATGGCATCTACGCGGGCCATAAAATCGGCGAACCCCAAGTCTGAACCTTCAGGGTTGGGTAAATCGTGTAGCCAGTCTAAGCAGTTGTTTTTATCGGCGATAAAGCCGTCTAGGCTTGCCCCGATATAGACGATGTTTGCCATTTTATACTCCAATTGAACCCTAAACCATTTCAAGATAAAATAAATTCTACAGTGTAGAATTTATTTTATCTTAGCGAGAGTAAACAATGAGTGTCAAGGATAAGAAGCGTGGCCGACCGTTAGCGGAAGGTGAAGCACTAAGTCAGGAGCGGATCATACAAGCAGCCAAATTGCAGATGAAGGAAAGTAGAAAAGTACCTAGTATTCGAGCGTTGGCGAGCAGCCTAAATGTCGATGCGATGGCAATTTATCACTACTTTAAAAACAAACAGGCTTTGCTCGAAGCTTTGACCTGCTCTTTAGTCGATGAAATATATGAACCTAGCTGCGATGAAAAGTGGCAAACAGAACTACAACAGCTCAGTGCAAGTTATTTACAGCTACTCGACGACTATCCAGGGTTGTTAACTGTGCTGCTGTCAATGGACTCAGTAGGTCCAGCTCAGGTATTTCAAACTCGATTTGAAGAAGTGACTCAAACGCTTGAATTACAAGAAAAGGCACAACAAGATGCGATTTGCTTACTGGTTGATTATTTACATGGTTTTGCACTTGCTATGGAGTGTAACCCAGATAGAGAAGCGTTTAATGTCTCGATGACAAGCGGTGCAATTGCACTAATTTGTAAAGCGATTGAGGCTTAAGTGTCATTGCGTTGTGGCGTTGTAAAGGGGCATTACAACACATAGAGGCGAAGTACCTGTTAGGGGCGTTTGAGATAACGATTGGGAGTGGTGCCTATTATTTCTTTAAAATCTCTAATAAGATGTGACTGATCGGTATAGTCCAACTGAGCCACAATGTCTGCCATTGTAGTCGCATCAGATTCAAGCAGTGCAAGCGCTTGGTGTAGACGATACTTTCGAATTAGCCATTTGGGACTAAAACCGATGTAGTGTTGGCAGAGCCTTTGTATTTTTCGTATTGGCATGTTGCACTGTTCGGCCAGTTGCTCAACCGTAAAAATATCGCTGTGATCTTGCAAAGTGTTGAGAATACCTTCAGCCATAGCTGTACCTGTGCTTAAGGGGAGTGTAAACGGCATTAAAAATTGTGATAGCACTTTTACCCGCTCTGCATCATCACTTGCCGCCGTTAATGAAGAAATAAGCGAACTCGATGGCACATCGCAAAGATGCTCCAAAGAAAAGGTTTTATCGACACATGCCAAAGGGGTGATATCAAATTGCTCTACTAGGGCACCTACCCTAAATTTAACTCCCAAGATCTGCCCTTTTCCATGCATTGTGTAATCGTATACTTTGCTTACAGGACCAATAATTTTTATTTCATCGGTACTTAGTAGTAAATGAAAGTTGGGATCTGGTAAGTTTCGTTGTGTATGGGTTTTATTATCCGGCAAACACCAGTCGACAAACCAAAACTGCTCGACAAGACCTTTTAACTCTGTGCATGGGAAATACCGTCTAAGCTGGTAGTTTGGAGCGCTTTGTTGTTGGTGGAGTACACCGTTGATTGGGCTAAGGTTAGATTTCATCGCTGCCTTGTTATGGATAGAGCTCATTGTTTGTTGTCGCGTTTTTACAATACCAATTTTAAATTGCGTGCTAGATTTAAAACAAGCTGCATGAAACTGCAGAGCAAGGTCAAACTCTTCTACTATAAAATTAAGGGAAATGCGATGCAACTAACAGGTGTGTACGAAATTATCAATTGGCAAGAAACCACAGAAAAACAATTTGATGATGGTGCTAAACTCTCCAAAGCCGTGGTGAGCCTCAGTTATGACGGCGAAATTGAAGGCAGTAGCGAAGTTTATTATCAGCTTCACTATACCGAAGAAGGAGATGTTGAATTTAATGGCTTTGAAGCAGTAATCGGGTGCTTTTCTGGGCAACAAGGCAAAGTTGTATTGATGCACGACGGTCGTTTTAAGCATGGTAAAGCACATAGTAATTTTACGGTGGTACAGAGCGATGTTGACGCGATTGCGGTGGGTGACAAAGGGTCATTTGAGTCGACTGAGGGAAAAAAGGCAAACTATCAAATAACACATAACTGATAGCTTCAATGTTATTGCGCTAGGCTAAGTAGCGGTGTCTTCTCATGTCTAGCGTGTACAGCGCATCAACTAACTCAGCAAAGTGACTAATGACGACATCTGCTTGCTCTGCGTAGTGAGGTTTGTCATTGGGGGCAAACAAGCATGATGGCATATTGGCGTTATGTGCCGCCTCTATATCGTAGAGGTAATCGCCAACATAAACACATTGATAAGGTGGCACTTGCCAGGTCTGAGCAACTTGCAGCAGTGCGGCTGGGTCTGGTTTGGCTGGCGCGTCGTCCCTCGTTAAAATCAATGGGATTGGCAATCCCGCTGTTTTAAGCTTCAATCGCGCCGCTTTTGCAAAGTTTCTGGTCACAACGGCAAGCGGGACACCCATTCTCGAAAGGTGCGCAATAGACTCCTTAACCCCAGGAATAACTTCACAGTGCTGTGCGTCACATAGTTCATGTTGGTGGACGATGTTCATGGCCTCTTCACGCATATAAGGTGAAGGCAATCCACTGATAAAACTGAGTAAGTCTTGCCCTACCGGACAGCCAATTTGTGCCCGAATAAGTGAGAAATCGAGTTCAGATGTCACTAGTGTGCCATCTAGGTCAAAAATGATGCCTTTAACCGGTATCCTATCCATTTTTAATATCCTTTGGTTTCGCATATGTACTGCGTAGCCCTACTTAAAGGTAGGTACGTAATTGAAGTTTGTAAAGATCAAGACGATGGAGTTTTGCTTTTGCGAGATGAGTGGCTCACTGATGGTAACGGTGAGCCACTTTTTAGGCTTTTCGAAGTTTTATGCGAGTTTGCGTAGTAGTCCTTGTGTATTTTGTTTCATGGTATTCGCCACCATAAAGTAACCAATTACAGCGACGAACGTTGCGCCAGTTGCAGGCCCTAATAGCCAAATATAGGGGTGCAAGCGGCCATCCACATCGAATGTTTGGACTTGGATCACAAACAGTGCAATGTCACTGACCACGGCAGCTACCAGCCCTGCTAATCCGCCAAGTAATAAAAACTCATAAAGCGTGGCGAGTTTTATCAAACGACCTTTGGCACCGAGAGTGCGTAAGATAACGATTTCTTGCATACGTTCGGCAAGGCTTGCCTGAACCTGAGAAATGAGCACCAAAGAACCGCTGATAAGCACGATACTAAGTACAAAGCTAATCGCCAGTGAGACTTGAGAAATCATCGACTGCGCCTGTTTGAGCTGGCTTTGAATGTCGATCATACTAATTGTTGGATACGCTTTCAAAAACTGGCTAATAACCTTAGTGTCTGCTATTTCAAGCTTGGCGGCAGTAAAGTAAGTCACTGGGAATTGGCCGGCGATTTTATCGTTAAATATCATCACAAAGTTAGGTTTCAGCGAGCCCCAATTGACACTACGTAAACTCGTTACTTTGGCTTCAATTGTTTGGCTATTGATTAGGAAGCTAAGCGTGTCCCCCACTTTTATCCCTACCCGCTCGGCGAGCCCTTGAGCGACGGAAACTTGAAGCGCATCAGAGTCGTCAAACCATTCGCCATCGACTACTTCATTGCCCGCTGGCAATTCATCTAGCCAGGTAAGGTTGAGCTCTCGCCCTACCCCTTCTCGTGCATCTTCGTCTTTTTCTTCACCTTCTTGTAGTGAGACCCTGCGCGCAAACTCTTCGCCATTTAGCGCATTGACACGGCCCAAAAAGACGGGGTAAAAATGTTCATGTTTGATGCCACTTTCATCGAGTTTGCTTTGCATTGGCTGAATTTCTTGTTCCATGATATTGATAAAAAACGCATTAGGTGCGTCTTCTGGAACTTGCATCTGCCAATCTGAGATCATGTCATTTTTCAGTACCACTAAAAACAACATTAATTTGATAGCCAGAGCAAAGCTAATAAGCTGTACCGCATTTGCATTAGCACGTTTTTGCAGTGTGGCAATGGCAAGAGACCAACTTGAGCCAGGGCTCAACCCCAGTTTTCTGCCCGCTGAAAATAATAGTCTTGAGATCACGTATAGCACGGCCATGAGTAGCAAGGTTGCGCCGAATAAAATCGCGGTGATCTTAATATCGCGACTAAATAGCCACATTAATCCAAAAATAGTTAATACCGAGAGCGCCATATGAATTCGACTAATCGCGATGGTGTCTCCGAGGTTACGTCTTAGGACGCGCAGCGGCGGGATATCAAATAAATCTAATAGTGGTTTCAATGAAAACATCATTGCACACACTACACCTACAGCAATACTCAACAGCCAAGGCCTGAAGCCTGCTTCAGGCAGGGCTGTATCCATAAAGTTAATCAGGTAAGCGGCCCCAATACTTTGCAGCCCGTAACCGATAGCAAGACCGACTACAACGGAAAAAAAGGTCACTAAAGAAAGGTGTAAAAGATAAATACGGCGGATGGTTTTGCGACTACCACCGAGAGTTTTCATCATGGCGACAGGATCATATTGGCGCTCACAATAGCGCTTTGCAGAAACCGCCATCGCTACGGCAGCGAGCATGATACCGAACAATCCAGCAAGGAGTAAAAAGCTCTCCGAACGAGCTAAGTTTTCACCTAAAGGTGATTGCCTGTCTTTTATTCCCTGCCAAGATTGGTTGCTCTTGAGTTGCGGCTTGAGCCAAGTGTAGTACTCTCCCAGCTGCTGCTCTGTGCCCGAAAATAGTAGGCGATAAAATACTCGGCTTCCGGGTTGAATGGCTTTCGTCACCGCAATATCATCATAATTAATAAGGACGCGTTTGTTCCCCGCCAGCGAGAAGAAAGGGGCATCAGGCTCGCTAATAAGCACCTTACTCACGGTAAACTGCCCTGCCCCTATTTCTACCATGTCGCCAATGTTAAGACTAAGGGAATAAAACAAGCCTTCGCTGAGCCATACATTGCCCTTTTTTGGGGCGGCTTGAACTTGGTAATTCTCGCCATTAAGGCTATCTCTTAAAGTAAGTTTACCTCTAAGTGGATAGGTTTCTGTCACCGCTTTTAGCGCGCCAAGAATTAACTCATCGTTGGCAAATAACATCGAGTCAAAATACACTTGCTTGGCGGTATTTAAGCCAAACTCTCGTGCTGTGGTCAGTACTCGGTCGTCGAAATCATGGTTGCTCGAAAGCCGCCTGTCAGCAGCGATAAAATCTGCGGATTTTTGTTCTAGATTCAAACGGATCCGCTCGGTAATGGAAGACAAGCTAAATACAGTCAATACTGCAAGCGCAATTGCAGCTAGGATGATGGTGAGCTCGCCTCGTCTAAATTCCCTAGAGAATAAAGTAAGTGCTAACTTAAACCACATTGACAGCCGCTCCTTGTTTTATTACTTCTAGTTTTCCAGCTTCAATATGAATGATGCGATCACACTGTTGAGCGAGTTGCTCATCATGGGTAACAAGCACCAAAGTGGTGCCATTTTCCTTGTTTAGGTCAAACAGCAAACGCTCGATAAGATGGCCGTTCTTACTGTCTAAATTGGCTGATGGTTCATCGGCGAATAAAATTTTGGGTTTGCCAACAAAGGCTCTGGCTATAGCCACTCGCTGCTGCTCACCACCCGAAAGTTGTGAGGGATAGTGAGTTAGTCGATGAGACAAGCCAACTTTTTCTAATAACTCTGTCGCTTGATTTTTTGCACCTTTGTCCCCAGCTAATTCAGCAGGAAGCATCACATTTTCAAGCGCCGTTAAGCTTTGTACTAACATAAATGACTGAAATACGAAGCCGACTTTTTCTGCTCGCAACTGAGCTCGAGCTTCTTCATCCATTTTTTGTAATGATTCGCCATCTAAATGAACTTCTCCTTTGGATGCGATATCTAAGCCGGCAAGCAAACTAAGTAAGGTTGACTTACCAGAGCCTGAAGCACCAACGATAGCCACGGACTCACCTGACTTGACAGTGAAATCGATATCACTAAGGATAGTGAGATTACCTTCGACGGTAGAGACCTGTTTAGTAAGGCCTTTTACTTGGATCATATTTAACTGAGAAAGCACTGACATGAAGTACTATTTCCTAAAGTTGTTGTTCATACTTGTTGTTGTAATGGCGCCGTTAAGCGCAAATGCCAAGCAAAAACTCATGATAGTTGGTGATAGCTTAAGCGCCGCTTATGGCCTGAAACAAGATGATGGTTGGGTTAAATTGTTACAAAATAAATACGAAACAGAACAAAATCCGATCGAAATTATCAATGTTAGCGTTAGCGGTCAAACAACAGGTAATGCTGTGGCAAAAATAAATCAGCAATTGAAAACGATTTCGCCTACTCATGTATTAATCGAATTGGGCGGTAATGATGGCTTACGTGGCTTCCCTGTTAAAAGGTTAAAGGCAAATCTCACACAACTGGTGCAATCTAGTCAACAAGCTGGCGCCAACGTTGCCGTAATGGAAATACAAATACCTCCTAACTTAGGTCCGCGTTATACCAGTATGTTTACTGAGAGCTACCAACAAGTGACAGAGCAAACCGGTAGCTATCTAATGCCCTACTTTATGTTAGAAGTGGCGGACAAACCGGAGTTAATGCAAAACGATAACTTACACCCAAACAAAGAAGCACAACCTCTAATCCGCGACTTTATGTATAAAGAAATCAATCAATGGTTGGCAAAGTAAGCATACTAAGCACGAAAAAACCCGCTAAGAGCGCGGGTTTGGGTGTGTTTTAGTTTGAAACTTGAACGTCAAGCGATTACTTGAAGTTTGCGATGCTCGTTTTAGTCGCATCTACCGTTTTCCAAGCATATGATTGACCAACTACACCGTAAGGCACACCGCCAAGAGACCAGTTCGGGTTAGCGAAGTAGTCGTACTGTGTTGCATTACCAAATACATGTGGATAGGCCATGATACTGGCGAAGTTGTCTTGTACGCCGTGGCCCATACCGTCAACGTATACACCACCGCTGGTGTCACCTTGTTTGCGTGAATGCGCTAGACCTTGGTTGTGACCAAGCTCATGAACAAATGTTGTTGCACCACAATCGATACCTGTAATGCTGAACATACGGTTGCTCATGCTTGAATATAGGTTGCCATTGCTACCTTGACCTACCCAAGCTAGACCACATGTGATGTAGTTACCATTGCGCTCACCTGTACCAAGTACTGCAACCATATCTGCACGCCAAGTATTACGTAGGTTAGCTACATAGCTGCTGTTAGTCACAGAATCTAACCAAGCACTCGTTGGTGTGATGTTGTAGTTACCTAAATTTTGCGTGCCTGCAAGACGTAGTTGCAGATCGATACCATTTTGGCTGTAAACTTGGTTTGTAAACGCAATCAACTGATTGATTTTAGTGTTAATGTTTGATGTAGCAGCCGCTGACTGATCAGTATAAAGAATGCCGATATCAACGGTGACTGCTGATGCGCTTGCAGATAGAGCGAGTGCTGTTGCCAGCGATGCTGCCTTTACTGTTGTATTCATTGTTTTTCCTTTCTTTTAGTTAACGTTACTTTTGGGTTGAAAAATATCTTCCTTCACAGACACTGAGTTACGTTCTGTTTCGTCATGACTATCATGCGGATGCAGTTCTTCTTCTTTGTGAGAGCGATATAAGTCTCGCTTGGCTGCGATCCAGCCAAATTGGTCTTTTGATTCGAATACATAGTTGCCGCTTGGCGCGGTGAGTTGACCATATACGGCGTCTTTTCCTACCGTCAAAACGGTGGTATGGAAACGACCATCAGCACCTGTGACCTTACCAAAGACGCTTTTATCGCCGTTTTCTGCTAAGGATATGCCGGTCACTTCTGCTACAAATGACTCTTGTGTTTGCGGAATAAGCAATTCAAAGTTATCGCCGCCTTCTAATTTTCTGAGTGTAGGTAAGTCAAATTCAATATAAGCTTCATTGTTTAAGTCTTGTGGTAACACCTTTGCGGCTGACAGCACGGCTTTTGCTTTATTCGATACCTTATTCACCGCATAAAAGTCACTGCTTTTTTGTATTGGCGCTGCTGTGATGGTGACTTGCTTAGAACCTTGTTCAAGCGTATCAAGCTCTAGGGTCGCCTTCGACTCATCTTCTGTGTTGTTCGAAACTTGAATTACATTTGCATGTGAAAGTTGAGCTTCAGGCATCATTTTCCAAAAAGCAATTCCAATAAAACCAACAAGTAATGCAACAATGAGCAATCGCATAATCCACCACGAATACGTTAATAAGTGGTGAAATACTATTCATTTTGCGGGTTTGTGATCAACTTTTAATTTACCAAGTGTTTTCATCTGGATTCATTAAAATTAAATATCTTCATGATATATATGTATAAATCTCATTAACAAATCTTTACAATGTGGTGTGGTTAAATGTGTTAAGTAGTGGAGTTGTCAAACTAATGTAACTAAAGTGTGTCTTTTTAAAGTGATTGATTAGATTGACTTTATTTTTTCAATTAGTGGCATTATTTATCTGTTAGTCTCTATCTAGTTGATTTGTATATTTAAAGTTTTCAGCTTTAGTTGACGCTTTTATTCATAGTCCTGATGCGTGTTCAGGGTATTTTGCCATTTGTTTTGAAAACTGTTGTTTGACTTGGTGAAGTAACTGATCGGGAGTGAGCTCTGTAGTATTGTTAATCGCCGGCATAACAACAAAAGTTTTACTACGGTAGTCTATTGCCATAGGCACAATGGGGACTTCGGCGGATTGTGCTATGTAGATAAAACCTTTTTTCCATTCTGAGGTGTATTTACGAGTCCCTTCTGGGGCTAGGCCCAAAATTAATTGGTCGTTGGCATTGAAGATATCGCGAACCTGCGTGACCATACCATGAGGTGTATCTCGCCTAACCGGAATACCGCCCCATTTACGTAATAGCCAGCCAAATGGTGGGATAAAAATGGTGTGCTTGCCTAAAAAACGAATTTCAACATCAAGTGCAAGCTTGACAGCAATGCCAATAAAGAAATCCCAGTTTGATGTATGCGGCGCGACGGCTGCTACGAATTTGTCTTCACTTGGGAAAGTGCCAGCTATCCTCCATCCCATCATCTTAAGCATCAAGTTTCCAAGTTTTCGACCAATAGGGCTGTTCGAGCGTGGGATATTAGGTGGAATATTGATCAAGGTATCGGCCTTCTTTGTTTTTATTATTTATTGATGGTGAATTTATTTTAGTTGACAACTTTAGGTAGCCAGCGCTGGTGTACGATACCATCGTGTAAAATGAACTACTGAATAGGCAGAGAAATCTACAAAAGCATGATTGAACTAATGTCGATCCGTTACTGCTGTATCCCCGCCCCAGATTAATTAACCAAAGCCGATAATTCAAGTTTCAATAGCTTGTCGCTCTGAGCTAGGTTTAGTTGGGTGATATGCACTGGTGGATAGGTTGCCAAGTATATTTGGGGTTAAACAGGGTATCCCTTGTGTGGCCACTCAAGTTTGGGTTTTGCAGTTTTAATGCTTTTCTCTCTTCAAATTTAGCTTTTGCAATGGCTTCACGAGTAATTGGGTGATTGAAAAACAGTTTATCAAACGAGCCGTCTTCTATTGCTTTGTTGAGGCCATAGGTAAGGCGCTCCTTGAGTCGACGGTTGTTTTTATTGACGAAAAAATACATGGCGGTGGGATAACAAAATGCGAACTTGGACTCTACCACTGCACTATTCATACTTTGTAACTCCGTCCATGGTTCGTGAAGCGCACGAGGAAAGAGCTCAAAGCGCTTTTCTTCTAGCATTTTAGGTAATAGGGCTGCCATGCTAGTAACTACAACAAAGCCATTTTTTTCGTAGATTGAGGTATCAGGCCAATCGATACCACTGCCAAGCGTGAAGCTCATTAATTGGGCGGGTGAGTTAAGTAGGGAGAGTCTTTCCTCGGTATCTTTATGGATAAGAAATAAACGCGCCCCCATCATCCCTTTAAGTAACGGCACATATACCGTTGCTAAACTTTTTTCCCGTTGGATTGACGTCATGCTCCAGTGAACATCTAAAAGCTTCCCTTGCTCCAAAATTTCTAAGGTGCGTCCTTGGGGGGTGTGATCGAAAGAGTTTTCAATGAGTTGGTAAGCGCCGTATTTATCGCGGCTCTTATTTAGAGCCAGTCTTAACAGCGCGATGTAGTAGTCTTGTTTGGGATCGGCAAATTCTTTAGAGATGTTATAGCGCACAAGATCACTTGCACAGACGCTATATGACGTTAGTAATATGAAGGTTAAAACCAGCTTTATTGAGGCTATCATTCCTTTTCCTCGTCGCGCGTTCACAATGTATGCTTTAACTTTAGCGCAGAACATGAGTTGATAAAGTAAAAAGGCACCGAGTGCCTTTTTACTTTAGCGAATTAGATAACCTAAAACGTAACGCTTAGCCAATCATCATTGCCATCAAAGTGCAGCGACCTGACTTTTCCTTTGCCTTCGAAGTTTACTAAATTGACTTGTTCTGACCACACATCTCTGAGTGCATTGTGACGCATTTTAAGCTCTGTTATTGGTGAGAACAGCGGGGTTTCTTGATATACCCAAAAGAATTGGCCATCGATTTCCGCACCAACCAAATTTAAAGGCAGCACTTTCCCTGCGCCTGTTTTTATTTCAACGTGCTTACTGACATAATTCGCAAAGCTTGCTCTATCAGCAGCGTTGTTAAAGATGTCGGCATTGTGACTCAATAGGCTCTCTATCGCATGCTCAGTATCATGGAGATAAAATCTGTGCATGATCTCGATATTGCCACTGCGTTCGTTAAATAACACGGTGGTGATCGCTGCTTTTAATTGGTGCGCCTGACAAAGCGGCGAAATCAGCACCAGTAAACAGGCTAAGCGCCAGGTTTTCATTAGTTATCCTTTTTCTCTTCAAGAGGTTTTAGCTCGGCTTTTACGTCTTGCATGATATCGCGATACACTTTACCTTCTCGCTCTTTCTTTTTATAGAGCTCTAGGCGAGATTCTATAATGCGTCTTGGGTAATGGTTATTCTCAATATCAACGTCAGCAGTTTCCCATCGCGGATCAACGGTCACAGACGCAAGCGGCTTATCTTTATCCGTAATAATTAGCTTGCTGACGTTACGGGCATTGCGCCGCCAAATCTCGGCAGGGATAGTCCGCTCTTCTTTGCTACCATCTTGGTACGTGAGCTCAAGTAAGATTGGCATCACGAGTCCGCCGACATTGCTAAACTTAAGCACGTAATAGTTTTTGTCTTCTTTTACCGCGCGCTCAAGGGTACGTTTTTCCCAAGGTTTAAGCTCAGATAAAAACTCACGATACTCATTTCGTTCTTCATTGGTTACCGTAAACTGGTCATTACTATCGTAAAAGTCTGTTATGTCTTGGTTTTTATCAATCCAAAGTGCGCGCCCTTGTTCTTGATTACGCTTGACGAATAACGACATTGGTTTGTTCTTTTCAAACTCACGTAGACGGCCAAAGTCGATGTCTGGGTTTTTGGTGTCTAACCGCAATTGATAGATTTTATCTAGTGAGATATCGACATGATCTGTGCTGTAAAACCAGCCACGCCAGAACCAATCTAAATCGACTCCAGAGGCTTCCTCCATTGTTCTAAAAAAGTCGGCAGGCGTTGGGCGCTTATATTTCCAGCGTAGGGCATATTCTTTAAATGCAAAATCGAATAGCTCACGGCCTAAAATCACCTCGCGCAGAATGTTAAGAGCCGCAGCTGGCTTAGTGTAGGCATTTGGACCTAAGTGCAATACGCTGTCTGATTGCGTCATGATTGGAGACTGATCTTCAGATTTCATGTAGGCAGCAACATCTCTTGGCTCAACGCCCCAAGGAATGGTGGGATCCCATTCGCGGCCAGCAACGCCATCTAAAAAGCTATTGAGGCCCTCATCCATCCATGTCCACTGGCGCTCGTCTGAGTTGACTATCATAGGGAAGTAGATGTGCCCTACTTCGTGAATGACAACGCCGATTAAAAAACGTTTCTCGGCCAGTGAATAGGTGCGAGAGCCATCATCTTGCAATTTCGTACGAGGACCATTGAAAGTGATCATCGGATATTCCATCCCACCGACAGGACCATTTACCGACTGCGCGGTTGGATAGGGGTAATCAAACGAGAAGCGTGAATAGACTTCCATGGTATGAATAACGGCTTCGGTGGAGTATTTTTTCCACAAGTCACCCCCCTCTTTGGGGAAAAATGACATGGCCATCACGAGAGGCTGCTCGTCACCACCTTGCTGATAGCCTTTAGCATCCCACATAAATTTACGTGATGAAGCCCAAGCAAAATCGCGCACATTTTTGGCCTTAAAGCGCCACGTTTTAGTGTCATCTGTGCCGGCTTTTTCGTTTTCTAGCGCTTCTTCTTCAGTAACGATGAATACCGGGCGTTTTGCTGTTTTTGCTTGCGCTAGTCTGTCACGCTGGGTTTTGCTCAGAACTTGCTTTGGGTTATCTAACTCACCGGTTGCAGAAACGATATGATCGGCCGGCACCGTGATTTCAACATCGTAGTCACCAAATTCAAGCGTGAACTCACCACTGCCAAGAAACGCCTTGTTGGTCCAAGCTTCATAGTCTGTATACGCCGTTAGACGAGGGAACCATTGCGCGAGCAAAAAGATGTCATTACCATCTGTTTCAAAGTGCTCATAACCCGAACGTGCGCCAACCGCATCTTCTTCAACAATATTAAAGGCGAAGTCCATGCTAAATTGCAGATCTTTACCTGATTTGAGCGGTTCGTTTAGGTCAACACGCATCATGGTATCAACAATCGTGATCTTGAGCGGTTTACCGCGACCGTCCTTGACATTATTAATGACAAAACCAAGTTCTGTGTCATCCATAAACTGCTGACGTCTGAGTTGATTTAGTGAAATTTTTGCATGTTTTGTAACCGGATTACTCTGTAATTCGTTCCCAAAAGTTGCAGTGCGTTCAGCAATTGAATCATTTTTGAAGATATTTTGGTCTAATTGTAGCCATAAATATTTGAGGGTGTGAGGAGAGTTATTTTTGTAATGTATGGTCTGCGTAGCGGTTAACCTTTTGGCTTTCTCGTCCAAGTTTACATCAATATCATAATCCACCTTTTGTTGCCAATAACGCTCTCCGGGCTCACCGGCTGCGCTGCGGTAGATATTAGGGGTCGGTAAAGTCTCATCTAATTGGCGAAACTTATCTTCAAAATGCCCTTTGGTTTGCGAAATGGCGCTGGCGTGTGCGACACCGGATAGCGCTAGTGCAACCAATAAAGGCATGGCTGGTGTTGATTTTTTCATTGTTATTTCCCATTTTATCGTGCCAAAGCATTGACCAATAAACATTTTTATTTCAGTTTTTGCTCGGAGTGAGTAGAGGGGATTTGCATGGTGACAAAGGAAGACAAATAAAACCTTCTACGTGTCAATAAACTGACAAATAAAAACACATAAATCAAAGTTTTGAGATAAAGTAACAAGATTTAGGCACGACTGAAATTACGCTGTTTTGAGTGTTTTTTAATCTGTTGTTTTTGATAGAAAAAATACAATGCTCAAAAAAATTAATTTGTATGCCAAAAAGGTATTTTGCTGGGTTATTGTCTACATTTTATAAATAAATAAAGAAAACAAAATTAGTTGTTGATATTGACCCAAGTTTGTCTTTAAAATCGCGCACTTTACAATCTATGGGTAAAACTGGCGTTAGTTTTGCTCTGTACTAAATACCCGTTTAGCGAATCAAATGTGGTGGGCAGTATGGATTTCTACATACTAAAAAAACAAGAGAAGTTTGTTGCAATTCCTGCAGACGAACAAAACTGTAAAGATTATTTAGATGACGGCTATTTTTATGTTGATAAAGTAGCTGCCTGTAACGAGAAATCGGCGATTAAACGCGTGCAAGATAAGCATAGTCGTGTTTTCAAGTTACCTGCTAAATTCTTTTTACTGGCATTACCTATAATCATTTTTGCTTGGTGGCAGTTGACTCACTAAGCTGTTAAAGCGTCAATATTCACAAGACGAATATTGCTCGACGATGCTATATTAGCGTTTCTATAGGAAAAGGAACGCTAAATGAAGGTTTTACACACGTCTGACTGGCACTTAGGGCAATCGTTTTACGAGCATGATCGCAGTGAAGAGCATCAGCTGTTTTTAGACTGGCTATGCGATGCGCTGGTTGAACAGCAAATTGATGTACTGTTGATCAGCGGTGATATTTTTCATACCGCAACACCGCCCGCGAGTGCTGAAAAGCAACTGTATACCTTTATCCAGAAAGCATCTCAACTGTGCCCTCAGCTGCACATTATTCTGATTGCAGGCAACCACGATTCCGCTAATCGCATTGAAACCGCAAAACCGCTCTTAACCTTATTCAACACCCATGTTATTGGACGCTTTAACAAGCAAGCGCCTGAACAAGTTGTTATCGATTTACCCATCGCAGCGCAGCATATGCATGTTGTGGCAATGCCATTTTTGCGCAGTGCTGATTTACCAAAACCGCTAGATGACGAGTTTGACTATCAAACCGGGGTACAATTAGCTTATCAGCATGCGCTAAGCACGATAGAAGAAGTGAAAGGTCCTATTGTGCTAATGGGGCATCTGCACGCCAAAGGTGGAACGATTTCTGAAGATTCTGAGCGTAACCTCAACATTGGCGGCTTCGATGCGGTGTCTGCCGGCGTGTTTGGCGAGCAGTTTGACTATGTTGCGCTAGGCCATTTACATAAAGCGCAAACCGTCGCTAAGCAAAGTGCTATCAGATACTGCGGCACACCTTTGCCAATGTCATTTTCCGAACGCAATTATAAGCATCAGGTATTGCTCGCTGAATTTAATGAGCAAGGTCTGGTCGATGTAAACCCCCTTTACGTTCCCCGTTTTAAAGATGTGTTATATATCCCTGAAGATGGTGCAAAGCGCTTGGCTGAATTATGCGAAGCTATCGCGGCGCAGGATTTTAGCAAGTTCGATAGCGCTCCCTATGTTCGCTTAAAATTATCTGCAGCTGAAACCAATAGCCGCTTTCGAGCTGAGATTGATGAAGCGTTAAAAGGAAAGGATATTAAGTTTTGTGGTATTGAGCGGGTGTCTAAAGGCGCAGCTGCCAGTGAGTGGTTGTTTGAAGATTTGGGCAAAGTTGAATCGTTATCGCCCAATACCTTGTTGGATATTGCCTATCGCGAAATTGAACCTGAGCAGGAAAAAGCACCCGCGACATTACATGAAAAGTTAGCAGAAGTGATCGCGAGCATGGAGGAGTAGGGCGATGAAACTTGAAAAAATATTAATCACCAACCTTGCCTCTATAGAAAGTGCAGAAGTCGACTTTACTGCGGCACCACTCAAAGACACAGGTCTTTATGCCATTACTGGTGATACAGGGGCGGGAAAAAGCACTTTACTGGATGCGGTTTGTCTTGCATTTTATGGCAAAACCGCACGGTTAAAATCGGACGACAAAGAGAAAGTTGCCTTTAATGGCGATAATATTAAGTTAAACGACCCGCGAAACCTATTGCGTCGGGGTTGTGTTGCGGCATCTGCTAGCGTGGTTTTTATTGCTCAAGATAGCAAACGTTATCAAGCTATTTGGTCAGTAGAGCGCGCTAGAAAAAGCCCTAAAGGTAATTTGAAAACCGCCACTATTGAGTTGTTCAGCCTACCTGATATGACCCTAGTCTGTGAGAAGAAAAAAGAAACAGAACAAAAAATCGAACAGCTAGTCGGGCTTAACTTTGAACAGTTTACTCGAGCCGTGCTGCTTGCTCAGCATGAATTCTCCGCGTTTTTGAAGGCTGGGGGAGATGAACGGGCTCAGTTACTAGAATGTCTTACGGGTACCGAAAAGTTCAGCAATATCGGTAAAGCGGTTTTTGAAGCGCACAAACAAAAGAAAGTCGAGCTGCAATCCCTGCAAGATAGGCTAGGTCAAATTGTGCTCTTGTCACCAGAGCAGCTTGCAGAACTTGAAGCACAGAAGTTGGCGTTGATTAATACAAGAAATCGACAACAAGAGACAAGCACAAAGCTGCAAGCTCAGCTGCAATGGCTCGCGGATGTCGAGCTAAGAAAGCAAAAAATAGCTGAGGTGGAACACAGGCTAAAAACGCTTGAGCAGCAAATAGAAGAGGGGAAGCCACAGCAGGAATATGCGCATCAAGTCTTAAAAGCCAATGAGATGCGTGATAATCGTGAGCAGCATGAGCTGGCGGATAAGCGCGTTGCGCAGCTATCTCAAGAGCGGCTAGCACTGCAGCAACAAGATTTTGTATCCGCTATTGCAACACTAAAAGCAAAGCAGCAGCAACTGGAACAGCAGCTTATTACGCAGCAAACCAATTTTGTAAAGTTAGAAGCAAGCTTTAACACCATTCGTATATTGGATGAAAAGCTGAGCCTACACAAAGCGCAAGAACGAGAAACTAAGCCCTATCTTGATAAGCACGCTAATCTTATTGCGCAACATGAAGCTGCGATACAGAAGTATCAAGTACAACAAGGCGAGATCGCTACTGAATTACAGCAACTAGAGCATGAGCAAGCGAATTTGCACTCAGTTAGCAATATTGCTAGGCAATGGAGCGTGGTTCAACCTCAATTCGATGATCTGCAAAAGTACCAACAACAACGCAACGATCATGAAACCCAGTTGCAAAAATTACCGAACGAACAGCAAGCGCTAGGTACACAATTGAGCAAACATGAGGCTGAGGTACAGCACCTACAAAAGGTTTACGATACCGAAGCCAGCGTGCTCTCCGCGTTAAAAGAAGCACTCGCACCTTTGACTCAACAAGACCTAAATTTGGCATTGCAGGA
This sequence comes from Pseudoalteromonas sp. DY56-GL79, assembly GCF_041414765.1. Classification (NCBI taxonomy): domain Bacteria; kingdom Pseudomonadati; phylum Pseudomonadota; class Gammaproteobacteria; order Alteromonadales; family Pseudoalteromonadaceae; genus Pseudoalteromonas; species Pseudoalteromonas sp. DY56-GL79. Next base: position 48,833 of record NZ_JANHZS010000024.1, on the reverse strand, counting down.
CTGGTCTCTATGCGTGCAAGCCTATCGTAGTATTGAAGAAGGGGATGCCTTGCTGCATCAGTTACGATCGCAACAAACTCAGCATCATATTGGCTTGGAAAGGCTTGAGATACTGATCCGAGATACCAAGCAGCAAGATGAGTTGTCTAAACAGCGTCTAGCCCTAACTCGTGATAACTTGGAGCAAGTGCAGTTACGCGCAAGTGAGCGGATCAGCGATTTACGTTCTCAACTGCGAGCAGGGCAAGAATGTATGGTGTGTGGCTCAAAAGAACATCCTTATGGTGTGGAGCATATCGATGCCCATTGGGAACAGTTACTATCGGATTTCCGGTCTCAGTATCAAGCTGCTGAGCAAGCTCGGGAACAGGTGTTGCAGCGTTATAACCAACAAGTCGGTGAAAAAGAGCGTGAAAATGCACTATGGCAGTCCGTCAGTCAGGAAATTGCTCACTGCACTAAGCAAATAAATGAGAATCGCGCTCGACTAGATACGTTAAATGATGAGTATAAAGTTGGCAGCGCTGAGCAAGCTGAATTGCAACTGGAGAATATACAGTCACGGCTAAATGAACTATCCAAGTTACGCAATGATATCGACCGCCAGTGGCAATCGGTTCAGCAGGCACAACAACACCTCGAGCAGGCTAAACATAAAGGGCAGGCACTTCAGCAGCAGCACCATGATTTAGGTAATCATATTGCCTTTTTGCGAACCGAATATGATCAGCTATCACAGACAGTGGATGCCTTACGCAGTCGGCTTGAAGCGTTAATTTCCGATAAGTCGTGGTGGCAAGACTTTGATTCATCTCCTCAAGCTGCCATCAGCCAACTTAAAACAGGGGTGCAAACTTGGCTAAAAACCACCGAGCGTACAGATGTATTAACGGCGAATAAAGTTCAGCTTGAGCATCAATTACATCTTGTCAGTCAACAAAAACAAGATGAGGCGCAGCGGCTTGAAGAATTAGAACATACGCTTATACAACATCAGCAGAATATTGAACGCCTCAATCACGAACGTGCTGAATACTTACCACAGCAGCACACCAGCTTGGATGATTGGATTGCAGAGCTTAAGCAGCAAGAACAGCAAAGCCGAGAGCAGATCACACAAACCCAGCTGGCGCTGAGCCAAACCGAAGCACAGCGTGAAAAGGCTCAGCACAGCCTGACGCAGCTAGAAAAGCAAATTGCCGAGCAAACATTGCGGTTGCAGCAACTTGATGTGCGCTTTGAACAATGGTTGCTCGACCAGCAGGGGCAGCTAGACAAAGTAAAAGTATTAGCATTACTTGAGGTTTCGTTAGATGAAGCTCGAGCGAATTTAGAAAAGTGTGCGCAAGTTCAGCAAGCTTTTCAAAACACTAAGCTGCAGCTTAGTCATCAGCGTGAAGAACTCAGCCAACTTGAAAGTAAATACCCTGATGGAGTTGATAGTGAACAAGTGAAACTAAGTCATGCCGAGACGACGCAAGCACTTGAGCAAACTCAAAATCAGTTGCTACAAGTGCAAAGTGCATTAGAGGTCGATGCTCAGAATAAACAACAATTCTCTTTGCAAGCGGCAAATCTCGCTCAGCAGCAACAAGACTACGAGCAATGGCATTTGTTAGATAAGCTATTAGGCGACGCAACAGGCAAAAAGCTGCGTAATTGGGCGCAAACACAAACGTTAAAAATCTTATTGCAGTATGCTAACCAGCAATTGCATACGCTTTCTAGACGTTATCTGCTTACCAATATTGAGCAGTCTTTAGAAATTGCGGTGATAGATAAAGACATGGCTGACGAACAACGTAGCGTCAACACCTTGTCTGGAGGAGAGTCCTTCTTGGTATCTTTATCTTTAGCACTTGGACTTGCTGCACTTTCATCAAATAAAGTGCAAATACATTCATTATTCATTGATGAAGGGTTTGGTACGTTAGACCCTGAGACGCTAGGTGTCGCGATTGATGCACTAGACGCGTTGCAATCACAAGGCCGCAAGGTTGGAGTGATCTCGCATGTTGCTCAGATGAGCGAGCGGATCGCCACCCGTATCCATGTGAATAAACAGCCGGGAGGCTACTCATCTTTAAATTTAGTACCACAAACATAAGGAAATTTGGATGCCGACTTTTACGGGCGAAGAAGCCCAAAACTACGACTCGAGGATCACAAAATTAGTGCCGGGCTATGCGTTAATTCACCAACTTACTGGGGCACAACTTTTAGCACTTTACCCAGATAGCGCAACCATTTTGGTTGTGGGTGCAGGGACAGGCAAAGAAATTGTAGAGCTTGCTCAGCTAAACCCGAGTTGGCGGTTTATAGCGCAAGATGTATCTGCTGATATGTTGGCAATTGCAGATCAGCATTTTACTAAGTTAGGCCTACAGGAGCGCGTGCAGATCCATCATGGCGCGATTTCACCACAGGCCTATCAAGCGGATGCGGTACTGTGCTTGCTGGTGATGCACTTTGTAAAAGATAACGGTGATAAAGCAAGCTTGTTTAAGCAAATGAGTGAGCAGCTAAAGTCGGATGGGCGTCTTTTTATTGCCGACTTAGAAAAACCTGCGACAAGCTTTGAACGTGAAGCGCAATTAATCGTTTGCAAACAACTTGGGCTGACTGATGTTGGCGAGCAGCGCATGAGGGTGAATTTAGAGCATGAATTTTACCCCGTGGATAAAATGCGCCTTGCTGAACTGCTAGACACCGCAGGTTTTGGCATCGCCAAACCTTTCTTTAAAGCCCTTGGCTTTGCGGGCTTTGTGGTAGATAAACAGTAGCTTTTTTTATCTAAATAACCTGATCTTCGGATAAATAAGCCAGGTCACGTTCGGGTTTGGCTTTTCCTTTCTTACTCTTTCAAAGTAGCTTGTATTAAGTTAGTAAAATAGTGATCTATACCTAGTCAATTGCTGTTCTGCTGCTGACGTCACCGCGCTTTATCTATCTATAACTTCTAAAAAGTTAGTAAAACTCTGATCTCAATGACTGTGATACGGAAGGTAGATCAGTATTTTACTTAGTAAAAATTTGATCTATTCACGAATTGGTATGCAGTTCAGTTGTCGCCTAATATCTAACCTTGTCTTATTATCCACGCTAACTTATTGATTTTTATATTACTAAGTTGGCGATAATCCAAAAATGGCGAAATGATAAGGCGCAAGTTATAGTCAACGGCGAACTCATCATCTAGCCAAATTAGATTGTTAGTAAAAATCTGATCTCTGAGCAATGATTTCGCGTAGGTGCGTCCTGCAATAATATGCCAATCGTATGTTTTTGCTGAAAAATCAGGCGTTGAGAAGAGCAGGGCTTCTTGACTTGAAGCTTGAAGTAATGCGCTATCACGATATGACTGCCAAGTTGAATAGTTAGTAATATCGTGATCTGGCAGCCTTGCAGCAAATAAGAACTTGGCAAAAACATTGAAGATTTTCCGCCAACCATTGCCGCAATGCGCATTAATATGTTCGATCTCCCTATTGGCTAACGCACTGACTTGCATCAAATTATTATAAGGTTCTATGCTTGGTGGATGTTCAATATAAAACGCAACTTTACCCGTTGCTACACCCAAACCATGAGTTAGTATTTTTTTGCTCTGTGCTGTATTCATCATACTTTGCTGCGATCTATTTATTTGCACGTAAGTTTAAAATAAATAAGGTGAAATTGGCATGGTAAGGGTCTCAATTTAAATTTTATTCTTACTAGGTAAAAATCGAACCTATCGTTAATCTTAGTGCTTGGTTACTACGTATGACATTAAGATGGAATATGGAGAACTTATATGAAAGTACGTCAGTTATTTTTCACGGTGATTTTGGTGTTTGTAGTTTCAGCATGCACAGGGCTGCCTGAGGGCATCAAACCAGTTAAAGACTTTAATGTTGAGCGTTACACAGGCACCTGGTATGAAATCGCGCGATTAGATCATTCATTTGAAAGGGGCATGCAGAATGTCACGGCGACGTATAGCCAAAATCCCGATGGTTCAATTAAAGTCGTCAATAAGGGATATGTAACAGAGGAAGGGGAATGGAAAGAAGCGATTGGCAAAGCTAAGTTTGTTGCAAATGATGAAATAGCGCATCTGAAAGTGTCATTTTTTGGTCCGTTTTATGGCAGTTATGTGGTATTCGAGTTAGATGAGGATTACCAATATGCATTTGTTACCAGCTACAACCGTGATTACCTTTGGTTGCTTTCTAGAGCACCTAAAGTGTCCGATACCGTAATGAACAAGTTTAAAACCATGTCAGAACAATATGGTTTTAACACCAATGAACTTATCTATATGAGACACAAACCCGTTCAAAAAGAATAGTGTAAACCCCCTTTACACTAAAGTTCCTTTTATGGGTATTTTAACTTACTAACAGAAGGGAGGCTGTATGTAGGTTGAGTCTAAGTGTCTTATTCCTGTAGGAAATGGTTAATAAATCATTCAGTCAACTGTAACAGGAACACTTCACACTGTTGCACGCTTTACAAAAAATAATACTTAGGAACTGGAGTAACTCATGAAGCGTGTAGCATATTCTCTTATTGCAGCGGCAGTTGCAATGGCACTTACAGCCTGTGATGGTGACGACGGAGCACAAGGTCCTGCGGGTCCTCAAGGTGAGCAGGGCACTGCTGGCCAAGATGGTGCAAACGGTACTAATGGCTCAAATGGTACAAACGGCACAAATGGACAAAATGGTACTGACGGCCAGGACGGTCAAAATGGACAAGACGGCCAAAATGGTCGTGATGGTAGTTACAGCGTACCTGGCCTTGTTCGCATCGCAACCGTCCCAGCTGGTGCTGAAGTAACAGGTCTATTTCTTTCTGAAGGGGGTGACTTGTTCTTCAATGTTCAGCACCCAAATGATACCAACACAGCTACTGATAAGTTCAATAGCAAGCCATTCAATACGGGTACTGTCGGTGTACTAACCGGTGTGAACTTTAATAATCTACCTGCAAATATCCCAAGCGCGCCAGTTCCTGCTTCGACCATGGAACAACAAACCGTGATTTCTGCAATTGGTCAATATCAAATTCTAGGCCAAACAGGTGATACATTTGCAAACCTTGGCACTAAGGGGTTAGCGGGTGGCTTGGGTGTACATTACAGCATCTCAACTGGTGAAGAAATCATTAAAAATGATAACCCTGATTTCAATGGTTATATTCCAGTCGATGCAAACACAGGTTACCTATTCACAAATTGGGAAGCGTACCCAGGTGGTGTCAGTCGTTTGAAAATGAGTAAAGCGACAACGGGTAAATGGTCAATCGAAGAAGCCATGATGGTAGACTTCGACGGTGTTAAAGGCACTGCTGCTAACTGCTTTGGTTCAGTATCACCTTGGGGCACACCGCTGACTTCGGAAGAATGGATTGTCTGGTCGGCTGTGGATACTACTCAAGATCCCCAGTGGAATAATCCTGCTGAAACAGGTAACGACACAATGGAAGCGTTAATGGCACCTGATTTCCCTAACCCTTATCGCTACGGTTACATTGCAGAAATCAAAAATCCTACAACCGAAACGCCTGATGTTGTAAAACACTTTACAATCGGTCGTTATGAGCATGAAAACTCAGTTGTAATGCCTGACCGTCGTACTGTCTATTCCTCACAAGATGATACCGGTGGCGTATTATTTAAATTTGTTGCAGATCAACCAGAAGACTTAAGTGCAGGTACCCTATACGCAGCAAAGCTAACTCAAGATGCAGGCCTTACCGATCCGGCTGTAACTGGCTTTGACATTAGCTGGGTTGAGCTTGGTAGCGGCAGTAATGCACAGATTGAAACTTGGGTGGCCGAATACGACGGCATCAATGAGACTGACTATGTTGAAGGTCAAACAAGCTATCTGTCTGTTGCTGATGTAAAAGCGTGGGCAGAAGGTGCTGCTACTTATCCAACAGTTGCAAACGGTGGCGGTAAAGTAACGGCAGGTAAAGCGATGGACAACCGCGCTATCTTCCTAGAGTCTCGTCAGGCTGCACGCCAAAAAGGCGCTACGGCTGAATGGCGTAAACTTGAAGGCTTAAGCATCAACCATAACCGCGTACTTGAGGCGGTAACTGGTCAAGATGTTGTGGCCGGTGAGGTGGTAGATAAAGCCTATATGTATATTGGCATCTCTGATATCGACAACACCATGATTGATGGCGAAGGTGACATGCAGCTTTCTGCGCGTGTTAAAGATTGTGGCGGTGTATACCGTGCTCATATCGATAACAACTATAACTTAACTCGCATTGAACCGGTTGTCATGGGTGCAACTTACCGCTCGTCACTAACTGGCGCTGAGCGTTGTGACGTCAATCAGCTTTCGCAGCCTGATAACGTAATCGTAATGGAAGATGGTCGCATCATCATTGGTGAAGATGGCTTCCAAGAAAACAACACGCTTTGGCTTTATGACCCTAAAGCAAAATAATTAAGCAAGTAGCAGCGCACTTCATGGTGCGCTGCTTTTTTTTTAGCAAAATTTTGGAGTCATAAAAATGAAATACGTTAGCCTAACTCTAGTGGCATTGACGAGCGTAGCCTTGTTTGGTTGTAATGATGAACAGACTCAAGGGCTAACCAATACCGCACTTATGTCGGCGCAAGCTACAGCACCTTATAAACAGGGTGATGACATTCCTGCGACCGCGTTTATGCAGCACAATGAAGTCTATAACCCCGAGTCAGTGATCCCACCTCAGTGTTACACCAAAACGGATGGCGTGAATAACCCTTGCTATGCCTGCCATCAATCATATGATGAAAAAAACCGACCAAACATGATGCGCGATGCCAATTTACAAGGCGCCTATGAGTTTTCCGATCTCGGATTTAAAAACCACTGGAAAAATTTGTTCAAAGATCGTTCTGAGCTTATCAAAGGTATCTCAGATCAAGATATTACTAACTGGGTCAACCAAGATAATTACAGCCCTTTCATCGAAAAACTAAAAAATAACCCCGACTGGAAAGGTGAGATCACCCCGCTTAACAACTTGGCATATCCAGAAAAAGCCTTCGATGAGCTTGGTATAGCAAAAGACGGCAGTGGCTGGGTGGCATTCAATTATAAGCCTTTTCCTAGTACTTTTTGGCCAACCAATGGCTCGACGGGGGATGTCATGATCCGTCTTGCTGACGCCTTCAGAGAAAAGGGCGAAACGTATAATCAGGACGTCTATCTTGCCAACTTAAGTCTGGTTGAAATGGCTGTAAAGGGGCTTGACGAAATATCAACGCCAGTGATTTCTGAATCGCGAGTTGGCGTAGATTTAAATGGTGATGGCAAACTCACACAGATCACCAGCATGCTGCGCAGTGAACGTTACCTTGGTGATGCCAATCCTATCGAGCTTGCTCATCAGTTATATCCACAAGACACTGAATTCTTACACACCGTTCGGTATATTGGAGTGGATGATAATGGCCAAGTATTTAATGCGCCAAGAATGAAAGAAGTGCGCTACATGAAGAAGCACAACTTTAAATCCAAACAATCACTCGGTGCTGCTTACTACAGAGAAGCTAAAGAAAAGTCATTCGAAAATTACCCACAAACGCTTTATTTGGGCGACCAAGGGATCAATAACAACTTCGGTTGGACAATTAACGGTTATATTGAAGACAAAAATGGTGCGCTTCGTCCGCAACATGAGCAAGAGCTTGCTTTTTGTAATGGTTGTCACAAAACCATTGGCTCAACCTATGACCAAACCTTCTCGTTTGCGCGTAAAGTTGAAGGCAAACTGGGTTGGGGTTATATCAATTTAAAAGAGATGCAAGACGTACCTAACAAAGGCGAAGAGCAGGGCGAGTTCTTGACCTATATGATGCGTGTTGGCGGTGGGGATGAGTTTAGGCAAAACCAAGAGATGCTAATGCGCTGGTTTAACAAGGATGGTACGGTAAACAGCAAAAAAGTGCAGTCTGCGAAAAACCTTTATGAATTGATCACACCATCAAAACCACGTGCGCTGGCACTAAATAAAGCCTATTTAACTATTGTCAAAGAGCAAAGTTACCTATTCGGTCGTGACGCCACTATAGTAAAAGCACGCAATGTGCTTGAACAAGTCGATGATTCTCAACAGCCTCTAGAGCCAGAGCACCGATACGTGTGGGATATGCAGCTGGATTGGAATAAAGCCGAGAAAAAATGGTAGGAGCTCAATGAGCTCCTACATCAGATTTAACCTTTTTTAAAGGTTAACAAACGCTTTGGGGATCTCAGGACGAAGGTCCCTAGGAGAAAAATAAGTAAAAGCATATGCATGTTGCCAGAGCTTTTCTCTGGTGGTGTTTTTGGCTGATTTTTCACACTGATTTCAACCATCTTAGTTTCTGAGTTTGCGAAACCATCAGATACAAAGTACTCAAAGTGGAAACTTTGTGGTGTACTTTCATTCGCTGTAAATTTTACCACCCCTGTTTGGCTATCAAGAATGAAATTTGCAAGCTTATTTGGGTTACTCACAGTGTAAATAAGTAGGTCTGAGTCAGCATCGTTACCATCAAGTTTAATTGTTGTCAGCTCATTTCGTACAGCATCAAACGCTAAGTTCTCGGCGGTTGGTGTGCTGTTGGTGAGTTTAATCGATACAATGCCAGTTTCAGAGTCCACATAACCATCATTTACTTTGTATTGTATATGGACGTCACCGCAACAAGATGTGGGTGTAAATAGTAAAATCCCGGCTTCTCTATCAAGCCATGTGAGCCCTTCGATATTTTCTTTATTTAGCAAGGAATAGCTTAAAGATGTTGAATCGTCGTCTTCTGCAGGTAATGTAATCTTTAAGGGCTTATTCCAGTGAGTAGCCACTTCAATATTGTTTATTTGTGGTTGGGCATTGTAGACTTCAATGTTGACATCCCCTTTTGCGACTTCCCACTCTCCCTGCGTTGCACTATATTCTAAGTATTCATGGCCAAGAGACTGTGGCTGATATAAAAAGCGCTGACTAGGTGCAGGATCTATTGAGCTTAGCTCCCCATGACGGGTGAAATTTGTGAAAGCGTAGGAGGTATTTTCATGTTTTTCTGGTAGCGTAATAGATAATTGCTCGCTAATATGAACTCTATAGTCGAGTGGCGGTATTACTTCCTGATTTGGCTGACCTTTTGCGATTTCAAACACTTGGGGAGCGGATCCAGATGTCACCAAAAACTTACTATCGTTCACTACCGAAGTATTAACATAGCCGTTATTGGCAACCCCATTGATTTCCCAATCTATTTGCTGAGAAAATGTATCAAGCTGGCCGAACTTTGTACTGCAAGAATAGATCAGTGAATGTGGGCCACTTTGGTGTAACCCGACCGGCACATCACCTTCACACACTTTTGTGATTGGAAGTGGAGTTTCGCTTGTATTGATCACAAGAATGGCACCATCTTTCGTTAAGGCATAAGTGCCAATTTCTTCATGGTATGCTGCAGATGCTATGTCGACATATGACCCGTCACCAATTTGCTGAAATTCTGAATCAAATTGGTAATACCATGTAGAATCCTGCACTTGAACATATAACCCATGCAATAGATGGCTCTCTATCGTTCTTGCGTAGACAAGCTTTTTAAGTGGTTCGACATGAAACTCTAGAGGGAGAGTAACACTATCTAGACTGTTTTCATTGGCTTCTTCTTGAGTGGTAACAATGAAGCGATGAGGATATTTGTCGAGTAGCAAATACGTATAGAAGAGTTTATCTAGCTTTCCATCGTTGTTGAAATCATCATAAAATTCAAACTTTTTGCTTGTGAGGTACTCGGCAAATTCAGAATCATACGTATACCTTGAGAGTGTATCGCTGTTTTGTAAGCTGATTTTGGTTCTCATGTTCTTGGTGTAAGTTCCCCCGCTCATTGCACTTTCAAAAAGCGTTTTGGAGTGGCAAGATAATTGCGCTTGATCGTTGTTGACATCCTCAATCATATTCTGCTGAGAATGCATACAGCGAACATCATATTCTGGTAACATGGCTTGCTGTGAAGCGACATGAGTATCAAAAATAATGTTTTGACGGTTAAATTCAGTAGTATAAATCAAATCTACTTTACCATCGAAAGTGATGTCTCCATAGTAGGTTATAAAACGATGGACGTATCTAAGGTCATGATCGAAGCGATAGCATTTTGCTGCGGGAGCATTTCTTTTTAAGTCTCTAACACAGTATCGGTATCGCTCAAACTGCCGTTCGAGGCCTCTTGTGCTCGATGACCAAGTTATCAACTTATCAGTTTCTGTTTGATTTATTGGATGGACTATTCGGTGCTCATCTGGCAGTCCGAAAATAGCTTCAATTCGTTGAGAAATACTATCAAAGATCTCAACTTGAGAATCAGCGTCATTTTGCATTAAGATTTCGTGAATACCGTCCTTATTTTCATCTAAAGTCTTTAAGAAGTTTTTGCCAGATAATACATTTGCATTGGCATTACCCACCACCGTTAACTGTTCCGCGATGAGCTCATAGATAGCTCCTGTGGACAGCAATATCTGTTTACGATTCTCAGCAGTAAAGCTACCTGCGAGCATGCTACCACCAACATCAGATAGTTTTCGAACTTCGGTATTACTGTCGATGGATACTGCGTATATTGAACTAGCTGTTGTAATCAACACCTCGCTTTGTTTCCACGGCGATTTTTGCAAAGAAACAATGGGAGACGTTGATATTTCAGTCGAATTAATAAGAGTTTTACTATTAGTATCAATAACTAATAATCGATTTTCTGCTGCTAAGACTAAAAACTGAGACCCGGTGTTATTTACAGTAACAAGTACATGTTTACTTGTAGCTGCACCAAGTAACATTCTTTGATTAACGATAAAACGATCATCTTTTTTGACTAAGAAAGTCACATAATTAGAATTGTCGATTGTGTCGACTAATACTATTTCATGCTCTCCATTTGGTTTTTTCTCTGCATGTAAAACTTTTTCAAATTGTCCAATTTCAGAGAGGTTGAAATAAGACTGTGGTAATTCATTTTGAGCTTGAGCAAATGAAGCTGTAAGAAGAAGTGCTAGAGCAAAGCTATTACTTACTTTTAAATGTACACTCTGCATACATAATCCTTTTGTTTTATAAGAACTTTATATTTAAGGGGGTATCATGAGTTACTTACATTGTTTATTATCAGTAACTTAGTTCGGCTGTTTTTTTATGAAAAGCTTTTTGTCGAAAGAATATAGCACGAGTTATTGTTGGATAGCAGTAAGTAGTTAATTCTGGTTCACCTAATTATATCTCTGTGTAAATCATGAAGAGTTGGGAGTGGTTGTTGATTGAAAAAGTTAGCGGTAATAGTCATTTTTATTAGCCTTTGCATTCTATTTTCTCTGAGCTTGTACGAAAATACTCATAAAATACCGGCAAGTAACGATATTAATGTCGTTGAAAAACCTTCCATAATAGAAGCTTATGCGAGCAAGAAAACTGTAAGTAATGAAGTCATAACCCAATCGGATCATTTAGATCGTGAGCGTCTATTTCAAAATGCAAACAACATAAGAATATGCAGAAGAGTGCCTAAAACGCAGAGCGAACTCGATACTTGGGCTGAGCGAGCGCATGCTAATGATGAGTACTATGAAATCATAGATAGTATGCATAGAAAATTTAAAATGTGCTTAGGCATCGCAGATCGCGATGGCCCTTATGTTGACATGTTGATAGAAGCTGCTGAAAAGGGCTCAGATAAAGCGGTGTCTTTGCTTTGGCTACTGGGCGACGTTGAGCTGGTTGATGAGCTGAAGTTAAAAGATGTCCCAAGAGATGAACAAGTTTCGCGTCGACAAGCATTTATCACGACTAAGTATCGCTTAGCGCACAAGGTCGCACTTCAAGGTGGTGAGAGTTCGATGCTAAAGCTTATCTCTGGCTTTCAACACTTAGATCCACAAACTGGTGGGCAGGATTATGTTAAGTCTCTCGCTTTTGCTTACTTTTTTGTAGAAGTGGTGAGTAACAGTGAGGTATTTGGCAGAGTTGAGTGGACTATCAGAGATCTCGAGGGAAAAATGTCACCAGAAGAAATTATTCAAGCCAACGAACTGACCCGTGACTTTTTAGCGCAGCATAGAGCGCTATAGACCTTGAAGGTAAGATAAAACTTAAGCTCGGAGCAGAGCTGAGTTACTCTTCTCGTTTTCTGGATCAGAATTTAACTAACCAATAGTATTCCTTTGGCGCTTAGATCAGGATTTTACTAAGCTAGTCCGAAAACAAGACTATCAGATCATATTTTTACTAACTGATTAAGCTAATTAAGCTAATTGAGCTCATTAGATCACGATTTTACTAACTTACCTTAGTTTAAGTTAGTAAATTTGCGGTGTATACCGCCATTATTGCTGATATTTTATGCTAAATGATGTGGTTTCAAAGAGTTAACAAAGGAATGTTAGTAAAATTGTGATCTAAAAAAGGCGCCATTAGTGGCGCCTTAGTTAAAATATGATCCAATACAGCGTACTGAGCAGCATAGCGGTAATGACTAGGTAAAATAGTGATCTGAAGTAACTAGGTTTGGTCGCAAAGATAGCGATAAGTAGTAATACTGCCAAGGTCATATAACCGATAAACTCTAAGCTACCGTAGGCCCCTTGAGTTTTAAGAGCAAGTGCCAAGCTGCCGCTGAGGCAAAGCCAGCCGGCAATGGTTAATTGGTTTGTTATGTTTCCTTTTGGACGTGTACCAAATACTTCTTTATAGTGATTGGGTTTTGCTACTGCAAAACCCATAAACGCTAGCAGACAAAGTAAAAACGTTAGCCATTCCATTAGGCGTTTACCTCATGTTTTGCTTGGCGACGTGGTGTCGCTGGTGCTGCTTTGGTACTGCCGAGCTTTTTGGCTTGAACCAAGAAACCGAACGCGATACCAATAGCCATCACATCAAAACCAAATAATACCCACTGACCATTAATGAAATAGCTCACAAGACTGCTATCAGTGGTTAGCATATTTACGACAGGCAGTAAGCCCCACACGATTGCATTCACTTTCGCAGATAGCCGCCACGCTAGTCTATCCGACTTAAAGAGAGCAGCCAGAGTGAATACTCCCCACGTAACAAAGAACGCCAGAACTTCTTTGTCTGCACGCCCCGCTAATTCCACTGGAAGCAATCGGTTTGCATAAAAGAACATCGCCGTTGCGGCTGGCAGACCCATAATGGTGCCTAAATTGAGCGACTCCACAAGCCTAAGGCCTACACCCGGCTTGTCATCACCTTTGAGCTTTTGGCGCAGTCTTTTTGCCCACATAACCGCACCCGTTGCAATCATGGCACATCCTGCTAATCCAGCAACAAAGTATAACCAACGCAAAAGCGGCTCTGCTAACCGCCCGGTGTGCAGTGCTATCATTCCGCCGTAAAGATTTTCTGCGCCAGACAGTGTCACATTGTGTGTTTTTAACAACTCTCCTGATGCCGCGCTATACATCCAGCTTGGTGGATCATCTTGAACAGCACGTTGAGCATTGGCATAAAGCTTAATTGTTGCACTTGCATCTCCTAGCGATGAGATCACAATGCGGCGAAGCGGTGCGTCGCCTGAGTTAGTAAAATAATGATCTAACGCTGTATTTAATGCGAGCTCCTTCAATGGTTGTCCTGTTTCAGGGATCGCAGCAAGAAAGGGGTAGCGTTCGGCTCGGAGCGTTTTTGTATCTTCAAAGCGCTGCTCGGCAGGTTGTGGCAGCAACATAAAGATAAGCGTCACTAAGCCAGTATAAGTGATCATAATATGAAACGGTAATGCCACCACGGAAGAGAGATTGTGGGCGTCTAGCCAACTTCTCAACCCTTTCCCGTTTCTAAATTGGAATAGGTCTTTGAAAATGCGCTTATGGATCACTATGCCAGAAATAAGCGCAATCAGCATAAACAGAGTTGCAAAACAGACAATCCAACGCGCGGTGATCGCGTTCATGTAATGCAAGTCAAAATGCAGACGGTAGAAAAAGTTACCACCTTTAGTCTCTCTAAACTCAGGAAGTGCCTCCAGCGTTACTGGGTCAAGATACTCCGAGTGGCGTTTTCCGCGCCTTTCTCCTTCTGCTGGCTTTTCTGAGTACATCAGTAGCAAGCTGGGGCGACGCTCCGTTGGCATTTCAATACGCCAAGATTCTGCGTTTGGTGCTATATCTTGAAACCGCTCGATACTCTTTTTGACGGTTTCATTTTGTTGAGCGCTATCGTAATGAGGTAGATGATGTGTCGCAGGTTGTGCCCACAGACTGATCTCATGTCTGAAAAAACTCGCTGTACCGGCAAAAAAGATTAAAAACAGCAACCAACAAACGAGTAAACCAACCCAAGTGTGTAGCCAAGTCATACTGCGGAAAAATGACTCTCTCACAGGGAGCCTCCAAAATGCGTCAAAGTACCGTAAAGAATACAAAGTAGTCCGATCATGCCAAGAAATACCTTTTTAAAAGAGCGGCATCCAAACACCCAAATAAAGACAATGGCGTAAAAGACGATGCCAGTTGTTAATGCATATAACAGCGCATCTAGGCGCGGAGTAGGTAAAGTTAAAGCCAACAAAGATGAAGCTAAAACAGTCACGTAATAGCCGCCGAAAATAGCGATGAAAAAGCGTGCAAGCACTTCAGCTCTGTACAAAATAGCCTTATTATTTGTGTTATCCCGACTAGGCATAGCACCCCTTTAAAAGACAGCAAACGTAATAGAATATTATCCAATAATTTGCATCTAAATGATAGTGATTCGCACTTGTTTTAAGTTGAGTGGAGTCGTTTTAACGACTAAACACTTTAAGTTTTGTTGGTTAAATGGGGTTTTGAATATGGCTATGCCATAATGACCCTTGGTGTCATTGGGTAAAATAAGTAAGGAAAGATGGATATTTTTGAACGTGTTAGGCAGTGCAAGCTGTGTGATAAAGCGCTTCCCATGGGGGCAAAACCTATCATCCAAGGCAGTTATAAGGCCAAAGTCTTAATTATAGGCCAAGCGCCGGGTTTAAAAGCACATCAAACCTGCCAGCCGTTTAATGACCCAAGTGGAGATAGATTGCGAGACTGGCTGGGTGTAAGTCGAATACAGTTTTATAACCCTGAACTCTTTGCCATTATGCCAATGGCATTTTGTTACCCTGGTAAAGGGAAATCTGGAGATTTACCACCACCTAAAATCTGCGCGCCCACGTGGCATTCTCAGGTGCTAGCTACACTCAGCCACGTATCGCTGACACTACTTATTGGGCAATATGCGCAAAAATGCTACTTAACGCAATATTCATCAGTAACTGAGATGGTAAAAAATGCTGATTTTTCCAGCCAAAGTCTTTTGCCATTACCTCATCCCAGCCCTCGTAATCATATCTGGTTAAAAAAGCACGACTGGTTTGAAAAAGACAGTGTACCGCAGTTAAAGACAAGAGTTTCAGCTGCGCTATCATCTTGATAATGCGTTAATTAAATTTTCAATTAATGCTTTAGGATTAGGTTTAAAATCAAAGGCAATCTGATAGGTTTAAAACTAAGGAATAAAGGTCATATCAGCCAATATTTATCACCATTTAGTTGCGTAATTACGGGTATTACCTCATAATTTGCGCGTTTACATAACGAACACTTTTTAACATTTTCAAAGGACTTGATAATGATATACAAAACTACCGGTTGGGCTGCTGTACTCCTTTCTCTCGTCGCATTTTATCCTAGTATGCAACCTGGTGCGTTTTCCGTTATAGGCTTCTACTTATGCCTGTTTTCCCTCATTATCGCAGCATTTGCGAGCCATATGGATAAACCGATTTATTTTCGCAGCGTGATCACACTGTCTCTTGTTAACATCTTATTAGTGAATGATGGTACTCGTGCAAGCCTTTGGTTTGGCCAAAGCGACTGGGTTTATATCGGCTCTATGTACGGTATCTTTTTAGTCGTGGTGAGCATTTGTGGTTTTCTAGTGAGCCGAGACTTATTGATATCAACCTTAGAAGGTAAGGTTGAGTAAAAAATAAGTGCACAAGCAAAGCCTGTGCACTATATCAGCGGTAAAGTACGCTTAATTTTTTGCGAGCGATTGGGCCATCGTTGTGGTCGGGCGACCAATCAACTGGCTGAGCGTATTACTCTGGGTTGCCAAATATCCTTGCTGTGCTTGTGCCTCGGCGTCAACCAATAATGCGGCAAAACCTGCGGGCACACCTAGAGCAACTAAGTAGGCCAAATACTCTTCGTCAGATACAAACTTTGCTTTTACTTCAACTTGACTATGCTTTGACACCGCTTGTGCCAAACCTTCAATTGTAAATGCGTTATCGCCAGCCAGCTCATAGACTGAATTATCATGGCCAGACCTAGTTAATACGGTTGCAGCGGCCAGTGCGTAGTCTGCACGAGCAGCGCTATTGATCTGAGCTTGCGGCGCGATTGAGGTAATGGCATTATTTGCTGTAAATACAGGTACTAAATCAGTGTAGTTCTCGTTATACCATCCATTTCTCAACATGCTATAAGCCACGCCGCTCGCTCTCAAATACGCCTCTGTTTCTTTGTGCTCTTTAGCCAGCTTTAGTGGTGAATTGTCCACATTCAAAATACTGGTATAGGCAATTAAGCGCACTTGGTTTTTCACTGCGGCGTCAATAACTGCTTTGTGTTGAGGTGTGCGGCTTCCGATCTGATTGCCTGAGATCAGTAGCAGTTTTTCAACACCTGTAAGTGCTGCGTCAAGTGTGTGCGGTTTGTCGTAATCAGCTTGCCGTACCGTGATCCCTAAATTGGTAAGTGCCTTTCCTTTATCGAGATCTCTAACTAGAGCCACAATGTGCTTGGCTGGGATCTTCTGTGCCAAAAACTCGATAACTAATTGACCTAATTTGCCTGTTGCGCCTGTGATTGCGATCATGATGTATACCTCTTTTTAAAACGAGAATGTATTAGATGTGGCTATTATGCGTGGTAATTTTTGTTATCATAAGTGGGTTAATTCGGTATGGTGAGTTCTGAAATTGAGTACAATAGACTTAAATGCACTAAAACTCTTAGCAATATTTGCAACGGTTGTGGATGTGGGAAGCTTTGCTCAAGCTGCGCGAAAGCTGGCTACTAGCCGTTCTAGAGTGAGTGAACAAGTGTCTCAGTTAGAGACCATGCTAGGCGTTCGACTACTGCAGCGTAGCACGAGGCAACTCACGCTAACGCGAGAGGGGCGTGACATTTTGGCTCAAGCGCATTCATTGCACGCTATTTTGGATGATGTTGAGGTATTGCTCGATAACAAAGAGCCTCATGGTATGGTCTCAATAACCATGACACACGACACCGCACATAAGTTTCTGTTACCTAAACTTCCTGAGCTCACTGCACGATATCCGAAGATCCAGTTAAATATCATCGTTGATGATGACAAGCGCGATATTATTAACGACCAAATAGATCTCGCCATCAGGGTTGGCTTTCCTAAAGATAGCGCACTGGTTGCAAGGCAATTACATCAAGAATGTTTTAAGCTCTATGCAAGCCCTAAACTGATAGCATTGCATGGTTTACCAAGCAAAGACACACAGCTAAATCAGTTACCTTGGTTACTGTTAGAGCAGGCTAAATCAACGGGGATGACACAATTTTATCGTGGCGGTGAAGCCGTAAACTTTACACCAACTCAAGTACATTGGTGCAATTCCCCTATGCTGTTACAACAAATGACAGTGGCAGGATTAGGAGTTGCGCAGTTATTGCCTTCTACTGTGAAGCAAGAAGTTGAGCATGGGGAGTTACAAATGATCTGTCCAGAGTTAAGTAGCGAGCAACTGGTGTTTTCTCTCGTGTATCCATCACGTAAGCAAATTCCACCTAGGACACGGGCGGTTATTGACTACCTATTGGAAGCGAATCTGTTTGGATAACTTTAATTCTTTTCAATAGAATGATGTGTGATATTTTTACTAATTTAATTATTTTAAAGCGAACGTATACTTTCTTCTAACGGCTCATCACCGAGAGCCAATCCAATACCGTCTATATTTATCGAGGAAAGTATCATGAACCTAATTAACATCATTAAACCGAACAGTACAATGGCATCAGTATTATCTTTATTTGGTCGAGTAGGGCTGTCAGGCATTTTTATACTGGCTGCGATTAATAAAATCCAATACTTCGAAGGTAATGCTGCATACATGGCTTCAAGCGGATTACCAAGCGAGCTGCTGCCATTGGTTATAGCCTTTGAGTTGATAGGAGGGCTTTTCATTCTTGCGGGAGCATTTACTCAACTGACAGCAATTGCATTTGCAGGGTTTAGTATTGTCAGTGCGTTGCTGTTTCACTTTGAGCTGGCCGACCAAATGCAGTTCTTAATGTTTTTTAAAAATATTGCAATGGCTGGTGGCTTTCTCGCACTTGCCGTGTCAGGTGCTGGTAAATTCAGTATCGATAGTAAGCTCGTAGAGAGTAAGTAACCTGAGCTGCGGATAATTAATGCCTTTCTAGCAGCCAGTTTTAGCGCTAACTGCGTTGAATTCACTTCCAATAGCCAGCTATTGGTGCGTAAATTCGCCTTGTTTTCCCTAAAACTCTCTGGCTAGACAAGGAAAAAACTAAGTTGTGCTTTAGCAACAATGAGTTGGAACATTCCTTATCCAAACCTCAGGTTAAGTAATTACAAAATAAAAGCGCACAGGGTTGGGGCCGTGCGCTTTTGGTTGTCCTGTTAAGCCTTTTTAAATTTAATTTGTGCGACAAAAAATAATGCTAGCGTTTGTGTAATTAGGGCGGCCACATGGAGGTAAATTGGAAAACCCAAGGTGGTATCAATGGTCGAAAGCGCTAACTGGGAAATATGGAAAGTGGGCAACAGCCAAGCAAACCATTGCATTGCTTCAGGAAATAGTGTGATAGGCAGCCACAAGCCAGAAAGCAAGGAGAGTGGTAGGTAAACTAAATTAACCACTGCAGGTGCCGCTTTTGCTGACACTGACAGCCCAACTAACAGCCCTAACATACACAAAGGCAAGGTGCCGAGCAGGGCAATGGCAATCACGAGTAACCATTGAGCTAAACTTAAAGACACGCCAGAAAATAATGCCAGCAAGCTCATTAGGCAGGCTACGAGCAATGAAAAAGCCGTCGCACTCACACATTTTGCGAGCAGATACTGATAGGGAGAAACGGGAGAGAGCTGCTTGAGTATCAGCCAACCATTTTGCTTTTCAAGGGCGACGTTAACGCCAAAGGAAAATAGCGCAGGTCCTATCATGCCAAATATCAGATAATTGATATACATATAGTTATGGGAGTCATGATGACTGAACACCACGCCGAAGAAAAGATAAAACAAGCAAGGAAATAGGGTGGCTGGGATCACAAAACCCTTACTTCTAAATGTGTTCAAGAGTTCAGTTTTGGTTTCAAGTATAAAGGATGTTGTGTTTATCATGGTTAAGCGCTCCTAGCATTCATTAGAGATAAATAAGCTTCTTCGAGGCTCATTGGGGCTACATACAAATTGCGGATAGAAAATTTCTCTAATAACTGCTGCAAAATATGGTTTGGCTCGTCCGTCAATATAGTGAACTGATCGCCTTTAACATTCAGATCTATCATGGGAAGTGCGTTAACCAGTGCAGCAGCAGACAGGTCGCTGGTGAACTTGATTTGTGAGCGACGATAGGTGTTAGCAAGTTCAGGTATATCGTTAAGCTTGGTACATTTTCCTTCTTTTAACACCAACAATTCATCCGCTAATGCTTCTGCCTCGTGAAGATAGTGTGTGGTAAGGAGTACCGTTTTATTTTGTTGTTTTAACGTCCGTACGGCCTGCCACAGTTGCTGCCTCGACTCTACATCCATACCAACACTAGGTTCATCCAAAAAAACAATGTCGGGGTTGCCTGCTAGTGCAATTGCCATAAACAGTCGTTGCTTTTGACCTCCAGATAAGGTATCGAAAGTTTGTTCTAAAAATGGTGCTAATTGGCAGAGGGAAATTAACCGCTCCAATGGAATTGGGGCTTGATGGTAACTTGCAAATAACGCCAGAAACTCCTTCACCTTGGTTTGCAGAGGTAGTCCGCCTAACTGCATCATGGCACCCACGCGCTGGCGACAAAAATCAGACTCAGGCTGATGGCCAAGAACTGAAACTCGTCCTGATGTGGGTCTTAGTCTGCCAAGCATTATATTGATCAGGGTGGTTTTTCCCGCGCCATTTGGACCAAGAATGGAATATACCTTACCCTGTTCAAGCGTAAGGTTTAGGTCTGCTAATATTGGCTTAGTATTGTTGTATGCAAAACTGATATTTGATAACTCAATGGCGTTGCTCACCGTCTTCGCTCCTACTGAACTGTACGATTTGCAGTATGCGCTGCTATAAGATGAAGCGTGAGTGAGGGTTGTCAGGAAATAAAATGACAAATGTCAGAACTTAAAAAGAGAACTCACAGGCATTGCTGCACCTGTGAGTATTCAAGCATTACAGCCCTGTCATTTTTGATAAATGCGTAGAGAGGGCAAGTTGGATCTTAGTGTCAGGGGCCTTTACAGTAAACAAAGCCTCTTCAAAATCGCCTTTTGAAAAGCTATCGTGAATGTTATTCGACAGCGCATAAGGCTCACTTGGCATACCGGTAAATGGGAAGATCATCCGATCCATGCCGCCATCACCATCTTCGTCATGGATCACGTGGATCGCATACTGGCCTGCAGGCACGCCTTCAAAAGTGACCGTTGTGGTAGGGGTTTGCGGTGTGACAATCAGCTTGCGGAAAAAGTGAGCGTCTGGATCATTCACATTTTTATCGCTGTGGTAGTCAGCGCTGTTGTCAAATAACAGCACTAGCATTTGACCATCGGTATTGGTCACATCAGTGATCTCAACCGTAAGATTCGTTGGGGGACCTGCAACCGTATTTACGCTTACCGGACTTGTTGAACTACACGCCGCAAGTAGTGCCAGCGCAAACAATAAACTTAGGGACCTCATCCTTTGCTCCTATTAAGGGTTAAATTGTAGCTTCACAAGCTTGTCAGATAATTGTGTAAATACTGTTAAAAATTGTTAGATGCGAGCAATGTTAAGGACTGTTCTGACCAGTATGACCACGCGTTGTAATAGATTGGAACAATCATTCGATGTAATAGAACGAAATAGCCAAATTTGACTAATTTTATTCTCACGCAGGTTTGGTAGGCTAACTATTAAATAATTGCGCTGAACTGATTATTCCAAGTTCAGGTTAACCCGAGAGCTATTATGAAAATTATTCGAACTAACAAAGCACAGGCAACACAAGATGGTGCTGGCGTAAATATTAACCGCATTGCTGGATTTGACGGCAAGAGTCTAGGGCCTGTTTATCTTTCAAGTTTGTTTTTGCAGTAGTTTGATTGGTATTTATACAAGGCAGAGCCGGCGTAGCATAGTTATTCTATGTGAGTCAGGCGATAACACAGTAGAAATGCCAATCAAGCGCTGCCCTTCGGGTTCACCTGAGTGCACTTTGTTCATTGTTGCTCAACTTTTGCCTAGATTACTAGGCGGCAAGTCGAGCGTCGCGACCAAAACACACTCAGGAGAACAAAAGTCAAACAGCAAAGGTCAACAGGCCCTAGATCCTTATCTCATGATTGATGAATTGAAATCAGATAATCGCAGTGACTTTATGGCTGGCTTCCCACCGCACCCACACCGAGGCATTGAAACCTTTACCTATATTCGCAAAGGCGGCTTTGAGCATAGAGATCAAATGGGTAATGTCAAAGCCATTCGCAGCGGTGATGTGCAGTGGATGAGTACCGGGCGTGGTGTGGTGCATTCAGAAATGCCGCTAAGTGACGCACAAGGCATGCATGGCTTTCAAATTTGGTTAAATATGCCGGCAAAAGACAAAATGCGAGCGCCTAGATATCAAGATACAACTGAGCACCCTGCACCACAAAAAACAATAGCAAAAGCTGGTCATTTCAAAGCATTGGCTGGCACATGGCAAGTGGCGGGCGAAGTGCTTACATCGTCATTACAGTCTCTTGCAGGGGAGGGAGCTCTTGCAGATGTGACCTTAACTGCGGGAAGTCAATTGCACCTTGAACTGGCTCAGTTTGGCAAGGTGATGATCTACATTCATTCGGGCAGATTTGAAAACCATGGGGAGCAAACGTTGCTTGAGCTTGACCCACGCCAAAACCTTGATCTCCTCGCGACGGGTGATGTTGGTTTTTTGATCCTTGCAGGGCAGCCGATTAATGAAAAAATAGCGCATATGGGACCATTTGTGATGAATACCCAAGAGGAGCTTCATCAAGCGGTAAGAGATTATCAACAAGGACGCTTCGGCGATATTGTATAGGGGGTTTACATGGGATTATTAATTGACGGTCAATGGCACGATAAGTGGTATGACACAAAAAGTAGCCAAGGCAAGTTTGAGCGTGAGTCTGCAAAACTAAGAAATTGGGTAACAGCAGACGGCAGTGCGGGGCCAACGGGTAAAGCGGGCTTTAAAGCCGAGTCTGGACGTTACCATTTGTATGTTTCTCTTGCATGCCCTTGGGCTCATAGAACGCTTATTTTCCGAAAGCTTAAACAATTAGAGGCGCATATTGATGTATCGATTGTAGACCCTGATATGTTAGACCAAGGTTGGTGTTTTACCAGTCAGCGTGCAGAAGTCGGTGATAGCCTGTATCAGCTCAGTTTTATGCATCAGCTGTATACGAAAAACGACCCAAATTATTCGGGTCGAGTTACGGTGCCAGTCCTTTGGGATAAACAAACGGAGCAAATCGTGAGCAACGAATCGAGTGAAATCATTCGTATGTTTAATTGTGCCTTTAACCAGATAACGGGAAACGACACCGATTATTACCCAGAGGCGCTACAGCATGAAATCGATGAAATAAACGAATTTGTTTATCACAATATCAACAATGGCGTATATAAGGCCGGATTTGCGACAACCCAAGATGCTTATCACAATGCGGTAAGTTCGTTATTTAACGCGCTAGGTAAGCTCGAAGCAAGACTCGCTGCGCAACGTTATCTTGTGAAAGGACAATTAACGGAAGCCGACTGGCGACTATTTACGACTCTCATCCGTTTTGACAGCGTGTATCATGGTCACTTCAAGTGCAACATTAAGCAAATCGAAGATTACCCCAATATTTCTGCGTATGTGCGTGACTTATATCAACATCAAGGTATTGCAGATACGGTTGATTTTTACCACATTAAAAGGCACTACTACTTTAGCCATACGATGATCAATCCAACCCAAGTAGTACCAGAAGGGCCAAGCATTGATTATCACCGTTTTCATAACCGTAAAGGGATCACGGTGTAAATAACCTACCCGCTTATCTCGTTTGCAGGGTAAGTAATCTTTGTCTTTGTTTCTATTTGGACTAGATTTAATAATGCGTTTGCTTGTAGTTGCTCCTTGTGCTTTAGTGCAAACGCATTTTAGGTCTTTATGCCTAACAGTCAGGCCACTGTCCAAGGAGAAAATGTGTCTTCTTCCAATATTGCTAAGGGCGCTATTGTACTGCTGCTCGCCGTGATGGTGAGTGCCATCTTATATTTTGAAAATAGTATCCATCGCGACCTGAACGAGAGCTTTTATCAGCGCTTAGAGCAGGTTCATTCGGCACAAAACAATATCTACTTGGGCGAGATCGACGACAATCGCCGGTTTCTTTATTTTCTGCTAGACACCCCGCCTATTCAGGGTATCGCCAGAGCTGAAAAAAACGATGGTATCGACCCTCAAGAAAACACTCAGCTAGATGTTTGGCGGGCACGACTAAGTACGATTTTTAGGTCAATGTTATATTCCTATGATGGCATTAACCAAATCCGTTTACTTGATGCCCATTCTGGGATGGAAATGGTTAGGGTTGAGCGACAGCTAGGCCAAGTGATCACGGTCCCTGATAGCAAATTACAAGATAAAAGTAAGCACGACTATTACGTTCAAGCACTGCAACTGCCAGAACGTACTATCTATTCCACAACAATCAACTTAAATCGCGAGCACGGACAAATTGTTACGCCTTTTCAACCAACCAAACGTTTTACTTTACCGACTTACGATATAGATAACGACTTATTTGGTATATTGGTAATTAATACCAATGCTGAAAAGATGATAGACAGAATTGTCTCTCAAGCGCCAAGTATGCAACAAGTGATGGTCTTAGATGCAGATGACTCATTTATTTATCATCCCGAGTTTTCGCTACGATACAGCAAAGATATAAACCCCGAAATCAACTTTCAAACATTATATCGCGTGACGCCATGGTCCAATAAAATCCAACTGGTGGAAGATAAGCAAACTGGGGAGCAGTTTTTAGCGCTAATTAGCAAGGTTGAAGGGGCTAACTTTAATAACTTAGAAGTTAAGCTCGTTAATCTTATCCCTTTTGCTGTTTATCAGCAAAGCCTCAATGAAAAACGATTAACCACCTATGTTTTACTCGCTATTGCCTGCGGTGTATTCGCTCTCGTCTTTTTTGCATTTTGGCAATATACGAGCAGTTTACGTGCGCTCGATTCAACGCGAGCAGAGTTTAAGGCGATTTTAGATGGTGCATCAGATGGTGTCCTTGGTTTTGATAGCAACTTAAAGCTCACCAGCTTTAACGAGTCAGCACAGCGCTTCTTTAAGCTGCTGAATAACAGTCATTTAGGTAACAACCCACAGTTTTTGCCAGAGGCTGTGCATCAGTTTTTATTTCACTATGCCAATATGGTTTTACAGGGCGAAGTGGTGGAGTCTAAGTCATTACAACTAGACTTGAACGCCCATGAAAACATCTGGCTATCACTTAGTTTATCACCTATCTATGGGGGGAGTGGGCACATTCAGGGGGTTGCACTATTTGTTGAAGACATCACTGTGAAAAAAGAAGCGGAAGCACAGTTAGTTGGTGCAAATGAACGACTGGAGCAAGAGGTGAAGGAGCGTACCAAAGAGCTGGTGAAGGCTCGAGATAAAGCAGCGAAAGCGTCAGAAGTGAAAAGTGCATTTATTTCCACTATCAGCCATGAAATGAGGACGCCTCTCAATGGTATTTTAGGGTCGCTAAACTTGGTGAGAAAAGAGCCCGTTACTAAGCACCAACATAAGTACCTAGAAATGATGGAAACGAGCTCGACTACGCTTTTGTCGTTAATTAATGATGTACTGGACTTGTCGAAGATAGAAGCGGGTAAGCTGGACATTGATAATGAACCATTCAACCCGCTCTCTGTCATTGAACATGTCGCGCTGTCTATGTCGGCGAAAGCCAAAGAGCAAGGTATCACTTATATTTTGGACCAAACTGGTGTAGCGCATATTGAACTGTGCGGTGATGCGGCGCGCGTTAAACAAATAATTTATAACCTCCTTAGTAACGCGATTAAATTTACTAAAAAAGGTCATGTGAAATTGACCGTTACCACAGAACAGTTAGACGACACGGTATGGCTGAAAGTCACTGTGGAAGACACTGGCGTGGGAATTGAAAAAGCTAATCAAAACAAGCTATTTCAATCGTTTAGCCAAGAATCCGCTAATACCTCGAATGAGTATGGTGGCACAGGCCTTGGACTCTCTATTTGTAAGCAGTTAGTTGAAAAAATGCTCGGCCATATTCATTTTGAGAGTGAAAAGTTTAAAGGCAGCAAGTTTTGGTTTGAATTACCCTTTTCTAGTGCGCAAACTAAGCCCATCAACGTGCCTGAAGTATTAGCCGGTAAAACAGTCTCAGTGCTCAGTAAAACCAAATTGGAGTCAGACTCTATCGCTAAGCTTATCGCTAAATGCGGTGGTAAGTACCTTGAGAAAGAGATGCAGAGTGATATATGCATCATTACCAATGAGCAAGATTATATTCAAATGAAATCAGCTCAAAATCACTTTGAAAAACTTATTTTAGTGGGGGATGAACTTCAGAATATTAACGATGCTGACAACATAGTGCATATCTCTTCACCTCTTCGGGTTGGAGAATTTGTCGCGCTATTTGACTTAAATAAAGCAATTCGGTTACAGCCTAGCTTGAAAAAGTCAGGTGAGACAGTCGCATTAAGTGGTAACTTGGTCGCGGGCTGTCACTTTTTGGTGGTAGACGACAATCAAATCAACCGGATTGTGGCAAAAGGCATTTTGGAAGGGCAAGGTGGTAAGGTGAGTTTTGCCGTTGATGGTCAAGATGCTGTGAATAAACTACTGTTATTTGAGCATCAAGAGGTTGATTTTGATGCTATCTTTATGGACTGTAATATGCCAGGAATGGATGGTTATCAGGCCACAAGAGCGATCCGTCAAGGTCAAGGTGGTGATAAGTATAAAGATGCGATCATTATTGCGATGACTGCCAGCGCCCTTGCGGGTGAAAAAGAACGTTGTCTCAATGCAGGAATGGATGAGTTTGTGACGAAACCTGTGGTCGTCGAACAGTTATTTGGCGTGCTAGATACGCTAGGTGTGCATGCTAAGGATGATGACTCTTTGCTCACTCAACCGTTTGAAAGCGTGGCAGAAGAGCAAATAGGCATGCCGATAAACGAAGCTGACGTGCTTGAGCGCATCTCTGGGGACGAAGAATTACTTAAAAAGGTTTACACCTTATTCTTGAGCGACTCTGAAAATCAAATGCAACAGCTTAGATTGAGTATCAAAAATAGTAATTGCGACGCATCGGCAAAATACAGTCACGCACTTAAAGGTCAAGCTGGTGATTTAGCCGCAGAAGCTCTCTTTGATTTGCTAGATAAAATAGAGACTTATGCGCGTGAACACCAAGCTGGGCAGTGTAAATCACACTTGGAACAAGCGCAAAGTGAATACGAAAAAGTCGTCGTATTTGCGAAAAAACGTGTGAGTGAGCTAGAGCTTATGGGTAGCAGTAGTGAATAGCTATTCGCATGGTAACGTTAATAATGGTGAGGTTATTCACCATTATTAACTTCTAGGCCAGTCATAATCCATTTGGGTTGCGGTTTTTCTTGCAATAGATTGCCCAAAGCGTTTTTTCACCAGCTCTAAACTCATATCTATACCTGCCGAAATACCCGCTGAGCTAGTAAAATTCTGATCCATCATAAATCTTACGTCCTCAACGACTTCTAAAGAGGGATATTGCTCTCTCAAATCGTCGATATCCTGCCAGTGAGTGGTGACTCGCTTGCCATCAATAAGGCCTGCTTCGGCATATAAAAACACACCCGTACAAACAGATGCGCACTGAGAGGTATGATTCGCTGTTTCTGCAAGCCAATTAAGTACGTTGTGATCTCCGCAAATTTGGTGATGAAGCCCGCCGACTACGATGAGCAAATCAAACTTTGGATGCGAGTAGATACTGTAATGGGGGTTTACACTCATGCCGCCACGCGAGGTAACAGGAACATGACTTGGTGCGACAAGGCTGACGTTAATTGGCGTTTCGATAAACCGCTTTGCGGTGTTGAATACCTCAAACGGGCCACAGAAATCTAAACACTCTGCACCGTCATAGATAAAAATACCAACTTCCATTATTTCTTCTCACAGATCAGTTTTTTACTAACTTGGCTGATTTTAGTTAAATTTTCAAGGTAAATTGTAACAACCCATGAAAAAACTCTACTCACTGTCGTTTTAGTGTCTTTAAGCTACTATGAACTCTAGCTTTTCTGCTCTATCGCAGAGAACCTTGTTTCTCCCGCAAAGCGATTGCACTTTTAGAGACGATCCGTAATATCTTACCCACGATAACAACAAGCGATGAAACAATATGTTCAAACCTTCCATCACATTATTAAGTGCAGCCGTATGTTTAGCCCTTGCGGGTTGTGCGGGCACTGCAGGCCAAAGCCAAGAACCAGTAAAATCACTGCAAAGTAAGCAATATGATAACGTGCTTTTGCAGCAGTTTTCAGGTCCTTATCAAGGCGTTCCTCATTTTG
Source organism: Pseudoalteromonas sp. DY56-GL79 (assembly GCF_041414765.1). Lineage (NCBI taxonomy): Bacteria > Pseudomonadati > Pseudomonadota > Gammaproteobacteria > Alteromonadales > Pseudoalteromonadaceae > Pseudoalteromonas > Pseudoalteromonas sp. DY56-GL79. The sequence continues at coordinate 20,891 of NZ_JANHZS010000024.1, read as the reverse complement.
ACAAAATGAAGCTTGAAGATTTAGAAGCTGCGCTTGAAATTGGTATGGCTGATAATTTGAAAGAAATTGAAGCAATAGCTAACAATCCAGCTAAACCAACTTTTGAGAACACCATTGTTGCGCTTGAAAGAGCGGGTGCCGCTTTGGATCGCGTTTTTACCTACTATGGTCTTTGGAGTGCAAACATTTCAAGCCCAGAGTTTAGAGAAATCCAATCGCGAGTTGTGCCTAAGTTTTCAGAATTCAGCTCTAAAATCACCCAAAACCAAGCGCTTTTTGAACGTGTAAAAGCCGTTTATGAAGGTGCAGAATATAAAAAGTTAACGGCAGAAGAGCAGCGTATCACTTGGATGCGTTATAACGGCTTTGCTCGCAATGGTGCGACGCTAAAAGGTGAAGACGCTAAGCGTTACGCAGACATTAATCTTGAGCTATCAAAGCTACATACTAAGTTTGCAAATAACGTCCTTGCAGATGAAGAAAACTACGTGGTTTACCTCACTAAAGCGCAGTTGTCAGGTTTGCCTGAGTCGTTTGTTGCATCGGCAGCGGCCGCTGCAAAAGCACGCGGCAAGGCGGATATGTACGCGATCACCAACTCTCGCTCGTCAATGGATCCATTTTTAACCTACTCAACAGAGCGTGAGTTACGCGAGAAAGTATGGAACAACTACTATAACCGCGGCAACAACGGTGATGAGTACGACAATAAAGCGATTATCTCTGACATCTTAACGCTTAGACATGAGCGCGTTAACTTACTGGGTTACGATAATTATGCGCAGTGGCGTCTTGAAGATCGCATGGCGAAAAAGCCTGAAAACGCGATGGCGCTGATGAAAAAAGTGTGGCCAGCAGCAATTGCGCGCGTGAAAGAAGAAGTTGCTGACATGCAAGCGATCGCCGACAAAGAAGGCGCTGATATCACCATTAAGCCATGGGATTACCGTTTCTACGCAGAGAAGGTTCGCCAAGCTAAATACCAATTGGATTCGAATGAAGTTAAAGCTTATTTACAGCTAGACAATCTGCGCGAAGCAATGTTCTATGTTGCAGGCCGTTTGTTTAACTTTGAGTTCACCGAAGTGCCTAAGGGCTCAGTACCAGTGTTCCACCCTGAGGTTCGTGTATGGGAAGTAACAGACAAAACCACCGGTGATAATATCGGTCTTTGGTATTTAGACCCGTTCGCACGTAAAGGTAAACGCTCTGGTGCGTGGGCCTTATCATATCGTAGCCATACAACATTTGATGGTAAAACAAATGTGCTTAGCTCAAACAACTCCAACTTTGTGAAAGCACCAGAAGGTGAAGCGACCTTAATTTCTTGGTCAGATGCAGAAACCTATTTCCACGAGTTTGGTCACGCGCTGCATGCGCTTTCATCAAACGTGAAGTATCCAAGTTCAAACTCTGGCGTGCGCGACTACACTGAGTTTCAATCTCAGTTATTGGAGCGTTGGTTGGCGACAGATGAAGTGATCAATCGTTACCTAGTTCACTATAAAACAGGCAAACCTATGCCTAAAGCACTAGTCGAGAAAATCAAGAAGTCAGCAACCTTTAACCAAGGGTTCGCGACGACTGAATACCTTGGATCGGCTATCATGGATATGCTTTTCCATACCACAGATCCTGACAAGATCGGCGACCCCGTTGCATTCGAAAAGTCTCAGTTAGGTGCGCTCGGCATGCCGGACGAGGTAGTGATGCGTCATCGTACAACTCACTTTGGTCACGTATTCTCAGGTGAAGGTTATTCAGCGGGTTACTACGGTTACCTGTGGGCTGAGGTATTAACTTCTGATGCTGCAGAAGCGTTTGCAGAAGCGCCAGGTGGCTTCTACGACAAAGACGTTGCACAGCGTTTGGTAGATTACCTATTCTCAGTTCGCAACTCAATGGATCCTGCTGAAGCATATCGCAAGTTTAGAGGTCGTGACGCTGAAGTTGAGGCGCTGATGCGTGATAGAGGCTTTCCGGTAGAGAAGTAAAAAGGTTACTTTACTATTCGGATAATAAAAAACCCCTGAACTTGATGCCAAGGGGTTTTTTATAAAGCTTTAGCTTTTGGATTTCGTGCCGTCACCAAATAGGGATTTAAGGCCGTCGGCAAATTGCTTTATTTGCGCTTTCATCGAGCGTTTTACACTAACTTCAATGCTACCCAAAATCATTCTGCCGTGAATATAAATTCGTGGACGCTGTTTCACCTGTCCTGCAGATGCAAGCGTATTTCTTGTGTTTTCTACTGAACCCATAATATTACGAATATCGGTGACGACGTCGACTGTGTCTGGTACAAAGATTTCGTCACTGCCTAAAATGCAATCTATATAAATATGTACTTCAGGGTGACTAAAAATTGCGTTGCTAAAATCTAGTTCCAAGCTGCCAAGGTAGTTTTTTAGGTGGATCTCTTTAGGTACGACCCACTCGCCACTGCGATGGTTGGAACTAAGTATAGAGGTAATGCTTATTGCCTCAGCACCATCTACGCTTGAGGTAAATTTTGGACCCAAACGAGCGGCTTTTTCGCTGTGATATCTTGCATCCGACTTGAGCGGTAAATCAGCACTAAGTGCTGCAATTTGTTCTTGTTCGTTCAGGTCGTATGCTTTATCCAATCGTCTCTCGAATGCATCAGCCGAAAGCTCACCGTGGCTGTAATTTAGAATTAACTGGTCAATCACCTCTTCCCTGACGGATTCGAGAGGTCTATCTTTTAATGGTACAGACATATGGTTGGTTCCGTTCTCTTGATTTGTGGTTAGAGTAGCAACAACCAAGCCAACATTAAATCATTTATAAAACAATTGGTTAGTATTTTTTAATATCAACTTACTCTATTTATTTACTAATATTTAGTTGTACAAAATAGTATTTGGTCAAAATTACCACTATTAGGTTGCAGGTAACGCAGTAGCGCAGGTGTAGTTTGATATTGTCAGTCACTTTGCTATGGTAGTAGGTGTTCGCAAAACAACCAAAGGAGATTAGTTATGGCGAAGAAAAGCGATGTTAAAGCGCTTAAAAAAGAGCTGAAAGCGCGTAAAGCAAAGATTGAAAAGCATGAAGCGAAAATCAAAAAGCTGAAAAAAGCGATTAAAAAGGCTTAAAAGCCATTAGCCCTAAGGTAAAGGGATAAGTAAGCGAGCGGTAAATATACCGCTCTTTCTGCGAGTCAGATTAAATCGAAAGATGGCTATATAGCAACCAAGTTCCCACACAGATTAAGGTCACCCCTCCAAAGGTTTCAGCTCGACTACCAAGAAACTTTCCAGCCGAATGCCCAATCATCACCCCAATTGTTACCATCATGGTGGTGGCAAGGCCAATGAGCGCAGCGGCGAGCCATATATTCACATCAACAAATGCGAGACTGACACCGACAGCCATCGCATCAATGCTAGTGCCAAACGCTGTGATAATGGTTTTTAACCAAGGCTGCTTTGCGTGTTGCGTTGGTGCATCATCGTCACCCTTAAGGCTCTCATAAATCATATGAGCGCCAAGTCCTAACAATAAGATAAACGCAATCCAATGATCCCAAGCCTCGACATAGCCAGCTGCAGATTGTCCTATTAACCAGCCAATCAGCGGTGTACTGGCTTCAATAATCCCAAAAATAAGGCCGATTTTTATGGCTTCGGTAAGCCGAGGTGATTTTAGGCTGGCGCCTTTACCGATTGCCGCGGCAAACGCATCGGTAGACATGGCGTATGCTAACAGTAGCAGGGTGACGAAATTCATTTACATTGCTCCGGTCGGGCGATTTGAGTCCACGATACATCCACACGCCCGACCACAGGCATGGATATATCGATGGTCTCGCCAACCGAGAGGTGTCCGCACCATGGCATGTGGCCAATTATGTTGATACGAACTCTTCCGAGCATTGGAAGCAGGCTACTCCCCAACGAGTTGCGATAATATCAAGAATTGCAGTGGATGCAAAACCAAAATTGAGCAGCTCCTGAAGGTGATAATTCTCGTTACCTTTATGACGAGGTCAAGAAGTCTATTTCGGTTGTGATAAGCTGCTCCTCTGCATCGCCGAGTATAAGTACCTCTCCATTAGGGCTCACAAGAAGGCTTTGGCCGATAAATTGAATTCCCGTGCCATTGCTGTGGTCCATTCCTAGGCGATTGGCTGAAATAATATGGACTTTATACTTCTTGGCTTGTTTTATGATTGTATCAAGGCTGTCTTCGCCACAATAATTTGAAGGGTTCACAATGAGCTGTACACCCTGATCGGTGAGTTGCGTCAGCCCCTCTTCAAACCAGATGTCGTAACATAATAAAATACCCACTTTAATACCCATTACTTCGTGCACTTTGAATGCATTACCTGATTGAAAAAAGCGCTTATCGGGCGGTGCTAAAAAAACCTTGCGATGTACGCCAACAATCCCTTCTGGACCCACTATAGCCGCACTATTAAAGTGCTCACAGCCTGCCTTCTCAATGATGCCAGCGATGATAGTACCGTGTTGTTGTTGTGCGATAGATTGAAGCAGGCTGATAGTCGTGCTGTCGGATAACTCCTCTGCCATTTCCTCCATATGAGTATGGCAAAGAAAGAGGCTACCTGAAGTACATAATTCGGGTAAGACGATGAGATCAAAGTCAGCCTGTGATAAAGTTTTTTCTATGGTTGTCCGGTTGCATTGAGGGTCGCCATAGTTGACTGCAAATTGATAAAACCCCACTTTCATCGTTCACCTACGTAATATTGGGCCAAGCAAACTGCCTAAAGGTCAGATTGAATCTAGCACCAATCTCTTTAGGTGTAGGAGGTACGGCATGTTGGAACTGCGTTTGAAAGCCATTTCCCATGATGAATAACGAACCGTCTTCTAGCAGCTGTTCAAATTGCTCATCGGGATTTTCTTGATGACGAACTTGAAACAAGCGCTCGGCACCTAAGCTCAGAGAAGCGATAACATTAGTTGGCCCAAATGCGGACAGATCACTGTGAAAGTCCATGTATTCTTCACCATCTGGATAAAAAATACAGACACAGACGCTAAATTCGATACCTATTTGAGTCTGTAATCGCTGCTGTATCAATGCAATCAAATCAGGCCAAGTTTGGCGTCTACCATGATAGCTAGGAAATACCGCTGGATCTTCGAGCCTTGGCTCTACAAACATCATTTTCCAGGGTCTAATCTCTGTATTTTCACCGTTAGGCAAGGTGATGATTTCAGGCTGAGATAAATCACAGTGCTTGATTAACCACTGATACAGTGAGTGGTTTTCTGCCTTGGTAAGAAACGCTGGAATATACTCTGCCTCGGCGTTATCGATAAGTGGAAGTTTCATGACTAATTCCTTGTTGTTGCTATTTTTCTTTAACAAAAAGAAAAGCACTAAAGCAAGACACTAAAGCAGCTCCCTTTTCCTGCTGCAGAAGTCGCGCTGATCCGCCCTTTGTGGCGATGGATAATTTGTTGGCTGAGTGCAAGTCCAATTCCTGAACCATGAGGTTTTGTGGTAAAAAATGGTACGAATATTTTATCAAGTGCGCTGGGTTCTATTCCTTCCCCGTTATCAGCAACTTTGATCTCACATTTGCCGTAGCGATTAATCGTTGCTGATACAGTCACTATTTTTTCATGGTTGTTATGTTTCATGGCATCTTTGGCGTTATTTAGTAGATTGAGCAGCACTTGCTCTATCATTTTTCTATCAACATTAATGCTCAGCGCAGCGGGCGTCACGTCAAAGTGTAGGGTGATATTGGCGTCACGAAAGTCACTTTTTATCAGCGGCGTAATGTCGTCAAATAAAGTCTGTATCGCAAGCGGTTGGAGGTCAAGTTCAGGAATATGTGTGAGCTTTCTGTAGTTATCAATAAAGCCAAGTAAAGACTGGCTTCTAATACCAATCGCTTGCAGACTTTGTAGGTAGTCTTCAACGAGTTCTTGGTCTGTTACCGCTTCAGCTAGCTGATTATTGGTGATATTAACTAGCGTATTGGAGAGCGAATAAATCGGTGCGACGGAGTTTCCTATTTCATGGATAAGCACTCTGATCAGCTTTTGCCAAGACTCGATTTGGGTGCTCTCAAGCTGCTCTGAAATCGCGGTGAAAAGCCAAAGTTGATACTGACTGCCTTGATTGGAAAACGTAAAATATTTAAAAAGTAAGTCTTTGGCGATGTGACTACCTACTTTGGCTTGTTCAAGCTCTGGGTGTGCTGCAAGTAGTGAGTATCCGGATTCTGCGCCGCGAATATCCAACAATTGCTTTGCGCTGTTATTGCAAATCAAAATGGTGTGGTCATTTTTGATAAGGATAAGACCAGCCTCTATGTGTTGTAGCATAGTTTCGTATGTGGTGACGAGCTCTGCCTGCTTGGTTTTATCTTGCTGAGCTTTCTGAATAAGCTCGTTACAAGTTGTAAGTGCTTGCTTACTTACTGGGTGCTTATTATCAATTCTAAAGCTACCATCTTGATACTTGAGCGCAGTAAACACCTCTTCGAATTGTTGTTTTTGTCTTTTCAGCGTGGCAATAGACAGCACTGTGAATAGGACTGCAATCGCAATGGATAAACCACTAAACAAAAAGACGTAGCTGTGGAGAAAGCCCAGCACACCAAGTGTGGCGAATAAAATGGCTGCGAGTTGAAAAATGGCCATGCGAACGAGGCTATTATTCCACATCATACTTCTCCATTTTACGGTACAGTGACGCTCGAGTGATCCCAAGCGCTTTAGCTGCATGGCTGATATTTCCTTTAAAGTCTCGGACCGCACGCTCTATGGTGTGCTGCTCTATTTCTGCGAGGTTATAGGTGTCAAGAAGTCCCGCGTTCTCCTCAGAGCTTGCCGCTGGACTGGCGAGCTGAAACTGCAATTGGGTTGAGTCTGATAAAATAACAGCGCGTTCAACCAAGTGTTGTAATTCTCGGATGTTACCGGGCCATTGATACTTGACTAAATCAGCCATCATTTTGTCGCTGACCGTTTTACACGTGAGCTTGTACTTTTTGCTGTATAGATCAGCATAAAACTCAATAAGTAGCGGAATATCTTGGGGTCTATCTCGTAGTGCTGGAAGTGTGAGCTCTACGGTATTAATGCGGTATAACAAGTCCTGACGAAAACTGCCTTCGCGCACCATGTCATACAAATTCATATTGGTTGCGGTGATAAGGCGCAGATCAACCTCTATTTGTTTGCTGCCTCCTACCGGTGTAACCACTCGATTTTGAATCGCAGTAAGTAACTTGCCCTGTAACTCGAGCGGAATATTGGCTATTTCATCTAAAAATAATGTACCGGATTCCGCAAGCTCAAAGCGACCTGGCTTATTGCTTTTCGCATCTGTAAATGCGCCTTTCATATGGCCGAACAATTCACTTTCGAACAAAGAGCTGGCTATCGTGCCCATGTCGACAGACATGAAGGTATTGTCTTTTCGTAAAGACTGTTTATGTAGCTCTCTGGCTACGACTTCTTTACCAGTGCCGCTTTCGCCTAAGATTAAGACGTTGGCATCGGTTTTGGCGGCCTTTTCTATGGTTTGAAAAACTTGCTCCATTGCTGGACTCGAGGCAATTAAATGCTCGAATGGTTTGTTTTGCGCTGCCATTGAGATTTGTGCGATTTGCGTGAGCTTCTTAGACTTTTGTCGTTGTTCGCTCAACTCGATGCAATTGGCAACCGTTGCGAGTAGCTTTTCATTTTGCCAAGGCTTGAGGACAAAATCGTTGGCGCCAAGTTTGATGGCATCCACCGCCATCGTTAGGTCGCCATAGGCGGTGAAGAGCACTACCACGGCATCTTCATCCAAGGCTTTTATTTGTTTTAGCCAGTAGAATCCTTCGGCGCCGGAGGTTGATTCTCGAGTAAAGTTCATGTCGAGCAATATCAGAGCAAAGTCCTGTTCCGACATTGTTTTAGCGATATCGTGGGGATTCTCTAGCGTCACGACTTTTTTGTAATATTGTTTGAGCAACATTCTCGTGGCGACGAGAATTTCGCTGTTGTCGTCGACAACTAAAATTGCCTTATCGCTGATAGTCATTACATTTCCTCGTCAAACTGTACGATATCGTACACTAGGTGTTTAATTTTTTTACACTCTTTTGTTCCATTATTCTATAGAATTATTTTATGTTTTTGATTTTTATTTGTTTTTTAGTTTGGCATGCAATTTGAGTTATTAGGCTAACCTAAACTCAAGAGAGTGACAAAATGGACAGAAAAATAACACCTAACAAAAGATTTCAGCTGTGGTGGCTGGCGCTACCTGTCATCGTGGTAGCGTATTTTGCATTTGATAGTGCAGCGAGTAGCAGCGGGGATCGTGTTAATCTGGCAATGGATAAGGTCAAGATAAGTACAGTAACAAAGGGCGAGTTTCATGATCTTATTCCGCTTAGAGGCAGCATCATGCCGAGTAAGTCTGTGTATCTTGATGCCATCGAAGGTGGGCGAGTCGAAGCGCGTTTCGTAGAAGAAGGTGCGATGGTTAAAAAGGGTGACAAACTGCTCGCACTGAGCAACACCAGTTTGCAGCTGGATGTGATCTCCCGTGAGGCGCAGATCTCAGAGCAGCTAAATAACCTACACAATACCCGCTTAGCGATAGATCAAAACCGTTTAAACTTAAAACGAAACTTATTAGAGCTAGATTTTCAGGTAAGTCAAAGTGAGCGAAAGCTTGCACAGTTCAAGCGCCTTGGTAGCGGTAATTTAGTTTCAAAAGATGAGCTACAAGCCGCCGAAGATGAAACTGAGTATCTAAGAAACCGCCGCAAGTTAATTATCGAGCAGCAGCGACAAGATGAAAAAATCCGTACGGCACAAATTGCACAGCTAGAAGATAGCGTCGAGCAGCTTAATAAAAACTTAGGCTTTGCGCGCAAAAATCTTGAAAACCTAATTATCAAAGCGCCTATGGATGGCCAATTGACTGCGCTAGATGCGGAATTAGGTGCGTCAAAGGCGAGAGGAGCACGTTTAGGACAAGTTGATATAGTGTCCGAATATAAAGTGTCGGCCCAAATTGATGAGTTTTACCTAGGCCGTGTGTATGAAGGGCAAACCGCAAGGTTAACCCTGCAGGTAAAGCCGTATGAGCTAACGCTCGCAAAGGTCTATGCCGAAGTGTCAAATGGTCGTTTTGAAGTGGATTTAACTTTTAATGCTGCGCTGCCCAGCGACATTCGTAGAGGTCAAAGTTTACAGTTGGAGTTGTTATTAGCAGATGCAAAAGCCGCGACTTTAATACCAAATGGTGGATTTTATCAAGATACCGGCGGCAAGTGGGTATTTGTACTAGAGCAGGGCAGCCAAGTGGCGGTGAAGAAATCGGTGACGTTTGGCGAGCGTAACAACAAATATATTGAAGTACTTGATGGGCTGGCGGTCGGCGACCGAGTGATCACCTCAAGTTACAGCAGCTTTAAAGACATGCAGTCGGTCAGTTTGACTCGTTAATCGAATTAAAAGGCAAAAGAATATGTTACATCTAACTAAAATAAATAAAGTTTTTCGTACTGAGCTGGTTGAGACTTACGCCCTTGAGGATGTCACGGTGACCGTAGAGCGTGGCGAGTTCGTTGCTATCATGGGACAGTCAGGTTCAGGTAAGTCTACCTTACTCAATATTATCGGCATGCTAGACCATATTGATGGTGGTGAGTATGTTTTTGATGGCAAGAACATCAGCCAATTAAGTGAAGGTCAGCTTGCTGATATTCGTAAAGACAATATTGGCTTTATCTTCCAAAGTTTTAACCTTATCGATGAGCTCACAGTGTATGAAAACGTTGAGCTTCCGCTTATTTATCAGGGGATCCCTAAAGCCGAGCGAGCACTGCGTGTGACAGCCGTGCTTGAAAAAGTGAATATTGCGCATCGCAAAGATCATTACCCACAGCAACTTTCAGGTGGTCAACAGCAAAGGGTTGCTGTTGGGCGTGCTATTGTCGCAAAGCCAAAAATGATTCTAGCGGATGAGCCAACCGGCAATCTTGACTCAAAAAATGGTGAAGAAGTCATGGGGCTGTTAGCACAGCTTAATCAAGAAGGGGTAACGATAGTCATGGTGACGCACTCAGATCACCATGCAAATTACGCGCATCGCACGATCCATGTTTTGGATGGCCATATTGTTTCGAGTCAAATGCAGGAGGTTCGTTGTGCTTAAAAATTACTTGTTAATCGCGTATCGCAGCTTACTGCAACAAAAGCTCTACTCAACAATCAATATTTTGGGTTTGGCGATTGGTTTAGCTATTTGTATCAATATGGCCATCTTTGTTGAATCTGAGCTGGGTTACGACAAGTTTATAAAGGGTCATGAGCAAATCTATCGCTCGTCTGTAAAATGGATGCCACCAAGTGCGCCTGAGCAATACTATGCGCAAGGGCAAGTATTTAACGCAGAAAACTACCAAGCACATTTTGAAGAAGTGGTTGATGCTACTCGCTTTCGAGAAGTGAGCGTTGCGCTTGGGCAAGGCAAGGAAAGTTTTCTTCATGATGGTGTATTCCTCGCTGATCCCAACTTTGTCGATTTTTTCTCCTTAGATGTTATTGACGGAGAGCGTCAGTCGGCACTCGAGGCTCCCAACACTATTGTTTTAACTCAAGCAGCTGCAATGCTCTATTTTGGTCGCACGAATGTTGTTGGAGAATCTTTACTTGGTGCAGGAAAACTACCGTTAAAGGTCAGCGCCGTGATAAAAGACTTGCCGCTGCGCACCCATTTAAACGTCTTTGCGCTCATCAGTATGGCAACGGCCACCACTTATTATGGTGATAACAGCTGGCAGCGTGACCCAAGTTTTAACTATTTTACCTACGTTAAATTAGCGGATGGGGTAACCGGTGAAGATGTTGAAGCAAAAATCCCAAGTTATTTAGATAATCATTATGGTCCGGGAACTAGCAAAACCCTTGGCTTTGAATTAATGCCTATCACCGATATTTACCTTCACTCCCATCAGTATGGTGAAATGAAAGAAAATGGTGATATCAATACTGTTTATTCGTTTAGTGTTATTTCAGCGCTTATTCTCTTTATTGCGTGTGTTAACTTTATGAACTTGTCGACTGCCACAGCAACCAAGCGCGCAAAGGAAGTGGGAGTACGTAAGACATTAGGCGCAAAACAGCAGCATTTAGTTGTGCAGTTTGTGGTTGAGGCGATGATGCTGAGTTATATCGCGTTGATCATTGCTGTAGCGCTGGTTGAAGCCGGTTTGCCTTTGTTTGCGAGCTTTATCGGCAAGCCGCTCAGTTTTGACTTCTATTCAGAGCCGTTAGTGTTGACTACGCTGTTGCTGTTAGGGTTATTCGTTGGCTTAATCTCAGGCGCATACCCTGCCTTTTATCTAAGCCGCTTTAAACCTGCTAAAGTGCTTAAAGGAGAAGTGACACAGGGTAAATCTGGCGCGCTGCTGCGTAAAGGGCTGGTGGTATTTCAATTTAGTGTCGCCGTGGTGCTTATTATCGCCACCACGGTATCTAACCAGCAATTAAAGTACGCCAGAGCCATAGAACTCGGTTATGACAAAGACAATACTTTTGTGCTGAGCCGTCTTTATACAGACATCGCCAGTCAACAGCGTAGCGCACTAAAAACACAGCTGCTCTCTCACCCAAATATTGTCAGTGTGACGGCAAGTTCGGCGGTACCAACAGAGACCATTGTCGATGCATTTGGGATGGTTAATCCAAAAACACAATTGTCGCAAACCATGCCGACATTGGCAGTAGATGAAGATTATTTTAGCAGCTACAACATTAAGCTACTGAGTGGCCGAGGGTTTAGTCGCGATTTTCCTGCCGATAAGTTCGCGATGCCGAGTGCGGCTGAGCCAAATCCGCGTTTTTCGGTTGTGATTAATGAAAAGGCGGCGCAGAGTTTAGGATTTAGTGCTGATGAAGCAGTTGGTAAAACATTTGAAGTACGATTAACTCGGCATTCAAGCGCTATGGCGACTATCATCGGGGTGACGCAAAACTACTATTTTTCCTCCCTTAAAACAGAGATAAGCCCAACGTATCACTTGCTAAGAGAGCATGAAGGCAATTCGATGGCGATTAAATTCCAAGGTGATACAGCGCAAACTCGCGACTTTATAGAGGCCACTTGGCGCAAGCTAGTACCAGAACAAGAAATGGAACTGACTTATCTACAAACTAAATTTGAGCAGATGTATCGCCAGGAAGACAAAGAAATCATTGTGTTTAATTTGTTTTCTATGCTGGCGATTTTCATTGCTTGTTTAGGCTTATTTGGTCTTGCTTCTTTTACCACAAAAAGGCGCACCAAAGAGATTGGGGTGCGTAAAGTGCTTGGTGCTTCCGTGATGGATATCGTGATATTGATCAACAAGGAATTTTCAAAGCAAGTGCTGATTGCAAACCTGATAGCGTGGCCGCTTGCGTACTTTGTGATGCAGCAGTGGTTAAACAACTTTGTCTATCGTATTGACCTTTCAATCGGACCATTTTTGATTGCTGCAAGTTTAGCGTTTGCGATTGCTTGGCTAACGGTCGGCTCGTTAACGCTAGTTGCTGCACAAGCGCGGCCTGTAAAATCATTAAGATACGAGTAATTGCAACAAAACAGGCCTCGCAATGAGGCCTGAACAGAGATAAGTTAAGCGCCAGGACCACATTCCAAGCAGTGCTTGATAATATCTGGGCCAAACTTCAAGTTTGCATTTAGATTTCGCAGTGCCGTTCTTAGGCCTTCTTCTATCACTGGGTGGTAGAAAGGCATTTCGAGCATTTGCGGCACGGTCATCTTGTTTTGTAGCGCCCAAGCAAGTAAATGCGCCATATGCTCAGCAGCAGGGCCGACAAATTCGGCACCTAAGAATAATCCGGTGCCTTGTTCAGCGTAGACTCGCATATGGCCTTTGTTTTTTAACATCACGCGGCTGCGGCCTTGGTTTTCAAAGCTCACCTCTCCGATGGCAAAGCAGCCGCAATTGCCATATTGCTTTTCCAGTTCTTTATAACTTGCTCCAACCATCGCTATTTGTGGGTCGCTAAATACCGCCGCAAGTTTTGCGCGGCGCAGTCCCACTCTCACATCAGGGAAACGACCGGCGTTTTCACCTGCAATCGTGCCCTGATCTGCGGCTTCATGTAGAAGCGGGATCTGGTTACTGGCATCACCCGCAATAAAAATCGGGGCGTTACCAGAGCCATCAAGACATTGCATGGTATGTGGGTCGGCTAGCGGTACGCCTCGCTCATCAAGCTCAAGCGTGGTATTTTCTAGCCCAAGGTTATCAACATTGGGCACACGGCCTGTGGCTGCCAATACATAGTCAAACTGCTCGGTTTGTGGTTTCCCTTGTTTGTCAATGTAGGTAAGCTCGGCTTTGTCACCGACCTGTTTCATATCTGATACTTTGGCATCTGTGTCGAGGTAAAGCTCATCACTGAACACCGTGGTGGCATAGTCTTTGACGATTGGGTCGGTTAGTGGGCCAAGGCCACCGCCGACACCAAATACTTTGACCTTTACGCCAAGTCGGTGTAGCGCTTGACCTAGTTCTAAGCCAATCACGCCGGGGCCAAATACGGCCACTGAGTCGGGTAAATCGTCCCACTCAAAAACGTTATCGTTAATAACTAAGCGGTCGCCAAAATTATTAAAGACACCGGGGTAGCTAGGTCTTGAACCTGTAGCGATAACAAAGCGTTTGGCTGTGATCTGGGTGTGGTCGTCCAACTGTACGATATGGCTGTTGATAAATTTTGCACTGCCGCGTAGTTTATCTTGCTCAGGCAATTCGTCGACAGCTTCGACGACAAAGCCAACGAAGCGATCTCGCTCATGCTTTACTCTCGCCATAACCGCTTTACCGTCAATTTCAGCGGGTTTTACATTAATACCAAATTTAGGTGCGACTTCAATTTGGTGTGCGGCTTCTGCTGCGGCAATCAGTAACTTGCTTGGCATGCAACCAACCCGTGCGCACGTTGTGCCGTATACGCCAGACTCAATCATCAGTACTTCTGAGGTATATTTTTTGGCATTTCTATAGGCGCTGAGACCCGCTGTTCCCGCACCAATCACGACTACGTCGGTGTTTATCTTTTTCATTTTTTGCTCCGAAATCAGAAAGTGTAATACCAATTTACTTAATTAAGAGGTCTATTTGAGGCGAGAAAATCTTGTCGATAACCAGGCAAAAATTTTGCTATTTAGTTGTTCTAAATGAGAAATTTTTAACGCAGTTAGCGTCAGATTTGCTCCTTCAAATTGAGCAAGTATTAAGATAAATTGATATACTCCCCCATGACAGTCAGTTATTAGCCATCGTGTTGTGTTGAGGGGGAACATTTTGACTTGGTGAGCAAGTTCACCAAGTCATGTTGTGGGGGATGAGTGATTAAGCGAAATATTCAGCTAAATCGTCTGAGCCACCGATGTGTTTACCGCCGATAAATACTTGCGGCACGGTTTCGCGACCAGACAGCGCTTTGAGACTGGTTAGCGATGCTTGTTGACCAAGTACCAGCTCTTCATATGCCAGTCCTTTTTCTTTTAGCAAAGCTTTGGCTTTTTCACAGAATGGACAGCCAATCTTGCTAATAACGGTAACCGGCTCTGGTTTGATTTGGCGCGGGTTAATGTACTCCAGCATAGTATCTGCGTCTGATACTTCAAACGGGTCGCCAGGCTTTTCTGGTTCGATAAACATTTTGTCAATCACACCATCTTTTACCAGCATTGAATAACGCCAGCTGCGTTTGCCAAAACCTAAATCGTTTTTATCAACTAACATGCCCATGCCGTCAGTGAATTCGCCGTTACCGTCAGGTAGTAGTGTAATATTTTGCGCCTCTTGATACTGTGCCCATGCGTTCATTACAAACGTATCATTAACGGATAAACACACGATTTCGTCGACACCATTTTGTTTAAATACGCTAGCAAGTTCGTTATAGCGTGGTAAGTGCGTAGACGAACAAGTTGGTGTAAAGGCACCAGGTAAAGAAAATACAACGACAGTTTTACCTTTAAAAATTTCATCGGTGGTGACGTGCTTCCACTCTTCATTTTCTCTAATTGGGAATGTAACCTGTGGTACGCGTTGACCTTCAATATTCTTTAACATTTTGCTTTCCTTCTTAAGTTGATGTAGCCATTATGCCGTGCGCATTTTGATTTGTATAATTGATAGTTGAGATTAAAGTGTTCAATAAAATTGATTGTTTTCAACTTCAAATATTTGTATTTTTTGACCTAGCCAATGCCGCTAAGTTGAGATTAGTCAATTTTTACAAGAGCAGGGAATATTTAGATGAAAGCAAACTTTGAATTAATGGCGGATTACAATCGCTGGATGAACGAAAGATTATATGAAGCTGTTTCGGGATTGGGCGTCACGAAATTACACCAAGATCGAGGGGCTTTTTTTGGCTCCATTATAGGATCATTAAACCATATTCTTGTTGCCGATATTATTTGGCTTAAGCGCTATACAAAGCATAGCTATCATGTTGAAGCACTGAACGCTGTAGCAACGATGCCGCTGCCGACAAAACTTGATGCGATGCTGTATGAAGATTTTGCAGCGTTGAGACAGGCAAGGGCTGAAATGGATAAGGTGATTATTGAATTTGCGAATGAAGTCACTGAGGAGGCGCTTGCAGCCGATTTACACTACAAAAACACACAAGGTAAAACCTTTTCTCGCCAGTTTGGTTTTTTAGTGCATCATTTATTTAATCATCAGACGCACCATAGAGGGCAAATAACGACATTACTCAGCCAGATTGGTATTGATATGGGAGAAACCGATCTATTAGCGCGGATCCCCACATCATTTGGTTTGTAGTGGTCTGGCTGGTTTTACCGCTTCAGTTATGTCTAGTGTTTTGTGCTATCAGCATCATCCGCTTATAAAGACTAAACCAATGCCGGTGAGATTGTTGTCTGCCTTGAGGTTTATATCACTTTGGATAACACTGCGATGGCTGCGACCCGCCTTAAGGGTGATATTTTGTTTGGAGCTTAAGCCAAGGCTCTTGAATTTTGTGGTAAATATATCGAACAAGATATTGCACGATGGATATGCTAACTGTCATGTGCTGTCCTGTCCTGTCCTTTGCGTAGAACTGGTTTATAACTTGATTTCGGACTTTAAAAAGTCGTAATAAAAAAGCCCATCCTCTCCATGGTCTTCAAAGATTTCTTTTCCGGCTAACATATAGGCTTTAAGTAAAGCATTTTTACTGCGCTCTTTATCACCTAACTGATAATGACACTGGCCAGATCTAAAGTGAATAAATGGGTTGTCAAGTGCTTCAGGGTAGTTTAATGCATCCAGCATTGAATCTAGGGATTGTTGATATTCATCAAGCATATAATAACTATCCCCAATAGATACTTTAAGCCAAACGGCTTGCTCCCACTCTTCATCTGGATCAGCGAGCAAATCGAAAGCTTTTTTCCAAAGTGTCATTGCGCCTTGAAAATCTTCTTCATCAAAAAGGTCATTGCCTTGCTCGCAATACTCTTCTATCTGGTCATGTACATTCATTGGTTATACTCATTAAAGAAGGTTTTGTATTTCTTAGGTTGTTCTACAAAGCATCTACCCCGTGAAATAGAATTGGCTTTAGCAAACCATTCATATGCTTGTTTAAACTCTCCTTGCTCAAAGTATAATGTACCTTTTAAAAATAATGGTCCATCTTCATAGTCATTTAAATGGTCTGAGTCTAAAAGCTCATTAATAATATTATGGGCTTTTTCGTGTAAGCTTAATTCTCGATACATTTTACAAATTCCGGTAACAAAACTGAGAGTGACATCCCAATCAAATTTCGGTTCAGGTAATAACCCCCATGCTTCCTCAGCTTTTTCTTGGGCGGTGTCAACATTTTTGACTTCTAATGCTTTGTATGCAGAAATGTAGAGAGCATCAATTTTATCGCGCAAGCCTATGGGTAAATTTTCCATTATCTTTCCTTACTTTTTAGGGGGTAAATATCTATCACTATTTATGGCTTTGTCTTACCACTGCATACCATCTCAATAAAGCAGTTGAAAGTTAGCTAACTCAGTTTCTCTAATTAAAAATGTACATGAAAGCAACAGAAGAAATTTGATGAGAAATGTAGGCTAGGAGGAGGATTGAACCTAGCCTGCAACATTCATGTTGTTAAAGAGTGTGGTTTATCAAATTAGACTTCTTTTTTAATTTACCTTTATCATTTTGGTGGGTTAGGGTTTACCAACCACTCAGGTATATAGCCATTTTCTGTGGTCAAGTCGTAACCTTTGATGTCTTTTGCTAATGAAGCCATGGCAGTGAGGGGAATGGATAGTGCGCCATCAATTTCAAATTTCTCTTCTTTGGTATCGTAGTATTCTTTATGAAGTAGCGTTGCCTTTTCAATCGCCTGATTAAACTCTACGCCGCCATCATCGGTAAATATACCTAAAATGACAGAAACTACGGGCCAGTAGAGTCTACTAGCATAGTGATAAGCCTCATCGTATTTGTAATCGTCTGGATTACTGGTAATTAATGCTTTTTCAATTGCCGAGGCTAAGTCTGCGTC
Source organism: Pseudoalteromonas sp. DY56-GL79 (assembly GCF_041414765.1). Classification (NCBI taxonomy): domain Bacteria; kingdom Pseudomonadati; phylum Pseudomonadota; class Gammaproteobacteria; order Alteromonadales; family Pseudoalteromonadaceae; genus Pseudoalteromonas; species Pseudoalteromonas sp. DY56-GL79. Next base: position 3,321 of record NZ_JANHZS010000024.1, on the reverse strand, counting down.
AGGCGTAAAAATGGCTTTGAGCAAATCAACTAGCGCGTAATCAAAAGGAGTGAATTGCTCAGCATAGTTAGCCGCTTTAAAAACTGAATCATCAACTTGAATTAGATAATCAATCGCATCTTGATTTCGCGTAATTATTGCAAGATACATAGCCTTTGGCCAATTAAAAATATCAGCGCCTTCAGGGTCTAATGCCCCGACTACTTCAATAACTTGGTTATCGTAGTGTAGTTGAAATGGCTTACTTGGATTATCGTTAGATTGAAAAATTCCCAATCCTAATTCTTGTGCACGCGTGAGGTATTTCCATGCATTTTTGCTGTTTGGGTTTTCAAGGGCTTCTAGTGGGAATGTTCTTAAGTTGGTTGTTAAAAACGTAGACAAAGCACTTTGCGGTTTATTTCTAATTGCGGTGAGTGTTAATTCGTCAGGAAACCTATTGTATGAGTCTTGGCTATCTTCATAGCTGGCCTGTGCGTACGTATAATGATTTTTAATCATTTTCTATCCCTTTTCTATATTTTTAATATCAAATATGGTGGCATCAATGGCTCCTTTAATTCCAGCATCAGAAGCTTTTTGTTGTACACCAATATATTCAATTGGGTCATCAATAATACCGTCCATTTTAATCATATCTTTATAGTGTTCGAGCATTCGGTTTAATTCTTTAACCTGCTCGTTAAACTTAGCCTCATTTGGGTCACCATATTTCGGATCAGCTTTATATTTTATTAGTTTCTTTTCATAATTCTTAAAAATTGAATCCATATAGGCTCTTGAGCCTTGCTGAGCACGCTTTGTTCCGGCCATTCGACTCCCCCAAGTTGCGCTACCACCTTTGGCTTCAATAACTAGGAGTCGACCGTCTTTGGTTTGATATAATTGGTCAAATTGTCCTTGCTTACCATCTGTGAGCAACTTTGACCTCAGTGGCGTTGCTCCTGGATAATTTTGTTCTACGAAGATCCGGGCTGCTTCTTCACCCAGCTCTTCACTGGCTGCACGCATATCTTTATATGCAGCTTTAAGGTGCTCTGCATTACCAGACTTTAATGCAGCATCGCGTTTGGCGATGGCTTGATTTCTTTGTGCCTCTAGCGCACTAAGCTTTTGTTTTGCCGCTGGAGTGAGTGATTTGTGGTCAACCTTTAAGCGTTGCAAGACTTTATTAGGTGTATCAATTCTATTCGAGGCGAAAACAATTTGGCCGTCAACATACTGCAATTGGTCACTGACCGTTTGGTTTCGTCTTGTTATATAAGGTTTTCCATCTCGTAATGCAACTCGGTAATTATTCTTTACATGCTCTGGTGCATCACTTAAAAAGTCATCCAATAATATTTGAACATGCGTCCTTGGGTTAACTTTTAATGCAACTGAGACGGGTGCGACAGACTCAATTCTTTTAACGTCGTCAATGTCGGTTTCGACCTTTGGGATCCGGTCTAATTGTACTTTTTCAGTTGTACCCGAGCGAGTGTAATTTAAGCGTTTTAACTTGGTGGCTTGAGTGAGCTTTTCCAGTGCGCGGGTTGCTTTAACAAAGTAATTGGATTTTGCGATAGCTGAAACCACTGCACCACTACCAAAGGTGGCAAGGGCAAGCAGTATTTCAAACGACAAGCGACCTGCCATTCTGGTACGTTCAACACTGGAATGGGCATTAAAGTAACGTGCTGGAAAGTTTGCAAGTAAAGTACGCGCTTCTTCATCTTCTGCAATTATAACTAATGTTTCAAACGCTTCAACGATGCCATTAATGGACTCTGAGGCAGTTGACATAATTTGCTGTAACTCTGCCCGCATAGCTTCCACATCGCCAGTTGCGAGGTGGCCCAAAATACGGAAAGTTGCTGCGCCAACATCATAAATTGCCCCTGCTGTGCCTTCGACTAAATCTGCAACTCCCGTTACAATGCTTTCTCCTTGCTGATAAAGCCCGTATAAGAAAGCACCGCTATAGATAAGTCCTTGCATCCCAAGATTTTCGTCATCAATCAGACGCTCTTGAATGTCAGCTTGCTTGCGGATTTCTGCAACCATTTGGTCAAGGGCCGTGCGAAGCTCTTGGCGTAACGAGATAATCTTCTCTTCGTCCTCGCCGATGTAGCTCACGGTATAATTCCCAGCAGGCACATCAATGACTTCTGCGGTACCGCCACTAAGCTGGCCGGTGTATTTTTTGCCGTTATCCATCACGACTTCGTAATCAATGTCTTCTACTGGTGTGCCGTCGCTATAAAAATACGAAAGGTCAATGGTTTTATCAGCAAGTGATGCCGTACCATCAGCGGTTAACGACAAGCGTTGATTTGCTGCTATCTGCGCTATTTGCGGTACACTCGGCATAGTGGCGCTTTGCTTACCACCAATATCTTGCTCCATGCTACCGTCAAACACGGTCATGGCTTTGCCTTTTAAGGTCAGTAACTTGTTTGCAAAGATGTTGACGTTACCACTTGAGTCAATACTGATTTCACTGCCGCCATTGGCAAGAGTGAGGTTGCCAGAGCCACTGCCTTTTACTGTGATATTACCTTGGCTTTGAATGATTTGACTTCCCGCCGGCGCGGTGATGGTGAGGTTGTTGTCTGCCTTGAGTGTTATATCACTTTGGATAACACTGCGATGGCTGCGACCGGCCTTAAGGGTCAAATCTTGTTTGGCGCTGGCGTCAATTTGATTGGCGGTGACGTCTAGGTTGGTTGCTGCATCAATAATCACCGACTTTTTACTCTCCAGTGCCAGTTGTTGTTTGGCGCTGGCAATAAAGGTTTTATTGGTGAGTAGTCGAATTGCGCTTTTAACACTGCCAAGTTGTATGTCTTTGGCTGCAAAAATATTCATTGCGCCAAGTTGCGCAAGCCAGTGAATGTAAGGCTGCTTTTTATCCTCATGTAACACCAAGTGCTGATTGCCCGCTAGGGTTTGCAACACAATATGCGGGGTATTTGGGGTGTCATCAAACATCAACAGGTTTTGGCCGCGAGAGCACAATACGTTTTGGGCGTTATTGGCGCTAGTAACAACCGATGGTTGGGTGTCGTTAAGGGCAAACCCTAGCAGGTAACTTTGGTCTGGGTCGTTGTTCATACAACCGATGAGCACATTACTGTCTGGCAGCAGTGGAAAGTGTAACCCTGTCGGTTGCTTTTGACCGCGACAGGCATATTGTGTGAGACGCTTTACCGACTCGGTCACCTGACTATCAAAATATACTTGCGTGGCATATTGCCCTTGAGTATCTAGATGAGGATTGGCCTTTGACCCCGACAGCGAGCGCACTGTAGCGGTAAACACCATCGGCTTGGGGCTATG
>NZ_JANHZS010000023.1:49794-119398 GCF_041414765.1 Pseudoalteromonas sp. DY56-GL79 | reverse complement strand
ATATTTTTAAAGAACGTTTCGAAACATTTCGTTGTTTCGAGGGATGTGCATTCTAAGCATTCCCGATTTTTTGTCAACACTTAATTTTGAATTTCTTTAGCAGAAGTTTCGAACTTAAGTTTTACTTGACGCTAACTCGTTGCTGCTTTGCTTTTCAGCGTGGCGCCCCGTTTCAGTGGGGTCGCATTATAGGGCGATCCGATTTTAGTGCAACCTTTTTTTTAAGAAAATTGCGAAAAAACGTTTGTTCGAGCAAAAATGAAGCGAAACGCTTATTTTTGACACTTTTTCTTATCTTTTTGCAGTTTTTTCGTACTAGAGTTTTACAATTCAACACTCTACACTAGTGACACAAGACACGAGAGATGAGTAATCTAGACATGCTTAGAAGTTATAAAGGTAAATCCCCGCGCTTGGCACAAGGCGTTTATATTGATGAATCATCCGTTTTGGTCGGTGATATTGAAATTGGCGAAGACAGCAGCGTTTGGCCATTGGTTGCAGCCAGAGGCGATGTGAACTACATCAAGATAGGGAAACGAACCAATGTTCAAGACGGCAGCGTACTGCATTTAACAAGAAAGAGCGCTTCAGTACCTGACGGTTACCCGCTTATTATTGGTGATGATGTGACTGTTGGTCATAAAGTCATGTTGCATGGTTGCAAACTTGGTAATCGTATTCTCGTAGGTATGGGTGCAATTATTATGGATAACGTCACCGTAGGAGATGACGTTATTATTGGTGGTGGTGCACTTGTCCCGCCTAATAAAAATCTTGAGTCCGGTTTTTTATATGTCGGTAGTCCGGTAAAACAAGCCAGACCCCTCACCGAACAAGAGCTACAATTTTTGAAAGTGTCTGCTCAAAATTACGTGGAACTGAAAGATGAATATTTAGAGGAAAGCTAAGTTTATCTCTCCTGCCTCATTAAACGCTTCATCCTCTATTAATTGCTCAGCCTGCATTTCATAATCGAATTGGTGCTGAGCAAAGTGTGCTATTGCGGCTTCCAGCTCAAGCTTGGTTGCAATTTTACAGCGGATCAGCTGACCACTGGCCATCGCCGTAAACGTTAATTCTCCTTGTTGATAACTGATGTCATCATTAAACAGTATTGCTTGGTTCATATTTACCCTCTAATAAGCCTAAATGTTTCGGACGTATCAGGTCTCACCCCTCGCCATTGGTAAAACGCTTCAGCGGCCTGCTCAACTAACATACCTATGCCATCTATCAATTGCGTTTGTTGATTGTGTTGCGCCACCCAGCCTAAGAAACTTGTTTGCTGGTCGCTGTAGAACATATCGTAGGCGACTAAGCAGGATGTAATAACAGTAGGGCTAACGTCTGGCACTTCCCCTGTGATGCTCGATGAGGTGGAGTTAATCACAATATCGAAACCAATGTCGGGGGTATTGTTTAAGCCACACCCTGTAACCTCTCCGTACGTGGCAAATTGCTCTGCTAGTTGCAATGCCTTTGACTCAGTACGGTTGGTCACGACAATCCGTTTTGCTCCGGCCAGGAGGAGCGGATAGATACAGCCTTTGGCGGCGCCACCTGCACCAATCAATAGTACGTTAGCTCCCTCAAGTTTAGTTTGGTGTTTCATGAGATCTCGCACCAGACCTGCACCATCAGTATTATCGCCTGTAATACTGCCATCTTGCTGTTTGATTAGGGTATTGACGGCACCAGCGAGCTTAGCTCGTTCGGTGAGGGTATCCGCAAAGGCAAATGCCTGCTCTTTAAAAGGTAAAGTCACATTCGCACCACAGCCACCTTGGGCAAAAAATGTCGATGCAGTTTGAATAAAGGCATCTTCTGGTGCCAAAATAGCCTCGTATTCTAATTGCTGCTGGCATTGCTGTGCGAATTGCGCATGGATTGCTGGCGATTTAGAATGTTTTATCGGATTACCGAATACCGCGTATTTGTCCATCGTTATAAGAGCGCCTTGAAAGAGTCATTATGAAGCAGTTAATTAAACGTATCTTTAATAAAGATGCAACCGTAGAACAAACAAATAGTGCCCCCACTCCAGAAAAAACACCTTATGAAATCATTGGTGGAGAACAAGGCGCGCGCGATCTTGCTAACCGCTTTTACGATATTATGGCAACCGACCCCTATGCAAAGCCGCTTTACGATATGCATCCACAACCATTAGATAGGATCAGACAGGTATTTTTTGAATTTCTTTCTGGTTGGTTAGGCGGGCCAGATCTTTTTGCAGAAAAATACGGCCACCCACGTTTAAGAATGCGCCATATGCCCTTTCCTATCGACCAAGATTTGCGGGATCAATGGATGCACTGCATGAATAAAGCATTGGACTTAGAGGTAGGAAATCCATTATTAAGAGAAGGATTAAGGCAGTCCCTCGCTCAGCTTGCGACACATATGATTAATCAGGAATAAAACTAAAGTATTAGTTAATTAAAATTACACGGCTATTTTGCGCTAGGTCAAATCCCGTTCTTGAGTAGAGATGCATAATCACTGTTCTAATTGTGTACAGGTGCGATGCGTGTGAAATCTATTCAACATAAAATTTATGCGTTACTGGCAGTGACGGGCGTGCTCGTCTTGATTGCCAGTATCCTTAGTAGCAGCAGTCAACAAAAGACGCTCGCTGAAGAAACCGTCGAAAGTAATATTAAGCTACTGGCAGATAATTACTTTGACTCTATCAATACTATGATGCTGACCGGCACCATGGCAAACCGTGAAATTCTGAGTGATAAAATTCGCAATCATCCAAATATCGAAGATGCGCATATTATCCGCTCCGAGCAAGTTAATAAGCTTTACGGTCCAGGTAATGCAAATCAAGCACCTAACTCTGAGGCTGAGTTTGATGCATTGAACGGGAAAGAAACCTTAGTTATTGAACAGCGCGACGGTAGTCGCATCATGACTTATTTAAAGCCGATGGTGGCCAAAGAAAGCTATAAAGGAACAAATTGCTTGGGTTGTCATCAGGCAAAGGAAGGCGATGTGCTCGGTGTTGTGCGGATCAGCTACTCTTTGGATGATATTGATAATACGGTACACACTAATACATGGTTTAGCACTGCGCTTCTCTCTGCTATCTTTATTACCACCTTTGTGATTTTAGGCGTACTTTTTAGGAAGCTCTTTATAGTACGACTAAAAACGCTAGGCCGAACCATGCGCCTAGCAACGACGAATAAAGACCTATCATTACGAATAGACGACCAAGTCGATGACGAGCTTGGACGCTTGGCGATTAACTTCAATAAAATGATGGATAGCTTTAAAGACAATATTGCGCAGTTATCCAACTCTTCGAAAATACTTATTCACTCAGCAGAATCTATATATGCCTCAGCGGAAACCACTGAGCTTGCCATTCAACAGCAAAAACAAGGGACGGACTCTGTTGCAGCCGCGATTAATGAGCTTGAAAGCTCTTCAAGTGAAGTAAAAAATACCACCCACTTTGCATCAGAAAAGTCGGATAGCAGCAATCACCTCGCAGAGGAAAGCATGGCTGTTGCTAATCATACTGAGCAAAGTATCAACCAATTAGCACAAGATGTAAGGCAAGCTGCAGAACAAGTTTCTCAGCTTCAAGCACAAACTCTTGAAGTGGGTAAAGTACTCGAAGTGATCAGTAGTATCGCGGAGCAAACCAATCTCTTAGCGCTCAATGCAGCAATAGAAGCCGCGCGCGCCGGGGAAGCAGGAAGAGGGTTTGCGGTTGTTGCGGACGAAGTCAGAACACTTGCGACACGAACACATGACTCAACCGATGAAATCAAACGTACTATCGATAAGCTACAGTCCGAGGCACAACAAACCGTGGCAGCAATGAGTGCTTCTTGCGAAGAAGCAGATGACCGCGCACACCAGGTCAAGAAAGTGGCACAAGCGCTTAAAGACATCTCGACACAGATGCACGAAATTAATGCCTTAAACCTGCAAATTGCCGATGCCACTGAGCAGCAAAACTTGGCCGCTGAAGAAATCAATCGTAGCGTAGTGGCGATTAGCGATAATGCTGAGCGCTCACTAGTTGATGCCCACGGCTCTAAACAGATCAGTGAAGAGTTGCTCACCCTTGCGCGCGATTTGGATGAGCAAGTACGCGGATTTAAATTAAACTAAGTGAACCGCTAAAAGTAAAAAGGAGCCGAGGCTCCTTTTTACTCTATTACATCGCCAACCAATTCTTTGGCGTAAGATAATTATACAGCTCAGCTTCTTTCGATCCTGGATCTGGCTGGAAGTCATACTCCCAACGTGCCAATGGTGGCATCGACATTAAAATAGACTCGGTACGTCCACCTGTTTGTAGACCAAACAATGTGCCTCGATCCCATACCAGATTAAATTCAACGTAACGGCCTCGGCGATATAGCTGGAATTGACGCTCTTGTTCGCTATACGGTGTATCTTTGCGTTTTTCAACAATAGGCAGATAAGCATCAAGGAAGCCGTTACCAACAGCTTGCATAAATGCAAAGCTCTTTTCAAAGCCCCATTGGTTTAAGTCATCAAAGAATAAACCACCCACACCTCGAGTCTCATCTCGATGTTTTAAATAGAAATATTCATCACACCACTTTTTGTAGTCACCGTATACCGCGTCACCAAATGGTGCGCACAAATCCTTTGCAACTTGGTGCCAGTGCTTCACATCCTCAAGAACTGGATAAAATGGCGTTAAATCAAAACCACCACCAAACCACCAAATCGGCTCTTCACCTTCTTTCTCAGCAATGAAAAAGCGCACATTGGCGTGACTAGTTGGAATATTGGGATTCTTGGGATGGATCACTAAAGATACCCCACAGGCATGGAAGCTTCTGCCTGCTAACTCTGGACGGTGCGCCGTCGCTGAGGCTGGCATAGAAGCGCCAAAAACATGTGAATAGTTTACCCCGCCTTGCTCAATAACATCGCCATTACGGATCACGCGAGTGCGACCGCCACCACCTTCAGCACGCTCCCAGGCATCTTCAACAAACTGAGCGTTACCATCGGCAGCCCCTAAGCCTTGGCAGATATTATCTTGTAGTTGTAATAAAAAGGCTTTAACGGTCTCTAGGTTTATTTTACTCATGGTACTTTTTATCCTCGGATCACTTGGCCAGTCATTGCATTTTTAATGACGCTTGGGGTCGTATTACCGCCTAACTCACCTTCAACATAATAGCCAACTTGTGAGCCAAACTGGCTACGAGCTTCCGACAACGAAGCAACTGGAGTTTGACCCGTTACATTGGCACTGGTAGATACAATCGGCTTACCAAAGCGTTGACATAACTGCTTTACAATGGGGTGGCTAGTAACACGAATAGCGATAGTGTCGTGTCCCCCTGTTAACCAATGCGGCGTACTGGCTTTCGCTGGCAATAACCAAGTAATGGCGCCAGGCCATGACGAAAAAATATCAGCGCGCTTATCCATCGGGATTTTATTGTCATCCACGTAGGGCAAACATTGACCATAATTGTCGGCGATTAAGATTAACCCTTTTTCTATGGGTCGAGATTTGATTGTTAGTAACTTAGTGACCGCATTTTGGTTATCAGGATCACAACCTAAACCATAAATGGCTTCCGTTGGATAACAGATCACTTCGCCAGCTTGAAGTGCTGACTCAGGCGTTGTTATTGTCGCAGCATCCGCTTTATTGTCATTACTCACGGTATTTCCACTATCTTTTGACATGATTTCTGCGGGCATTGTAGCACAGCTTTACCCGCTCGGGTTTTCTCCACCAGCACGGGCCAATGACACTCAGGGCAGGTCTGCTCTACAGGCTTGGCGTTCAAGGTATACTTACAACTTGGATAAGTGTCACAACTATAAAAGTGTTTACCAAACTTATTTTTACGCTGAATTAGGTTGCCTTTTTGGCATTTTGGACACGCTGGCAACGCCGCTGTGGGTGGCGCATCTTCATGACCAATATAGTGGCAATCAGGATACCCCGTACAGCCAATAAACATGCCATAGCGGCCATTTTTTATCACTAAATCTTTGCCGCATTCAGGACAAGCCACATCTTCTAGTACTTTAATTACATGGCTATCATGATGTGCGAGTGGGCGAATATAATCACAAGTTGGGTAGCTAGCGCAGCCAATAAATGGACCATTTTTACTGTTTTTGATTACCAGCTCAGAGCCACATTCTGGGCATACTTCATACTCTTTTTCTAATGCATGTTTGTCTGCATTAAATAATGCATGGTCTATTTTACTCATCGCTTTACCACCGCCCCCTTGTGCAAGTATGCGCCTAATATAATAGCCTCGTTTTTAGGGTCAAGGAAATGATGGAAATTCCTCCTTGCAAGTATTTGATATCAGTGTTTTCAACTAAGCAGGAACATTATTTGAAAGGCGGTAAGCTGAGGTCAGAACCTCAACTTACCGAAGGAAACTTGTCATGCTAGAACAGAGTTAATGAACTACAGATGCAGGCTCGGTAAAAATCAGATCTTCCATCTGCGCATAAGCATGTTCTTTACCCGGCACATTAAATAGCACCATTAGTATCACCCACTTTAAATCATCTAGGCTGATATAGGTTTTATCCAACGCGAATAAACGATCCATCACCATTTCTCTGGTGGTACTGTCAATCACTCCGACTTGTTCCACAAACATTAAAAAACCACGGCTCTCAACGTCTAGCATATTGCACTCGCTGTCGGTGTAGATCCGTGTTGCATGGTCCGGTTTAGCATTTAAATAGGGGTTTTCGTCACTGTGTTGTAAATCTGCAAGTTGCTCAAGCCAATCAAGCGCTTTGTATATTTCGCCTTGATTAAAGCCGGCGCGAAGGAGTTCATCGGTGAGTTCGTTTTGTTCGACAAAGATTTCTGCCTCACTGTGAATATAGTTCTCAAATAAATACATTAAAATATCAAACATCTTCTTAACCCCTCGCGAGTTTTATGTAGCCGTCGAGTACACGCTCTACTTTATCTTCGAGTTCTAGGTCCAATAGTCTGGCAATCACCTGCTCTACTGGCCACTGGGTCCTTTGCGTTAAAGTGTCAACTGACGTCACCTCAAAGCCAAGGTTTTCTAATACGGGACATTGCTCCTCTTTTTGCTCCCCTATTTCTATACTATATAGACTGTTTTCACAAAAAAAGCTCACTTCTTCCAAAATATCCTCAATATTTTCGGTGAGTTTTGCCCCTTGCTTGATCAGGTAATGACAACCGCTACTTAATCGATTTTTAATTGAGCCAGGGATCGCAAACACTTCTTTGTTTTGCTCCAGCGCATAGCGTGCGGTGATCAGCGAACCACTTTTTACTTCGGCTTCAACCAACAAAACACCCAAAGATAAACCCGAGATTATGCGATTACGCCGCGGAAAATGATTACTATTTGCTTGAGTGTTTGGTAAGAATTCACTCACCACCAAACCATGCTGTACGATCTCTTCATAAAGCCGTTGATGGCGTTTGGGGTAAACAACATCAACACCTGTCCCTAGCACGGCAATGGTTCCTCCTTGAACATCAAGTGCACCTTGGTGCGCTGCGCCATCAATCCCTCTTGCCATACCCGACGTCACCACCAACCCAGAACGACTTAAGCCCTGTGCAAATTCATGTGCAAGCCCAAGCCCGGTTCTCGTTGAACTGCGACTGCCAACAATCGCAATTTGTGGTTGTTTTAATAACGCAATATTCCCTCTGCAAAATAGTACTAAGGGAGAGTTACAGATCTCTTTTAGTTGCTCGGGATATTCAGGAGAAAACAAAGATACAACATGAATTTGCTGACGTTGACAGTAAGCCAATATGTGCTCGATACGAGACCAATCTGTGCTCGCTAAGTTAGCAGCAATATTTTCTTGCAGCCCAAGCTTACAAAGCTCATCTTGGTTTAATGTGAATAATTGCGCAAGGGGGACGTGATTAAGTAATGCGGTGATGGTTTTGATACCCAGCCCTTGGCACAGGGTTAATGCCAAAGCTTGAGCTAGTTTAGCTTGTTTCATACTCTCTCCTTGAGTTTACTGACTCACTCAAGGAGAAATTCTACCACTTAATTACTGGCAGTTTCCTTGAATGCTTGTACATGATCACCAACGCGGATCGGCTCCGAAGTTTCAACAACCATAGCGTAGCTTAAGTCTTCATACACTTTAAAGACCATTAGCTCACCGACTTTTTCCTTTGGCATATGCCATACCACGCTATCGTCATCGTTTTCCTCACCAAACCAAGATCCCATTTCGGTGATCAGTTTGTCGAGTCTTGATGCATCTTCAATATAGCGCGGACCGTGCTGGCTTTCTATAACTGTAGGCGATTGCCTTACGATATCAAGGACATGTCCCTCTTTTAGCTGCGCTTTACTGCCCACATCCAGCACCACTACGCTCATGGTGCTAAACTCTCTGAGTTTATTATCGCTCGCAATAATACGGCCCAAAGTTTGCTGCTCAGGGCGAGACATAGAAAACTGTGCCGGAAAACTTTGTCCTGTAGATATGGGTAGTACAATATCCCCGGCCCTAACCTCTTGTTTGGCAACTTCTAACTGTAGCTTTGCTGGACGCCCCGCCACGATATCTCCCTGCTCAACCACATGGCCTGAACCAACTAACACGGCTTCCAAGCCAAGCAGTTGTTGGTTGTCTAAGGTACGGTAGGTTTCACCACGACGATAGATGGCATAGTGCCCGCCTTTGACTAAATCAGCTTTAACGTACAAGAGATGACCCGGAGTCGCATTTTTAATATTGCGATTGGCTCCCAGTACTATTGGACTATCAGAAAACTCCGACTCAGAAAGCGCTTGCTCAAAACGCAAAAAAGGTTCCATGATAGGGAGTGGTAACGTAGGAATGGCAGCCGCTTTTTGGTTAACAATACGCGTATGCGGCGACAGTTTCTTCACCCCTTTGTCTAACACCAGCATCGGATTACCATTTTCATCGTAGAGTAGTTTAAGACTGTCTCCTGGATAAATCAGATCTGGGTTTTGAATACTAGGGTTCCACTGCCACAATTGCTTCCACTTCCATGGAGAACGTAAGTACATTTTTGAAATATCCCACAAGGTATCGCCTTTTTTCACCACATAACGCTGCGGCGCATCTGCTTTTACAGACAAAGTGTCCGCTTTCACAGAGAAAACTGAGCAGCCAGCGAGTATTAATGCAGCAATCGGATATTTCATGATGGCTTCCTTGTGGTTATTTTTGGTTATTATCCACCAAAACCTGTTAAAGGGGAACTTGAATGGCTAAAATAAGACCATACACTAGCTTACAACAGCTTACACGATAAATTGATTTAGGGTAATCATGGCCATATTAGAAGTTTTAAAGTTCCCAGATGAGCGTTTACGCACTGTCGCACAGCCTGTAGCAGAGGTTAATGACGAAGTACGTCAAATAGTTAAAGACATGCTGGAAACTATGTACGATGAAAATGGTATCGGCCTTGCGGCTACGCAAGTGGATATTCATCAGCGAATCGTCGTTATTGACGTTTCTGAAGAGCGCGACGAACCGCGCGTATTAATCAACCCAGAAATAACCAAACGCGATGGTTCTACTGTGAGTGAAGAAGGCTGCTTGTCAGTGCCATATTCATACGCAAAAGTAGATCGTGCTGAAACCGTCACGGTAAAGGCAACAAACGAACATGGTGAAACGTATGAATTAGACGCAGATGGTCTGCTTGCCGTTTGTATTCAACACGAATTAGACCATTTAGTTGGTAAGCTATTTATCGATTACCTATCACCACTAAAGCGTGATCGTATTCGTAAGAAGCTCGAAAAAGAAGCTAAGCTCGCTGCGAAGCAAGCTTAACCAACCTCCAACTAACTGACTTTAGGGTATTTCGTGAGTAATCCTTTGCGTATCGTTTTCGCAGGCACGCCTGACTTTGCAGCGCGCCACCTTGACGCACTTATTCAATCACAACATGACGTCGTGGCAGTGTACTGCCCGCCCGACCGCCCGGCTGGACGTGGTAAAAAGCTCAAAGCATGTGAAGTAAAAGTGCTAGCACAAGAACACAACCTGCCAGTGCTACAACCGCAATCATTAAAAACACCGGAAGCACAGGCAGAACTAGCTGCACTTGGCGCCGATGTCATGGTTGTTGTTGCCTACGGGGTATTATTACCAAAAGCTATTTTAGATACTCCTCGACTCGGGTGCCTGAATGTTCATGGCTCAATTTTACCGCGATGGCGAGGCGCAGCACCTATTCAGCGTGCTATTTGGGCTGGCGACAATGAAACTGGCGTAACGATCATGCAAATGGACGAGGGCCTAGATACCGGTGATATGTTGCACATCTCTCGCTGCCCTATTACAGCTACTGATACTAGTGCAGATCTCTACAACAAGCTTGCTGAACTTGGCCCTGACGCGCTTATTGATACACTAGCACGCTTATCTGCGGGCGAGATCACGCCAGAAAAGCAAGACGATACACTAGCGAATTATGCTAAGAAGCTAAGCAAAGAAGAAGCCGACATTGACTGGCAGATGGAAGCTGCGCAAATTGAACGTAACATCCGCGCATTTAATCCATGGCCGGTTTGCTTTACCAATATGGCAGGTAACAGCGTCAAGATTTGGCAAGCGAAGGTAATAGATGAGCAAGGTGATGCAGGTCATGTGCTACGTGCAGACAAACACGGTATCGTAATTGCCTGTGGCACACAGGCATTGGAAATTCACACCTTGCAACCACAAGGTAAAAAGCCCATGTCTGCACAAGACTTTTTGAATGGTCGAGCCGACTGGGTAGCAATTGGTGCTAAGGTTGGTGACGCGTGAGTAATGTACGCGCACTCGCTGCCCAAACCCTATTTCAAGTCGTCGATAAAGGCGCGTCGTTAAGTGCTCAACTACCACTTGCCACCAGCCAGTTAGACGGTAAAGACAAAGCCTTGCTACAGCAAATTTGCTACGGCGTATTAAGATATTTGCCTTCACTTGAACACTATTGCCAGCAGTTACTTGAGCAACCGCTTAAAGGTAAGCGCCGTGTTTTCCAGTTTTTGCTGTATGTGGGTATTTACCAACTACAACATATGCGCGTACCAGCTCATGCTGCAGTAGCCGAAACTGTAAACGCACTCACGCCACTAAGAGCGCCTGGCATGAAAGGCTTAGTTAACGCAATTTTACGCAGCTTCCAACGTCATCAGGTCGAACTAGAAACCAGTGCAGCCGAAATCCCAGCTTGTTTATACAACCACCCGGGCTGGTTTATCAATCAACTAAAAGCGGCTTACCCAACTCAATGGCAAGCTATTTTAGAAGCGAATCAACAACAAGCACCAATGTGGCTGCGCGTAAACCAATCGCAATTCTCTACTGCCGATTACGCAGCTCTGCTAGACCAAGAAGGGGTAGCCTATCAGCTTCATAGCGAATACCCGGACGGGATCTTGCTTGATAGCCCGATTGACGTTTATGCGCTACCACAATTTGCCGCTGGCGCTTGCTCAGTGCAGGATGCAGCCGCCCAAAAAGCAGCGAGATTATTAGCACCACAAGCAGGTGAAAATATCCTTGATGCTTGTGCCGCCCCAGGCGGTAAGACTTGCCATATTTTGGAGTTAGCAGACGCCAAAGTGACTGCAATTGACGCTGATGGTGATCGCTTGCAACGCGTAGAGCAAAACCTTGAGCGTATCGGATTGTCGGCCAAATGCCTTGAGGGCGATGCAAGTGACCCCGAAGCATGGTGGGATGGCGAGCAATATGATCGCATCTTATTGGATGTACCTTGCTCTGCAACTGGCGTTATTAGAAGACACCCTGACATCAAATGGCTAAGACGCGCTTCTGATATTGATAACTTGGTGACGTTACAGGCACAAATTATTGATAAAATCTGGCCATTGCTTAAGCCCGGTGGCACACTAGTTTATGCTACCTGCTCGGTACTGCCGCAAGAGAACCAGCAACAGATCGCACGCTTTCTTTCTGTGACCCCTGATGCGACGCTTATACCTTTGCATGATGCAGACACACAAACACAACCAGGCTTGCAGCTATTACCCGGATTGAGCGATGGGTTTTACTACGCAAAGTTGACAAAACAATAATAGAAAATCGACCTAACCAATATGAAAATCATCATCTTAGGCGCCGGCCAAGTCGGCGGGACACTGGCAGAAAACCTCGTCGGTGAAGAAAATGAAATTACCGTTGTCGACATCGATGGCGAGCGCTTAAGAGAGCTGCAAGACAAATACGATTTACAGGGAGTCACTGGCCACAGTGCTCACCCTGAGATCTTACGTCAAGCAGGTGCTGAAGACGCCGACATGATAATCGCCGTAACCAGCTCAGATGAAGTCAATATGATTGCGTGTCAGGTTGCCTATAGTATTTTCAATACGCCGACCAAAATTGCGCGGATCCGCTCTGAGCAGTACTTAAAGTACAAAGAGAAGCTGTTTCATAATGACGACCTACCGGTCGACCATTACATCGCACCGGAGCAGCTTGTAACGCAATATATCCGCAGGCTAATAGATTATCCAGGCGCTTTGCAGGTGCTGCAATTTGCCGAGGGTATGCTGTCACTCGTGGCGGTTAAGGCTTATTACGGCGGTTTACTCGTTGGCTATGCACTTTCTGCATTAAAAGAGCATATTCCAAACGTCGATACCCGCGTTGCCGCTATTTATCGTCAAGGCAAAGCCATCAAACCACTCGGCACCACCATAATTGAAGCCGATGATGAAGTTTTCTTTATCGCCGCAACCAAGCATATTCGCGCGGTCATGAACGAGCTACAAAAGCTCGAACGCTCTTACAAGAAAATTATGATTGCAGGTGGCGGTAACATAGGTGCGGGACTGGCCAGCTCATTAGACAAGAACCATAGCGTTAAACTTATTGAACGCAATCAAGCTCGTGCCACACAATTGTCTGAAACGCTCGATAATACGGTGGTTTTTTGTGGCGATGCCTCAGACCAAGAACTGCTATCAGAAGAACATATAGAACAAGTAGACGTGTTCATCGCGGTGACGAACGACGACGAAGCCAACATTATGGCTGCGATGCTTGCAAAACGTATGGGTGTACAAAAGACTATGGCGCTTATTCAACGTGGTGCCTACGTCGATCTCGTGCAAGGTGGCGACATTGATATTGCTATCTCACCACAGCAAGCGACTATCTCAGCACTACTCACCCATGTTCGCCGTGGTGATATCGTTAACGTTTATTCATTGCGTAAAGGTGCAGCAGAGGCCATTGAAGCTGTCGCACATGGTGATGAAAACACTTCTAAAGTTGTCGGTCGTGCAATTCGAGATATTAAATTACCACCGGGCGCGACTATCGGTGCAATTGTCCGTGATGAAGATGTACTGATCGCACATGACGATACCATTATTCTCTCAGGTGACCATGTGATCATGTTCCTGATTGACAAAAAACAAATCGGTGTTGTGGAAAAACTCTTCCAAGTAAGCGCTTTATTCGTTTAAAGCGCCCTAGGTATCTTGTTGATCTTGAAAAATAGACAAATCGATTAGGTAATCTTTTAATACACTACGGATTATGTCCGGAGCTGAGGTTAAGTGAATACCTAAAGAGACGATTTTATCATGGCTCTTTATGCGCCGAATATCGCCCTCTAGCGTGATCTGATTCCCTTCTTTTCCTTCAATGAAAACCTCACATTTCAGCCCCTCTTCCATATGCTCGGCATCAATCGACGTTAAGTCTAGCTGTAAACCAGCAAGTGAAATGTCTTTTATTACCCCAACATCTCTACTGCCATGGCAGTGAAATTTTGCGGGGATTAAGGTTGGCACACGGTTTTGCGAGCGGAGTTTGTAGGTTTGTACTTTTTCGGGTAAATAAAGAAAAATAAGCCGCGCGGGATGGACTGAGACCGCTTTTATTTGCGATTTGAATGCAATGACTTGCCCATCGCCATTCTCGAGCAAAGCTCGGACGATAACCGAAGTCCCTTCCATCACAAAGTCCAGCGCCGCGCCTAATCGCTTAGGGTTGGGATGGTTAAGAATTAAAAACGCCCCTTGGAGCATACCGACGTATTCTGTTTTTACTCTTTTGCTATTTGCCGGTAAACAAATTTCTAAGTCAACAATACTTCCTGCGCTGATAGCGGTGAGCAAAGTATCCTGCCCAACCTCCTGAGTTTTTAACATGGATCCAACCCTTCCTGAGTTCACTCTACTACTTTTTTATTGTAGCAGTTTTAGCGGAAGGCTATTTAAAACTGAATTCAGATTAATTACAACTCTTCGACTACCAACAATACCTAAAAAGGGGTCAATTACTTTACTAAAAAGTGGCTTTTTAGCATTAATGCGCCATCTCTTAGGGTCATCATTCTGCTTTGTACTTCGAGTGAACTTTGTGGCAATGCGAGCTCTTCAGCTTCAATAAACAACATCATAGGTTCGCTATTGCGCTTAGCAACAAATAATATACCCGAGACATCACGCTTGAATAAACAGCCCACTCCCTCAGTCTCAAAATCATCGACAATTGCTGGTATCTGGCGCTTTTGCCAGAGCTCATTTTCTGAGATCACTTGAACAACGAAACGCGCACCGCTCTCACAGCCAACTTGATGAAATAAGTCATAACTCTGGGCACGACCTAATGTAAGCTGATTAAGCTGCAAGTAACCGACTTCATCGATTAAGCTATTCAACTGTATTACGCTTCGTTCTATAAGCTGCATACCTAAACCCTGCTCATGGCTAGCAGCAAATCCCTTTATCACTTTAAATCCTTTATCTGAAAAGCGTGTGGCAAGCAATATCGTCGCCTCCAAGTTAAATCGTTGTAAAAATACTGACACTTGAAAACCCCGAAAATCCGAGTTTTTGAAATTTTTATTAACTTCTTCTTTGCGAAGTTCAAAAATAAGATGACAACTTGTCACTAGAGTGGCAGAAACGAGGTAATGACACTGTCAGTTGTAGGCTCTCAGCAAAAGAGCCCACTACTTAAGCACAGTTACCCACGCCAGAAGGTAGGAGTAAATAAGACTAACAGTGTGAAGATCTCTAAGCGACCAAAGACCATTGCAAGCGTAAGGATCCACTTCGCGGTATCACTAATATCACCATAATGCGCCGCAACGTCTCCCAACCCTGGTCCCAAATTGTTTAGACAAGCCGCAGTTGCTGAAAATGCAGTAATGTTATCGAGTCCCGTCCCCAGCAATGCAATCATAATAATCACAAACACCAGTGCATAAGCCGAGAAGAACCCCCATACAGCCTCAACCACTTTATCTGGTAGTGCCTTTCGACCCAATTTTATCGAGTATATAGCACGCGGATGCACTAAACGATTAAGCTCACGGATCCCCTGTAAATAGAGCAAGAAGACACGTACAACCTTCATACCACCACCCGTAGAGCCAGCACAGCCTCCAATGAAGCTGGAGAAAATCAAGAGAATAGGTAAAAACAGCGGCCAGGTTGAGAAGCTATCGGTCGCAAAGCCCGCGGTAGTACTAATTGACACAGCCTGAAACATCGCTTGATCTAAGGTCTCATCACCCGTTTCATAGACATTGTTTGACGACAATACCGCAAAACAAATCACCACCAACGCTAACTGGATAAACAGAAAGACTTTAAACTCAGGATCTCGCAAATAGGCTTTAATATTGCGACTCGATACCGCAGCATAATGTAGCGAGAAGTTAATGGCAGCAATCAACAAGAAGACGACACAAATAACATTAATAAATGGATTATCGAAGTAACCCATAGAAGCATCATAGGTTGAGAAGCCGCCGATGGCTATCGTGGCAAACGCATGACAGATAGCATCAAACCAATTCATTCCTGCTATCCAGTAAGCCAGCGTACAAGCCGCCGTTAGAGATACATAGATATACCAAAGGTGCTTGGCGGTATCGGCAATACGCGGTGTCATTTTTGAGTCTTTAACTGGACCGGGTGTTTCGGCACGATATAACTGCATGCCACCAACCCCAAGCATAGGAAGAACGGCTACGGCCAATACGATGATCCCCATACCACCAAGCCACTGCAACTGCTGGCGATAGAATAATACCGCTTTGGGTAAATGTTCTATGCCCGTCAAGACCGTAGCCCCTGTAGTTGTCAGCCCAGAAAAAGCTTCAAACACGGCATCTGCTAGAGATAGATTCGGTTTATCTAAGAAAATGAGCGGCAATGACGCAAACGACCCCAGTACCAACCAGAATAAGACAACGATTAAGAAGCCTTCTCTGGCTTTAAGATCGCCGTTTTCCTTGCGGTTTGGGTAGTAGGCAAACAGACCCATTAGCACACTAAAAATGAAAGCTAAAACAAAAGGTACACCACCACCATCTTTGTATATCAAAGATACAATGGCTGGTGGCACCATAGTGATACTAAATAGAGCGACTAACTGCCCGAGTATTTTTATTATGGTACGAAATTGCATTTTGTACGCTGCGCTTTTTGTTATTTAACCAGAGGTTAATTAGTGAATGTAAAGAAGTAGAGCCTACTCCTTGAGTTGCTTAAATAATACAACACCATTGGTTAATTCATAAATAGCATCAATGATTTGTTGTGTTTCACGACTATCTACTGCTATTTTCCAGGTAATATTAGCAGCGTATTCTTTATCTAAATTTAGCACTGTAAACTGACTTTGTAATAGCTGCTCTATCACACCTTGAAGATGGTAATCACTGTGGCCAACAATAATAGAAGCAGGTACCTTTTTAGTCGTGCTTAGCTGTGCTAGCGCGTTATTAAGCGTACCACCATAGGCTCTGACCAATCCCCCAGTGCCGAGCTTAATACCACCGAAATAACGCGTCGTCACCGCAGTGATCTCACCAATCCCTGATCCCATCAGCACATTAAGCATTGGCTTACCAGCGGTCCCGTTAGGCTCACCATCATCAGAAAACCCTAACACATGGCTGCCACCTGGTGCCCCAGCGATGTGTGCCCAACAATTGTGTCTTGCATCGGGATACGTGTCATTAATCTGTTTAATAAACGCTTTAGCATCTTCGATGGTTGGCGTGTGGGCCAAATGCACGATAAACGTGCTTTTCTTAATTTCCTCATGATGACTCAGTGATCCACTCGGAATGAAATATTCAGACATAATGTTCCAAACTAAAAGGGAGCCAATCGGCCCCCAAATATACTTACTTTTAGCGCTAGAAGTCAGCTTACTCGAGGCCGAAATCTCGCGTCATATTTTCTAGTCTATCTTCATGCACAATGATGTTATCTTCAATACGGATACCACCGTAAGGCTTCAGTGCATCAACCTTATCCCAATTGATATACTGTTTGTTTTCTGTTTGCGCCAAGTTTTCCAACAATGAATCGATGAAGTATAACCCAGGCTCAATAGTGAACACCTGATTAGCCTCTATCTTACGAGTACAACGCAAGAACGGGTGACCTTCAGGTGGTGCTTGGTGCGTACCGGCTTCATCAGCCATGAATCCGCCCATATCGTGTACCTGTAAACCAATATGGTGACCGAGACCATGAGGGAAGAAAGTGGAAGAAATCCCCTTCTCGACGATGGCCTGAGCATCAAGCTTAACAATACCAAAGTCACTCAGCACTTGTGCCACGCGATTATGACAATCGATATGCAGCTCACCGTATAGTTTGCCCGGTTGTAATGCTTTACCCAACTCAATTTGGTGATCGTTCATGACTTTCACCAACTCGGCAAACTCACCCTGTTTAGCAAAATCATAAGTGCGGGTAATATCTGACGCATAACCGTTAAAGTTTGCACCGGCATCAATCAAAAATGACAAGTGCTTACTCGGCGCTTTACGCTCAAAATGGGTATAGTGCAAAATCGCACAATTTTCATTCAAGGCGACAATATTGCCATACGGTGTATCGTTTTCCATATGCTGAGTTGCATTAAGATAAGCTTGTTGAATTTCAAACTCGGAGCCACCAGCAAAGAAGGCATCGCGTGCCGCCATATGACCAAGCACACCAAGACGGCTCGCTTCACGTAAACATGCCATTTCATACTGAGTTTTATATGCACGATGATAATGCAAGAAGTTCATCACCGGCTCTGGATTCACTTGAGTAAAGCCAAGCGCTTGTGCAACCTCTAAATATTCACCGATATAGGCATAGTTTGCTTTGTCGTATGGCAGTAGCTGTTCAACCTGATCTGGCTTAACCAGCAGTTGAATATCAAAATACTCTGCCCAAAAATCTCTCGGCTCGTCAGGCACTTTATGCCAAAAATCAACCGGACGATAAAAAATGAGTTTCGGCTTGTCACTGCCATTGACCACAATCCAGCAATGCGGATTATCGATAACAGGCAACCAAGCTTTAAATTGCGGGTTAACTTTAAACGGATAGTACATATCATCAAGGAATTGACGCTTTGCTTGCCCCGAATGGATCACAAGTCCATCCAGTCCTTCTCGTTCTACTATCGTTCTTGTACGCTGTTGCAACGTGGCAATATGCTCTGCGTATAAATTTGCTAACTTATCCATGGTGTACCCATTTTCAAAAATTCACATACTATCGAGTCTATCATAGCTGCTACCTAAAAACGACGAACTGAGTCTAAGCACCAGCCATGTGCGGTTATTTCACAATTTTCATATCCAAGATACTTGCCAATATGTTGCCATCACGACCAAGACGGGTATGGTAAACCTGTCGATATGCCATCACATTTTTCACGTAGTCACGTGTTTCTCGATACGGGATCAGCTCAATCCAAAGTTCAGCAGGCATGGCCTCTGACGGCAGCCAACGCTTAATTCTATGATAACCCGCGTTGTACGATGCTGTCGCCAAAATTTCATTTCCGGCATTTTTACGCTTCAAATACTCTAAATAACTAGTCCCCAAACGAATGTTTGTGGCCGGATGATATAGGCGATTTTTTGCCACGCGCTTGCGGTTATTAACGTATTTGGCGGTGCTTGGCAGCAGCTGCATTAAACCGTGAGCATCCGCACTCGAGCGCGCATCCGGAGCGAAAGAGCTTTCCCGGCGAGCAATCGCAATGCTCCATGCGATATCGACTCGATTACGCTCACTATATTTAGTGAACAGATCTTTAAACGCCATCGGGAAACGTAAATCAACGTAATCCCAAGCTTTGATCTGTGCAAGAGTAAAAATAGTGCTGTCGTACCAATCAAACTCAGCGGCCAATATGGATGCTGCAAGCTTTTCCTCTTTGCTTGAGGTGTTAGTAAGGTAGTTCCACTCTCGGCGTGATTGAGTATACCTTTCCAGCTCGTATAAAGCCTTTGCTCGCTTAAAACCAGGCGCATGAGATACTCTTTCTACAATGCTGGGGTCAACATTTAACGGCTCTTCATTTAGTGAGACTGGTAATCCTAACCGGGCAGCAGCCAAAAAGCCGTAGTAATCACGCTCTTGTGCTAATTGCTGCCAAATCTCGTTAGCCTTCGCCAATTCGCTACGCTTCGCGAGGCTATATGCAAGCCAGTATTGTTGACCATTGCTAAGCTGCTCGTGACCCACGAATAAGGCCGAGATCCCTTCCCAATCTTGTTCTTTCAGCATGTTACTCATCAGCCACTGGAGTAGCTTTTTGTCCTGCAGCGATTTCGGCACTTTATTAAGCCAAAACCGTGCATCTTCATGGCCTTTAGACGCAAGCGCCAGAGCAAAACGATAAGCAACACTATCCTTTTGCTGTTGGGTAAAGGTAAACATATCCTGCATCTTCTGCCATGCACGCAGTGCTAAATCAGGATCACGCCAAACTAGGCGCCTTACACCATATACCGCAATTTCGGCTTCTTTTTCAGTACGTTTACCAAAACGATAAAGCCCCGCTGCGGAACTCGGATCTTGGCGAACCTTTTTATAAAGCTCGGCAAGATACGCCTCATTTTTTGGTAACAGCTTCTCAAGATAATCTAGCAGTGACGTTTGACCTGATTGCGCGGCACTGGAAATACGTTGCCAGACACGTTCAGGCGTTCTATACCCCGCCTTTTGCCATTGGCTAAAAAGGCCATCACAGGCTTTAGGCTGAGACTTTCCCACCGTCCAAATATCGGTTACCTGATCAAGAATGGCTTTTTTTGGAGCGCCTAAATCCAACTGATACGCTAAATACGTACACTTGAGTTCAATATCGCTGGTCTCACGATAAAACTCGATGAATCGTGCTTTCTTTTCATGACGCTTTAAATAATCGAGCCAAGCAGAGCGTACTGGCCATTCTAATGGGGTGTGTTCGTATACCGTTAAAAAGTGCTGAATTTCTTGCTGGTACTTGAGCTTAGGATGACGTTCATAAAACGCCTTTTCAACGTACGGCTTAAGTGGGTGATCGAGCTGCGCTGTTGCAGCTTTAAAATTACTATAATTACCAGACCAAGCGACACGCTCAGCCTCTTTAAATTCGTCGTGAGTGCTATCGGCTGCACAGAGCCAGCTCACCATACATAAGCTGCCTGCAGCTAAGCGGGGTAACCAATATGTCATGCAAACCCTTTTTTATCTGCCAAAAGAATACACACCTAAATTGAAATACAGCCAAATTATGCTTATCTAAAGATGGCGCTGAAGACCAAAATTCGGCTTGTCACTTGCGAGCGAGCTCATAAATGACACTAAATGCGAGGTGCGTAAAGCCACCATAGCAAACCGACTCAGGTATTTCAGTAAATGTGCGGTAAATTTTTCATTGCAATTTGCCGCCAAAGGATCCACACTGATTGAAATTACAACTCATCGTACCAGTGTAAAGCACGGGAGAACATGTATGTTAATCAAACGCGAGTCCTTTGTAGTTGATTTTTGCAAAGGCAATATCGCTGAGTTTAAGTTTTGCCTACCAGGCTCAGTAAACAAACTATCTCAGCAAGTACTAAAGGAAAGCCACGAAGCGCTTATCGAATTGAGCCAACGCGACGACATCGACGGCTTAATTTTTACCAGCGACAAAGACCACTTTATTGTCGGCGCTGATATTTTTGAATTCCTTCCGACTTTCCAACGCCCAGAAGAAGAACTTGTTGGTTGGATTAAAACCGCAACCGATGTCTTCGACGCAATAGAAGATTTACCTTTCCCTACACTATCTGCAGTAAATGGCCTCGCGCTTGGCGGTGGTTGCGAGTGGTTACTTGCCACGGATTACCGTATCGCAACCGACAACGCAAAAATAGGCCTACCAGAAGTTAAGCTTGGCATTATGCCAGGCTTTGGTGGTACCGTAAGACTTCCTCGCTTAATCGGCGCTGACAACGCAATGACGTGGATCACCACAGGTCAAGAAAATCGAGCGAATGACGCACTAAAAGTGGGTGCGGTTGACGGTGTAGTGCCTGCTGACAAACTCATGGCTGCCGCTATTCGTACCTTAGAGCAAGCCATTGCAGGTAAATTGGATTGGCGCGCGAAACGCCAAATCAAGCTTGACCCATTGAAGATGAATCGTGTTGAACAAGGCATGAGCTTTGGTATGGCTGAAGGCTTAGTCATGGCAAAAACCAAAGGTCATTACCCTGCACCAATGATGGCAGTACAAACGCTTAAAGCAGCAGCTAACCTTAGCCGCAGCGAAGCGATGGCACTCGAAAACCAAAACTTTGCTAAGCTTGCCAAAACGGCAGAAGCCGCAGCGCAAACCGGTATTTTCTTAGCGGATCAATACATCAAAACGGTTGCCAAGAAACAAGCGAAACAAAGTAAAACAGAGATCAAACAAGCTGCGGTACTTGGTGCTGGTATTATGGGTGGCGGTATCGCTTACCAATCAGCCTACAAAGGTACGCCAATTGTCATGAAAGACATCCAGCAAAGTGCCCTAGACCTTGGTATGGGTGAGGCTGCAAAGCTACTTGGCAAAAAAGTACAGCGCGGCCACATGTCGATGGACAAGATGATTGCCACTTTGGGTAAAATCAAAGCAACACTCAACGATAACGACCTACAAGGTTCAGACATCATCGTAGAAGCCGTTGTTGAAAACCCTAAAATCAAAAAAACGGTATTAGCGAGTTTAGAGTCGCAACTGCCAGAAGGTACCATCCTAACTTCAAACACGTCGACTATTCGCATTGATGAGTTAGCCACCGCACTTGAGAAGCCAGAAAACTTCTGTGGTATGCACTTCTTTAACCCAGTGCCAAAAATGCCATTGGTAGAAATCATTCGTGGTGAACAAACATCGGATGAAACCGTTGCCGCAGTGGTAGATTATGCCTTAAAGCTTGGCAAGTCTCCTATCGTTGTTAACGATTGCCCAGGTTTCTTCGTCAACCGTGTTCTATTCCCTTACTTTGCAGGCTTCAGCCAACTTGTTGTAGAAGGTGCTGACTTCGCAAAAGTAGATAAGGTTATGGAAAATGTCTTCGGCTGGCCAATGGGCCCTGCGTACCTACTAGACGTAGTGGGTATCGATACAGCAAACCACTGTACTGGCGTAATGGCTGATGGCTTCCCTACTCGCATGGCACGTAAAGACAAAGATCCTGTCGCAGTACTTGCGGGTGCCGAGCGCTTTGGTCAGAAAAACCAAAAAGGCTTCTATCAATACGCTCCAGATCGCAAAGGTCGTCTGAAGAAGAGTAAAGACGACAGCGCGCTTGAGTTGCTGAGCGGTATTTGTGACGCACCAACTGAATTTGATAAACAAACGATTATTGAGCGTTGTATGGTGCCAATGATCAATGAAGTGTTACTGTGTCTGCAAGAAAACATTGTTGCTTCACCGCAAGAAGCAGACATGGCACTGATCTATGGTATCGGCTTCCCTCCATTCAGAGGTGGTGCATTCCGCTATCTAGACCAAATCGGCCTCGCAAACTTTGTAGCAATGGCTGACAAGTACGCTCATCTTGGTGAAATTTATCAGGTTTCTGAGCAAACTAGACAGTGGGCAGATGAAGGTAAAGTGTTCTATCAAGTGGAGGGCCAGTAACATGGAAAACGCGGTAATCGTAGATTGTATTCGTACCCCAATGGGCCGTTCAAAAGGCGGTGTATTTAAGCATAAACGTGCCGAAGACCTCAGCGCGCACTTGATGAAAGGCCTACTTGAGCGTAACCCTCAAGTAGCACCAGACTCAATTGATGACATTTACTGGGGCTGTGTACAGCAAACTTTAGAGCAAGGCTTTAACGTTGGTCGTAACGCTGCACTCTTAGCTGGCATTCCTCACACCGTACCGGCTGTAACCGTAAACCGCCTATGTGGTTCGTCAATGCAAGCATTGCATGACGCAGCTCGCGCCATCATGACTGGTGCTGGTGACACTTACCTTATCGGTGGTGTTGAGCACATGGGTCACGTACCAATGACACATGGTAATGACTTTCACCCAGGCCTTGCGACGTCTGTAGCACAAGCTGCCGGTGTGATGGGGTTAACGGCTGAGTACTTAGCGCTAATGCACGGTATCAGTCGTGAGCAGCAAGATGAATTTGCCGTACGTTCACACCAGCGTGCACATGCCGCAACCCTTGAAGGGCGTTTTGCAAAAGAAATCCTGCCAATGGAAGGCCATGATGCCGATGGTACACCTGTACTTGTCGAGCATGACGAAGTTATCCGTCCAGAGACAAGCTTAGAAGGTCTAGGGCAGCTACGTCCTGTATTTAACCCTGCATCGGGTACGGTAACTGCAGGTACCTCTTCAGCGCTTTCTGACGGAGCTTCAGCTATGTTGGTCATGAGCGAGTCTAAAGCGAGAGAACTCGGTCTTCCAATTCGTGCTCGTGTTAAGTCAATGGCAGTCGCAGGTTGCGATCCTTCCATCATGGGT
Organism: Pseudoalteromonas sp. DY56-GL79; assembly: GCF_041414765.1. Taxonomy (NCBI): domain Bacteria; kingdom Pseudomonadati; phylum Pseudomonadota; class Gammaproteobacteria; order Alteromonadales; family Pseudoalteromonadaceae; genus Pseudoalteromonas; species Pseudoalteromonas sp. DY56-GL79. Next base: position 95,604 of record NZ_JANHZS010000023.1, on the reverse strand, counting down.
TATGGTCCAGTTCCAGCATCACAAAAAGCCTTGAAACAGGCGGGCATTACTATCGATGATATTGATGTTGCAGAACTAAACGAAGCCTTTGCAGCGCAATCACTACCAGTGCTAAAAGACCTAGGTCTACTAGACAAGGTAGATGAGAAAGTGAACCTCAACGGTGGTGCAATTGCACTCGGTCACCCACTGGGTTGCTCAGGCTCACGTATTAGCACAACGCTTATCAACCTAATGGAAGAGAAAGACGCGAAGTATGGTCTTGCAACTATGTGTATTGGTTTAGGCCAAGGCATTGCTACCGTATTCGAGCGCGTAGAGAACTAATTCCAACCAGCTGGTACTGGGCTTTTATAAGACAATACCAGCGCACAACTTCAACTTGGTGACCAAGGCAAAACGGCACAGCTGTTTTGCCTTTTTTATTACCTGCATTTACCTCACCTCAGGTTGGCTAATACCAATTATCTTAATTAAGTGGTCTATTTTGAGGCGAGAAAATCTTGTCGATAACACCGCTACCGCGTCCTGCTATCGCTGAGGTACCTACATCCATGTAGGCAAGGAAAATATTTTGCTATTTAGTTGTTCTAAATGAGAAATTTTTAACGCAGTTAGCGTCAGATTTGCTCCTTCAAATTGAGCAAGTATTAAGACTAATTGGTATCAGGCCTGAGTTATCCAAACTTGAGCTTACTTACAACATGCGGTTAAAATAGCAATTTCCGTAATTAGCAACGTAACTAACAATAACTAACAAGGCCACCCACTATGAGTTTTGATAATACCGACCATACCTTAGATGCAGTAGGCTTACGTTGTCCGGAGCCGGTAATGATGATTAGAGGCATGGTGAGACGGATGAACTTAGGTGAGACGTTGTTAGTTATCGCAGATGATCCATCAACGACAAGAGACATTCCGAGCTTCTGTGAATTTATGGATCACACTTTGGTAGCCAAAGCAGTGGCCGAATCTCCCTACAAGTATGTGATTAAGAAAGGTCAGTGATCTCCTCTTTAACACTCTGTTTGAGCTCGTGAGTCATAGACAATAAAAAAGCGGCAGATGCCGCTTTTTTAAGATTTTACAATCACCACCTTTGGTGAACGAGGATTACGATAATCTAAGCGGATTTCGTACCAGCCTTTTTTACTTGGCTTGAAGCTAAAGTAGTTATACACCGTGTTACAATCCGCGACCAGCGGTTGTCCTAGCGTTAACTGCCCTTCACTCTTATAGCCACAGTTGTAGCCTTCACTCCACTGCTCATCAGCAATTTTAAATTCATACACTTTACCCGGGCTCATGAATCTTGCTTTTGTTGCGTAGATCCCCGGTTGTGTTTCTTCTAGGCGATACTGAGGTTCGGCATCCCACAGAGTGAAGTCACCGCGTAGATACATTGTCTTATCCAACTCACCGGCAACAACCGCTGAAGTTGAAGTCGTTGGCAATTGAAAGTTACTACTACAAGCGGTAAGTGCTAATAGCGCAATCGCCATTGCCCCTTGTTTTTTAATCATAGCTAGACTGCCTTTTACTTGCTTTTACCAATCAGCAAAAAGCCAGCAGTTGCTGGCTTTTGTATCAGCAATTAATTTTGTAACACTGAAATATCTGCAGTATTAAGGAATAACTTACTTAATTGACCAAGTAGTGCTAAACGATTGGCCTTAACCGCTTCATCGTCCGCCATTACCATAACATTATCAAAGAAGTTATCTACTGCTTCACGTAAACTTGCTAAACGCGTCAGTGCAGTTTGATAATCACCTTCAGCGTAAACAGGTGCAAGCTCAGCAGTTAACGCAGCAACTTGTGCAGCCAATGTTTGTTCAGCTTTCTCTTGAAGGAGTGAGCTCTCCACCGCAGCTTCTGACGCGACGTTATTCTTCGCTAAAATGTTGTTTACACGCTTATTGGCAGCAGCTAACGCTTCAGCTTCCGCCAACGTTCTAAAGTGACTAACCGCTTTTACTCGGCGATCAAAATCAACTGGGCTCGTTGGACGTCTTGCAAGTACTGCTTGGATCACATCCACGCTGATACCTTCATCTTGGTACCAGGCACGGAAACGACCTAACATAAACTCAACCACTTCATCGGCAACATTTGCATTGCTTAGCTTATCACCGAATAACGTCATTGCTTTGGCAACGATATCCTGAATGTCTAATGGTAGTTCTTTTTCTACCATAATACGCAATGCGCCAATGGCAGCACGACGCAGTGCAAACGGGTCTTTATCGCCTTTTGGTGTTTGGCCGATACCAAAAATGCCAACCAAAGTATCAAACTTATCCGCAAGCGCCACAGCAAAACTGATTGGGTTAGACGGTAGATTATCACCAGCAAAACGCGGCATATATTGCTCATTTTGTGCTAGCGCGACTTCTTCCGCTTCGCCATCAATGCGCGCGTAATGCATACCCATCACGCCCTGAACGTCAGTAAATTCCATGACCATTTCAGTCATTAAATCGGTTTTACTTAGTAAACCCGCACGCTCTGCTAGTGCCTTATCAGCACCAAGCTGCTCCGCAATAAAACCAGCGAGTGCCGAGATACGCTCTGACTTGTCTTTTAGTGTGCCAAGCTGCTTCTGAAATAACACTGAATCAAGTGACTCAAGACGACTTTCCAGCGTTTTCTTCTTATCCGTTTCAAAGAAGAACTGAGCATCTGCCAGACGTGGGCGAACCACTTTCTCGTTACCCGAGATCACCACGCTCGGATCTTTACTTTCAATGTTAGAAACAAACAAGAACTTGTTGATCAAGTTGCCTTGCTTATCTAACAGTGGAAAGTATTTTTGGTCGTCTTTCATGGTGTAGATAAGTGCTTCATCAGGCACTTGCAAGAAAGCTTCTTCAAAAGAAGCAACTAAAGTTACTGGCCACTCGACTAGTGATGTAACCTCTTCAAGAAGATCTTCATCCATCGCTACTTGCGCGCCGAGCTTTTCAGCTTCAGCTTCAATTTGGCCACGAATTAACGCTTTACGTGCTTCGTAATCCGCAATAACGTATGCACCTTTTAGCACTGCATGACTATCATCAGCATGTTCAACACGAACACGCTCAGGGTGATGGAAGCGATGTCCTTGCAACTCATTGCTGATGGCTTTACCTAGCACTTCACCTTCAACTTGTTGACTACCCAGTAGTGCAGCCACAGTATGCACAGGACGGATAAATTGCGTCTTGTTCGCACCCCAGCGCATCGGCTTTGGAATAGGTAACTTAGCCAGTGCTTTGTTGATCACATCGCTTAGTAACGCTAAGGTCTGTTGCCCCTCTACTTTCGCTTTGTGTAGCAGCCAAGTGCCTTTATCAGTTTCTAAACGCTCAGCATCATTAATATCAATACCACAACCACGAGCCCAACCTAGCGCCGCTTTAGTCGCGTTACCATCGGCGTCAAATGCAGCCTGAATAGCTGGACCGCGCTTTTCAACCACTTTGTCGGCCTGTTGCGTTTGTAATGCTTTAACTTGAATACCTAAGCGACGAGGTGATGCATACCAGCTCACGCCTTCATGGCTAAGCTCTAATGCTTCAAGCTCTTGCCTAGTATTTTCTGCGAATGACTCAGCAAGGTTGCGTAACGCCTTTGGTGGTAGCTCTTCGGTACCAATTTCTACGAGTAAGTTTTCAGTCGACATTATTTATCCTTACAAAGCGGGAAGCCAAGTGCTTCACGTGCGTCATAGTAAGCCTGTGCACAGGCTTTTGATAAAGCACGAACTCTTAATATATAGCGCTGACGCTCAGTTACTGAGATAGCATGACGTGCGTCTAACAGGTTAAATGCATGAGATGCCTTCATTACCTGCTCATAAGCTGGTAAAGGAAGCCCTGCTTCGATTAGCTTTTCGCTTTCTTTTTCACACTGGTCAAACTGCTTAAATAATGCCTCTACATCCGCATATTCAAAGTTATATGTCGACTGTTCGATCTCGTTTTGCATGAACACGTCACCGTAAGTTACGCGCCCCATTGGACCATCAGTCCAAACGAGATCATAAATGCTATCTACACCCTGTATATACATCGCAAGGCGCTCTAAACCATAAGTAATTTCACCCGTTACCGGTGAGCATTCAATACCGCCAACTTGCTGGAAGTAAGTAAACTGAGTCACTTCCATGCCATTCAACCATACTTCCCAACCTAATCCCCAAGCACCTAGCGTTGGTGACTCCCAGTTGTCTTCAACAAAGCGCACTTCATGCGTTAATGTATCAATGCCCAACGCTTCTAAAGAGCCTAGGTAGAGCTCCTGAATATTTTCAGGCGATGGCTTCAATACAACTTGGAATTGGTAGTAATGCTGAAGACGGTTAGGGTTTTCACCATAGCGACCATCCGTCGGGCGGCGACAAGGCTGTACGTATGCGCTCGACATTGGCTCAGGACCAATGGACTTAAGGAAGGTCATCGGGTGGAATGTACCCGCACCAACTTCCATATCTAAAGGTTGAGCTACAACACAGCCTTGCTGCGCCCAGTAATCCTGTAAAGCCAGGATCAAACCTTGGAAGGTTTTGATATCGTATTTTTGCATAGTTGGCTTATTTTTATCTGGTACTTATCGTATGTAAACGCCTACAGTAATTTGGCGCTCACGCTAGATTCAATGATTGAAAATTATGCTCAGTATACCGCGAGCGCAGGAGGGTTTTAAGCTTTAAAGCATAAAAAAAGGAGGGAAAATCCCTCCTTTTTACTAGATGTTTGTGAGATCTCACAATTAGTGACAATAACACCCATGTGGATTAAGGTATTAGCAAGGATTGTGAGAAAATCTTCAAGAGGGAGTTTCTCATAATCCTTTGTAGTTTCCGCGAAAAGTCTCACATTTGAAGAGAGCTTAATAGCTAAATTGAAGTTGTTCTTTCAGAAACTCTTTAAAGCGTACTTGAATCATTTTACGCGCGTCCGTCAGGGTAGTTTCTGAAGGTTTAAAGAGTGTAAGTATACGCTCAAGCTCATCTATACATTGCTGATTAGTAAGATCGGGTCGAGCATTACGCATATACAAGATGTAAAATACTTTTTGCTCTATTTTTTGTAAAGTGTCAGTCGCTGAATCATACGATTTCTTGATTTCAAAGTAACTTTCTATAATTGTTGGAGATTCCGAAATATTGAAGTTTCTCTCGGAAAAAATATCATCGTAGTATTTTCCAAAAATATGTTGTTTTTGATTTGAAGATTTTTCAGGGTTACCTTGGATAGCAAACAGGATCTGACCAAACTGTTCCATGCTAATTTTATAACGGTAATCTTTTTGATCATCCATTCCCGTATCACCATTCTTTCGCGAATAAATAATATCGTGCTCATCTAACAATTGCTCTAACTGTATCTGCAAAGTACTTAAAGATTTTAGATCTACATTTGAGATGGAGTTTTGACTATTAGTATATTCAGCAATCTTATTAACAGCATCACTGTTCGATGCGTTAAATACGCGTACCAAAACTTCACTTTTGGATAAGTAATCAGTGATATTATCCTCATCCTGAGCATTGAAGTTATGCAAGGTTCTTAGTGTTTGGCCACCATTGAGTACCTGGAAATCATTTATGGATATTCTGATCTTTTTGTTCCCGTTTACTGGCTCAGCCTTTATATCCTTCGCAACTATCGTCATGCCATTGTTGTACATGAAAAACTTACTAGGTTCTTCTTTTAGCGATTTAGCTATCGCCTCGTTGTATTTAGACTTTTGGACAAATCCGCGAACATTGTCGAACAAAACACCATAGTCAATACGCTCTTTTGCCAAAACTTCTATATGTTCACAATTATAGTTATTACGCAACTCAGGAGTTTTACAAGTGATACGAATAATGTCAGCAGCATTGAGCCTTATAATATACGACTTAGATGTCGAGATAGTGTTTTCTGAATATGACATCAAGGCATCTGTATCAATTATTAGTTCTGCCGCAACTGGCGTGGGCCTAATAGACATCATAGCTTTTATTTGAGGCAAACAGACCGAGAGAACTTCCATATCATAAAAGTCTTTTAATTGCTGGATCGAGGTTTCATCTACGTTGATTGGAACAGGCTCATTACTCATCATGTAAAGCGACGTTTTCCATACATCGTTGGAGTTTAATCTCTCTATAGCCTGATCAACTAGATACTTGAGCTTTCCTTCCAACCCATCTGAATTTCCATTTAAGATACAGTTAACTAATTTAGTCGATACAAACGCATCATTTGAGCTTTGCATTTGACCAGGTTTAAACGTTTCTCTGAACTTAAAGTTGAACAGCATTATCTCTTTAGTATCATCATTAATGTAAAGAGCATCTATACCTTGATCATTGTAACGTTCATTAGTTAGGTGAGCATTGTATTCAGTGTCAGTAATAATATCGCTGATGCGATCAAGGTCTTTTTCATCGCATAAGCTCTCCAGCATGAAAAGGTAAAAACCAAACCGCTCTTTTAACTTATCTTTTTCAGGGTAATTAGTAAAATTCGCACCCTTTGCGTAAAGGTCAAAGTACTTTTTACATTTGATATTTAACAATTTGAAGTCATTTAAACTAGCCACTGCGGTCATGATAATAATCCCTTGTTTTTTTCACTTTACTACTAATAGAAATGGAGAACAATGCACTTAGTACATGTGTAACAGATATATTGGGGTTCTTTAAACTAGCTTATTAACCTGATGTCATGGAAGTAGTTTCCCATTTTTAGTTGGATTTTTTGAGTATTTTCAACTCAACAAAGATATTCCTCATTAATCTTCCATGTTGTTATCAAGGTTCTTCATGTTACTTTCATCTAATGGATGAATTCTAACAACTAAGCGATCACTCTTAATCTACATGAGGACACCACAACACCTACATTTATGAGTCTAAAAATCTTCTGTTTTTTGTTGGATAAGTTGCTCAGATTTTCTGATTAGTTGAGCTGGCAATGAGAACTTTAACGTTAGCCAAGCCTGATATTCGTCACTAGTAACAACTAGGTCGATCTCTCGAGCGTCATCCGGGAGTAAATGAATAAGCTCAACAATATTTTTTGCGTGATTATGATCAGTGTTATTCAGGTCAATAAAGGCATATGTAAGCTGGCCTTGATTTAATGCAACTGATTCGAAGGCATTGATTTTTGCAGTGAGCTCTGCCTCATTAGCCAAAGTCTTTTTAAGCTCTATCAAATCTAGCTGCACACTATTGCTCAGCAAAACTGCCAGTTGAAATTTCTTTACTAATGCAACGAAGGCTTGTTGGTAGAGCAAATTAGAGAATTCTGAAACTAGCGGAACTGACCATAATTGCTTTTCCTGAAAAGCGAGCACAGCAGTAAAATCATTTGATAAAAAGCTTATACCATCTTTGCATAATAATGTTTCACCACTATCTTCACTGCAATCATAGTAAGTACTATCGCTCAAAAAGTCCGCATAGACCATTCCATAGTCATATTGTTTAAATAGCTGTATTTCAGCTCCATGAGCAGAGCCCACAAGTGCACAAAATAAAATGATAAATACTTTGCTCATTTCTCTCTCCTAAAAATATTTCACCATTGGTAAAATTTATGTATGAACACTCAAGCTTATGTATAACAAGTCTCCATAAGCCCAGATCAAGGTACCCAACACTATTAATACACCACCAAAGAGTTGGCCTAACCTAATTAGAGCATCATTTCTTCTTCTAAACGCGGCTGTATTTCTTTCACTTATCCCTTGAATAATTGAACCGATTCCAAATGCAGCAAGTAGTGACTCCCCCATCGCGGCCCATAACGTAACTATTGCACCGCTTCGCCCGAACCAAGCTGCGGGATCATCACCGTAGTAACACCAACCACTATATGCGCTAAAGACTGTAAGTATAGATAATAAAAAATAGATATATGCTCTAATAAGTCGCCAACAATTGTTGTAGCAAATTTTGTTATATGTTTTTAACACACGCTTAAATACTTCCAATGTAAAAACTCCTGTTCAACTTAGATTTATACAAATAGCTAAACTCTTGGGAAGCTCTTTGGAACAGGACCCACTATCGACTCATAGATTTCCGACAATTTCATATGGCTCAAGGCTCCATCCTTCTCATATTGACTTAACCATTGAATGCAAGAGGTAGGAACCTGAATTGGAATTCTGCTCGCTCCATTTGCAAGTAGCCAAATCGTTCTCGTCACACCGTCATCGATAGCCATATAAGGAAATGTTATTTCTTTCACTTCTTTAATTTTCTTAAACATAAGCATCTTGCGCTCATAAGTAATATGATGACTTTTAGTTTGATAACAAACGACATTGGCAACTGGTACAGGGTTTTTGCTTCCAATGCTAAACCCCTGTTGCGCTCGATTAAACTTATAGTCATTACGCCAAATAGTTTCATTACCGTGTGATAGCGCATGCTCTAAGCTGTATGGTTCGTTCCTCCATAACTCAATGAATTTATCAGAGTCGATGAAAACGATGGAATGTTCCTCACCATCCCCTGAGCAATCGCGAAGCGTCATATAGACATCTCCAGCCCTTGCCGTTGCTACTTTGAACAGAGCGTTGATATTCCCGTATGGGTCACGATAACTTGAGATCATATACTTTATTCCTTTACGCTTATTTTTTATCATTCGTTATTCGTCCCCTCCATTTAAGGCGCAAATGAATGTATTTGTCAAAGCTCCACGACTTTCATCTCTTCCCCTCGATATAGCCTCTGACCTGAGGTTATTGGCCAGTTTTTGAATTAATCTCTATAGAAATTTCAAATATATTTATACTTAAAATTTATGAATTCATACATTGGTATTCTTTTCTTGTGTGGTAGTACGCATCCAAATTTCAGGCATAAAAAAGCCATCCTAATTAGGATGGCTTCTTAGTAACTCTCACGAATTATGAGATCCCACAATGTTTGAGTTTACACGTCTAAGTTAACAACTCTCAGTGCATTTGTTTCGATAAACTCTCGACGAGGTTCAACTTGGTCACCCATCAAGGTTGCAAACAATTGGTCTGCAGCAATGGCATCTTCAATGGTCACACGTAGCATACGGCGAGCACCTGGATCCATCGTTGTTTCCCAAAGTTGGTCAGGGTTCATCTCACCCAATCCTTTATAGCGTTGTGTATACAAGCCACGCTTAGACTCTGAGATAAGCCATTCAAGACCAGCCTCAAAATATTCGATTGCTTGAGTCTTCTCACCACGCTGTACATAACCGCCTTCGCTGATCAAACTACCAATCTGACGACCCGTGTTCGCAATGCGGACATAATCTTTAGATGTAATAAAGTCGAAGTTCAAAGTATGCGCTTTATCAACACCGTGCTGACGAATATTGATCACCGGATAATACATGTGGCGCTCTTCATCAAATGCGACTTCTGCGTTGAAGATAGTAGCGTCTTCGTCTTTCTTCACAAGATCAGCAACCAAGTTTTCAGTCCACGCCGTTACTTTTGCTTCATCAGATAAGTCTGACTCGGTTAGCTCTGGGTGATAAAGCAAACGGTTCATGATTGAAGACGGATACTTACGCTTTAAACGCTCAATGATATCTATCGTATTCTGATAATCATGTACTAGGTTTTCTAGTCTGTTACCAGTAATTGGCTCTGCACCTTCCGACGGATATAGTGATGCTTCGTTTAGCGCTAATGTCGTTAAATATGAAGTTAGCGCATTATCATCTTTAATATAACGCTCTTGCTTACCCTTCTTCACTTTATATAGTGGAGGCTGAGCAATATAGACGTAACCGCGTTCGATGATCTCTGGCATTTGACGATAGAAGAAAGTCAGTAGCAGTGTACGGATGTGTGAACCATCCACGTCCGCATCGGTCATGATGATGATGCGGTGATATCTTAGCTTTTCAGGGTTATATTCATCACGGCCAATACCACAGCCTAATGCAGTAATTAGTGTTGCCACTTCCTGAGAAGAAAGCATCTTATCAAAGCGTGCTTTTTCTACGTTCAGGATTTTACCTTTGAGCGGCAGGATTGCTTGGTTCTTACGATTACGACCTTGCTTAGCAGAACCACCCGCCGAGTCACCCTCCACTATATATAGTTCAGAAAGTGCAGGATCTCGTTCTTGGCAGTCAGCGAGTTTACCCGGTAGACCAGCTAAATCCATAACGCCCTTACGACGAGTCATTTCACGAGCCTTACGTGCAGCTTCACGTGCGCGCGCAGCATCAACGATTTTGTTTACAACGGTTTTTGCATCGCCTGGGTTTTCTAGCAAGAATTCAGTTAGCTTTTCAGCCATCATTTGCTCAACAGCCCCTTTCACTTCACTAGAAACGAGCTTATCTTTTGTCTGTGAAGAGAATTTAGGATCAGGAACTTTAACACTAACAACAGCGGTCAAACCTTCACGGGCATCGTCACCCGTAGCACTGGTTTTATACTTTTTATTAAAGCCTTCTTTTTCCATGTAGGTGTTAAGCGTACGCGTAAGTGCTGCACGGAAACCCGCTAAGTGAGTGCCACCATCGCGTTGAGGAATGTTATTGGTAAAACAGTAGATGTTTTCTTGGAAACCATCATTCCATTGCATAGAGACTTCTACGCTAATACCATCATCACGCTCAGTCGAAAAATGGAAAACACTTTGATGAACTGGTGTCTTCTTACGATTTAGATACGCAACGAATGCTTGAATACCGCCTTCGTATTTGAAGTGATCTTGTTTATTCTCTTCGCGCTCATCATTCAAAATGATGCTCACACCAGAGTTAAGGAAAGATAATTCACGTAGGCGCTTAGCTAGAATATCGTAGTGGAAATTTGTATCTGAGAACGTTTCAGCACTTGGCCAGAATCTCAATTCTGTACCAGTAGATTCCGCTTCACCGATAACACCTAACGGCGCATCTGGAACACCCATAGTGTATTTTTGCTGATGCACTTTGCCATCACGGCGGATTGTTAATTGTAGTTTTTCAGAAAGTGCATTTACAACAGAAACACCTACACCGTGCAAACCGCCAGATACTTTATATGAGTTATCATCAAATTTACCACCGGCATGTAGTACAGTCATGATAACTTCTGCCGCAGAAACCCCTTCTTCTTCATGAATTGAAGTTGGGATACCACGACCATTATCTCGAACAGATACAGAGCCATCGGTATGAATTGTTACGAAAATATCGTCACAATATCCTGCTAGTGCTTCGTCGATTGAGTTATCAACGACCTCAAACACCATGTGATGTAAACCAGTACCATCGTCTGTGTCACCGATATACATTCCCGGACGCTTTCTTACAGCATCCAATCCTTTAAGTACTTTAATACTCGACGAATCGTAATTTTCCGACATGGTTTCTTCCAATTATTTTGTTATTAAGCTGCCATGTTCCACGTGGAACATTTTAATTTCACGTTCCATTGGTTCAATAACGGCGGCAATACTTTCTGGAGTAATAGCAGTGATAAACAGCTGTGACTGACATTGCGCCAACAGACGCGATACAGCCACCTTAGTATCTTCACTAAGCTCCGAAGGTAAATCATCAATAAGCAGTATTGACTGCTTATTACTCTCTTGGTCAATCAAACTGTTTTGCATTACTTTAAGTGCATACAGTAATAACTTGAGTTGACCACGAGAAAAAATATGTTCTACGCTGTTTCCTTGAGTATAAAAGTTAAAGTCAGCCTTATGCGGCCCTTTACTTGTATAGCCAAGTTTTACATCTCGCTCTAACTGATTTGTTAATACCTCAGCTAGTTCCCCCTTCCAGCCCGCTTGAAAGCGAATTTCAAGGCCTTTAAATATAGGGCTTATATCCCCTATCTTATCAAAAAAATGCGTCTGAAACCTACCTATATAAGCCTCTCTAAACATATTTATTTGCTCAGCAAGGCGCACAAACTCTTTATCCCAATAACTTAGCTGGGATTGGAGATCTCTCGGTTTAGATTTCAATAAAGCGTTACGTTGCTTGAGCACCTGATTAAACATTTTCCATGTGGAATAAAACTGATGTTCCACGTGGAACACACCTAAATCAAGAAACTTACGACGCTCTTTTGGACCACCAAAAAACAGCTCATAGCTTTCAGGCGTAATAACTTGAACAGGTAGAACCTGCGCTAATTCTGCCACTTTCCGGCTTGCCTGCCCTTGAATTCGAAGCTTAGTTTCACCACTGGTATATTTACTAATGCCAAGCGGTATAGACAAGTTATGTAGTTGTTTTTTTGCATGAACAACGCAATGAGAAGCCTCATGCTTGATCATTAATTTTTGCAGATTGGTACGGAAAGATTTACCACTGGAGAGAAAGTAAATGGCTTCGAGCAGACTGGTTTTACCGCTACCATTTTCACCGAGAATGACATTAACCGCATTGCTAGGTGAAAGCGCCATCGCCTCAATGTTTCGAAACGCATTGAGGCTAAGGTGAGTTAAACTCATAACTCTATAAACGCATCGGCATAACTACATACATTGCATGTTCGTCACCAGCGGCTTCAATAAGCGCACTGCTGTTCGCATCAGAAAGCGTAAATTGTACATCTTCAGACTTTATTGTATTTAACACGTCTAATAAGTAAGAAACGTTAAAACCAACTTCAAGATCATCACCTTGGTAACCTACCTCAACAATTTCTTCAGCTTGCTCCTGCTCTGGGTTATTGGCACTAATTTTTAATTGTCCATTACTCAGATTCAATCGTACGCCACGAAACTTCTCGTTAGAAAGAATAGATACACGCTGAAATGCACTACGTAGCCAGTCGCGATTTGCGGTAACCAACTTGTCCCCGCCTCGAGGTAATACGCGACGATAATCAGGGAATCGCCCATCCACCAGCTTACTCGTGAAAGTAAATTCGCTGTCGATGATACGCACATGATTAGCGCCAAATTGAATGGTGATAGTTTCATCATCCGCAGGCAGTAAGCGCATGATCTCTTGCACGCCCTTACGAGGAATGATCAATTGACGTTGTGTTTGCAATGACTCAGGTAATTTTTGCTGCGCAATTGCCAAACGGTGACCGTCAGTGGCTACCGTTTTAATTTCATTATTATCTACCTCGAACGACATACCATTTAAATAGTAACGTACGTCTTGGTTAGCCATAGAGAAATGCGTTGCTTCTAGCAATTTTCTAAGCTCTAAACGCGTTATGGCAAACTCAACCTCACCGTCCCACTCTTCAAGATTAGGGAAGTCTTCAGCGGCTAAGGTTGTCAATGAAAAGCGACTTTGACCGCTAGTCAGTAGCAATTGATGCTCTTGGCTACTCAGCACTAAATCCGAGTTATCAGGCAAGCTCTTACAAATATCTAGGAGCTTTTTCGCCGGTAAAGTGATCTTGGCGTCTGTCACATTGGTTTCAAGGGCAACAGATGCAACAAGCTCTATCTCTAAATCTGTACCTGTCATATGTAACGCGCCATTTTTCACTTCTAGCAATACATTAGACAAAATAGGCAGTGTATGTTTGCGCTCAATGGCACCCGACACCTGTACCAGTGGCTTTAAAAATAGTTCTCTTGGAATCGTTATTTGCATCATTTAACCCTTAAGAAGACAGCGTTCTAATTAAGTTTTGATAATCTTCTTTTACCTCATGACTTTCATCACGAAGTGCTTTTACTTTTCTACACGCGTGTAACACGGTGGTATGGTCGCGGCCACCAAATGCATCACCTATTTCTGGTAAGCTATGGTTTGTCAGTTCTTTAGACAATGCCATGGCAACTTGTCTTGGTCTTGCAACTGAACGGCTACGACGTTTTGACAATAAGTCAGAAACACGAATTCGATAATATTCCGCCACGGTGCGCTGGATATTATCGATGGTAACGAGTTTGTCTTGTAGCGCTAATAAATCGCGTAGCGCTTCTTTAACAAAATCGATAGAAATTGGACGACCAGTGAAGTTGGCATTAGCTATCACGCGGTTTAACGCACCTTCTAACTCTCGCACATTAGAGCGTAATTTCTTAGCAATAAAAAAGGCAACTTCGTGTGGCAAGTTAATATTACTTTGTTGCGCTTTCTTCATTAAGATAGCAACGCGAGTCTCTAATTCTGGTGGCTCAATAGCAATAGTTAACCCCCAACCAAAACGCGACTTCAGTCGGTCCTCAACCCCTTCTATTTCTTTAGGGTAACGGTCAGAAGTTAGAATAATTTGTTGGTTGCCTTCAAGCAGCGCATTAAAAGTATGGAAGAACTCTTCTTGCGAACGCTCTTTGTTTGCAAAGAATTGAATATCATCAATCATCAATGCATCAACGCTGCGGTAGTAACGCTTGAATTCTTCAATGGCATTATTCTGTAGTGCTTTAACCATGTCCTGAACAAAACGCTCTGAATGCATATAAACAATTTTTGCATCCGGTTTTTGTTCAAGAATACCATTGCCCACGGCATGTAATAAGTGTGTCTTACCTAAACCAGTTCCACCATAGATAAATACGGGATTGAATGCAGAACCTGGGTTATCTGCAACTTGCGTTGCAGCGGCTTTTGCCAGTTGGTTAGATTTACCTTCTACAAAGTTATCAAAGGTGTAATTCTCTTTAATATTAGCCTTGTGCGAAGATTTAGGAGCGGGCTCAACTTTTTCTACCATCTTTGGCTGAGTGCCCTGCAACATCGAGGTGTTATCGGTCGCATGACCTACACTTGTGGCTTTTTCGTTAGATACACTTGGTTGTGCAGCTAACACAGGTTTGCTGCCTACATCAAAGTGCAACTCTGGTGCTTCATCACCACAGATTTCAATCAGCAGTTCATTGATGCGGTGGAGATACTTTTCTCGTACCCAATCCAATACAAAACGATTCGGCGCATAGATAGTTAGCGTATCATCAGTACTTTCTGCCTGTAGTGGTCTTACCCACATGCTAAATTGCTGAGATGGCAATTCATCTTGCAAAACATATAAACAACTTTGCCAAACCGACAGATACACTCTGAACTCCAATAGGTTTTGATTCCCGGGAATAAAAAATAGAGCATTCAGATCTAAAAAATCAGATCTAAATGAAAGGATCGCCGGAAATACTTAGTTTTTATTACAAAATCACTGGTGGAAGCGGGGTATTATGAAGTGATCTTATCCACAAGTTCAATATTGACATTTAGAAAAAGCAAGATCTCACCCTAGCAAAAAAATAAACACATGAAATTTAAAGGTTTTTATTTTTTACCCACAAGTAAGATCATAGCAAAAAACTCTCCCGATCTCACCCCAAAATTAAGATCAAATTTAGTTTTCCAGAGCTTTTCCTATTCTTACTAAATGCTATAATGCCGCCCATCGGATCAGATCTATGCAGATCGATTTCGTATTGATCCTACTTTATGTAGATCGTCTATGTTTGCTCGATAGCTTTGCCAAGTTTTGTCTATATATAAGGATAAAGAAATCCTACTGTGGATTATTTAGCCACAGAGAACAGATTTTGATTGACTTTAGACGCGCTCAGCTTTAATATCTCGCGCTCGCAATGGCACCTGTGCCAGGATCGCGACCTGCATAGGATGTTTTAACTTTTAACCGATCGGATGGAATTGTTATGAAAAGAACTTTTCAACCTAGCGTACTTAAGCGCAAGCGCACTCACGGTTTCCGTGCTCGCATGGCGACTAAGAACGGTCGTAAAGTATTAGCACGTCGTCGTGCTAAAGGCCGTAAAGTACTTTCTGCTTAATATTTAGTGGAAGACTTTAGCTTTAGCAGGGAGTTACGTCTGTTAACTCCCTCGCATTACTCCCGCATATTTCAAGAGCCAGCTCGCGCTGCTACGCCTTATTTTACTCTACTTGCAAAACCAAATGATGTTGGTCATCCAAGGCTCGGTTTAACTGTAGCAAAAAAACGCTGCAAAAAAGCATGTCAACGAAACCGTATCAAACGACTTGCCAGAGAAAGCTTTCGATTAAATCGTCATAAACTTGATAACATCGATATTGTGTTGATGGTCAAAACCGGTGTTGACGAGCAATCTAATGAAGAGCTAACTAAACAGCTCACTAAGATGTGGCGCAAAATAAATGAACGTTGTAAGCCTGGTGCACCTAAACCACCTTTTAAGCCAAAGCCTCAACACAAGCGTTCAAAAAATCCTCAAGCTAACGCGAAAAAGCAATAATCTGCTTTAGCCTTTCCTTTTTACGGCGCATTTACCCTTGCTAGCATAGTAATTTTACGCCAATTAAGGTAAGGTTAGCTCACCTTTTAATCAGCTATATCAATGGAAAAATAGTCTGTTTTTGCCTACTTGGGTTTAAGCAGTAAATTGAGGAAATAGGTATCTACAAAGCCATGAATTCAACTTCAGGGCGTAGCAAGATCAGAGATCAGTTCAAAGCAGTTTGTTCGCTTCCCAAGCGCCTGCTTATATTGCTGATCCGCGGTTATCAACAATGGATTAGCCCCCTACTCGGGCCTCATTGTCGCTTTAACCCGACCTGTTCTAGTTATGCAATTCAAGCAATTAATTTACATGGAATTGCAAAAGGGAGTTGGTTAGCGGTTAAACGCATATTAAAATGTCACCCTTTGAGCGCAGGTGGAGATGATCCTGTACCTGTGAAGTCGACTAAAGTTAAACAACACGAGAAATAAGAGCTGTTATGGAATCGCAACGCACGTTTTTATTTATCGGTTTGTTGCTGGTTTCGTTCCTACTGTTCCAAGAGTGGACACAAGAACAAAACCAACCGCAAGCTGATACCAGTGCCGTCACACAACAAGTGGCGAACTCAACCCCAACAGAAGAGCAAGCTGATGTACCAGCATCAAGCCAATCCGATGTCCCAGTTGTAGCAACTCAGGCAACGCGTTCTGTCATTAGTATCACTACCGATGTACTTTCGGTAAAAATTGATACTAAAGGCGGTGACATCATTGAAGCTAATTTACTACAACACGCAGAAACCCATGGCAGCGACACGCCTTTCATGTTACTTGGTGAATTTGAAGGCAAACAGTATGTTTCACAGAGTGGTTTAATTGGTTTAAACGGCCCTGACGCGAACAAGGCTGGTCGCCCAGTCTATGAGTCTGCACAACAGCAATATGAGCTTAATGGCGATACATTACGTGTACCACTGACTTTTACTGATGAGAAAGGCGTACAGTACACAAAAACTTACGTATTTAAAGCAGGTAAATATGACGTTGACTTAGAATACCAAGTTAACAACACCACCTCATCACCTGTTCAAGTACAACTGTACACACAAATCAAACGTACACGCCAAGATAAAGGCAGCATGGTTGATCAGACCTACTTAGGTGCAGCCTATGGTACCGCTGAAGAACCTTATGAGAAATACAGCTTCTCTGATATGGCGGATGCGAACCTGAATAAAAATACCCAAGGCGGCTATGTTGCTTTCCTACAGCACTACTTCGTCAGTGCATGGGTGCCAGATCAGCAAACCAATAATACGATTTATACCGCGCTTAGAAATGGTAATGGTATTGTTGGTATGAAGAGCGAGCCAACTAATGTTCAAGCAAACAGCACGGCAACCATCCATGCGGTGTACTACATGGGTCCAAAAGACACAGAAGCGCTTGAAGCAATTCAAGAAGACCTAGATCTCACTGTAGACTACGGCTGGTTATGGTTTATTTCACAACCGTTACTGACTCTGCTTAAGTTCCTTTACGGTATTTTAGGTAACTGGGGTCTGGCGATTATTGCTATCACTTTGATTGTGAAAACGGCGCTATACCCACTTACTAAAGCGCAATACACCTCAATGGCTAAAATGCGCATGCTACAGCCTAAGATGCAGGCACTAAAAGAGCGTTATGGTGATGACCGCCAGAAGTTCGGCCAAGCGATGATGGAAATGTACCGTAAGGAAAAAGTGAACCCAATGGGTGGCTGTTTCCCACTACTACTACAAATGCCAATCTTCCTAGCCTTGTTCTACGTATTCCTTGAATCAACGGAACTACGTCATGCTGAGTTTATGTTGTGGCTAACGGATCTATCATCAATGGACCCGTACTACGTACTACCAGTGCTATTTGGCGCAAGTATGTTCCTAACCCAAAAACTACAGCCAATGACAGTTACAGACCCAATGCAACAAAAGATGATGACTTACATGCCAGTCGTGTTCTCAATCTTCTTTATTTGGTTCCCATCAGGTCTGGTACTTTACTGGTTGGTTTCAAACCTTATCTCTATCGCTCAGATGCTTATCATCTACCGTGGCATGGAGAAAAAAGGCATGAAAGTACGCGGTTAACGCTCGTACACCTTGAATAAAAAACGCCAGCTTCACAGCTGGCGTTTTTTATTTGCGTATCATATAAAGTTGTCGTTACTGATCAATCCACTGGAGCTCACCATTTGGACCGCCGTCAACACAGACTTTCCATTTGTTATTTTGCTTTTCTACCGCTCCCTTAGAATATGCCTGATCAGCATAATAACAATACTTTGTAGGGTCGTAGTCTGGTTTTACATTCTCACCGCTTAGTGCAGAACCAGATACCGCAAATGCTGCAGATACAACCGCTAGTGTTAGTCTATTCATAATATCTCCCTTTAACGTATAAATTTACCTAAACTAGGTAACTTACCTTATCTTATGAACACATCAAGCAAAAGCACTTTTTCTTTTAAACTCATAACAATTAAAATATAAAATCAAATACTTGATAAAATTTGATAGCGATTTTATAACGATTTGATAGGTCAAACTTGTGCTACCCGTCATGCTCTTTTGCAGTTAAAAAATGCAAAGAGAAGACGATGCTTGAATCTACATTACTACAGGCACTCTCCAGTGCCGAAACTGATTGGTGGTTAGTGCCTATTGCACTCTTAGTAGGTGTACTCACCAGCTTTACGCCCTGCGTATATCCCATACTTCCCATAACAGTTGCAACCCTTAGCCAACAACGCCATATTCGCCTTGCTCCAATCTGGTATGCACTAGGCTTTGCAGCGGTGTACGCCGCACTTGGATTTATTGCAGCATTAACCGGTAGCTTCTTTGGCCAGGTAGCAACAAACCCTTGGGTGCTGCTTATTTTTGCCAATCTATTACTCTACTTTGCTGCGGTATCAAAAGGCTTAATCTCTCTGCCACGCTTGCCAAATGCTATTTCAACAAGCTCACCAGCACCTCTTCTAATGGGCATGGCCAGCGCTCTTGTTGCGGCTCCTTGTACATCTCCAATACTAGGTGGCTTATTGCTCTTCGTTGCTAATGCCCAGCAACCTCTATTAGGAGGCGCACTGCTGTTTAGTTTTGCGCTCGGTATGAGCACCTTATTACTGCTAGCAGGGCTAAGCACACGCTTTTTGCATACATTACCAAGATCTGGAGCTTGGCTAAATCAAATCACTACAGCAACCGCACTTATCTTAGTCGCAATGGCGCAATATTTTCTTATTCAAGCTGGCAAAAGTTGGCTATAAAACGCAAAGGAACCACCATGAAAAAAATCATTTTTTATTCACTCTTTATGTTACTCAGCACAATGTCTGCAGCAAAGGACTATCCCGTACTTACCGCCAATACGCTTGCAAACAATACCGTAACCAGTCAAGGCAAAGTCACTTACTTGAAGTTTTGGGCAACGTGGTGCACCTACTGTGTGGAAGAAATGCCACTGCTTGAGCAAAGCTTTCAGCAAGCCAATAACCACTATCAGGTTATCGCCATCAATATTGGCTTCAATCAGTCGAAAAAAGGCGTGCAAGCTTACCTTGATAAACATAATTACCAGTTTCCAACGGTATTTGATGGTAATGGCAAGATAACTCAGCAGTTTCAAGTGTTAGGCACGCCACAACATATCCTCATTGATGAAAACGGCAAAGAAATCTATCGCAGCGCATTGTTTACAGATGAGCTGCAACAACATCTGAGCACACTCCAAGGAGCAAACTAATGTCATCAATTAAAGCCCTACTTATGTTCGCCGCTGTGTGTCTCAGCTTGTTTGCGCACGCCAACACGCAAGAGTATGTGTTTATTAATATTTGGGATGAGTATGTACAGCCCACGACTCTACCAACGCCACTAGCACCAAGGAAATTGCTACAGCCCGATATTAATATTGATGAGGCAAGCTTAGCGCAATTTAAAAAGGCCTATCCAAGCTATGCTGAGTTAGCCATTGATAAGCAAAACCAGTTGCTGCAACGCTTTGCAATAAGGCAAACGCCTGTTCGTGTTATCGTTAAAGACGACAAAGTTATCAAACAAGAGTTGTTGACGACTAACAATGCACCAAGCACAGAGAAAGAAACACGGATCCCATTGCAAACACTCACAGGTACGCCATTTTCGATAGCGACTATAAACAGTCAATACAGAGTGTTATTTTTCAGCGATAGCTTGTGTCCGTTTCAACATATTCCTGCCTGTGAAATGAGAATAAAGCAAAACAATCAACTCGCTGCCTCGAGTGCGTATCCGGTCGTTACTGTGATTAAGCCCTTTTATGTGGAAGAACAAAGTGCTCGAGACTACCAACAACGTTTTGAGATCAAACACGATATTGTGTTCGATCACCACAACGAAGTATTTAGCCAGTTTGAGATTAGAGAGCTACCTTACTGGGTGGTACAAGACAAACACGGTGAAATCGTTTATCGCGGTAATCAGCCACCCAACTTAGACTAGGGCCTAATTTATCGTCCATTTACTCTGACAATAGACGCTGTAAGGGGCATCGATAAGCTCAGCAATAAAATGCTTATCGATGCTGCTTTGCTGGCGTATTTGCAGCAACTGTTGCTGTAGTAATTGGCTGTTTTCGAGTCCAGCTAATTTATCTGAAAAGCGTTTTTGCAGCGCTTCTTCTTTTAACATATCAGCCGCAACAACACCGTAAAGCAACAAAAGATGTGAATTGGTATGTTGATGTGCAGTAATGATCTCAAGCGCTTGTTGAGGCTCGTTTCTCAAAAGGTGGATATACATTTGCGTATAGAGCGCATAGGTCTCAACTTCTTGTAGCTGTAACATTTGATAATCGTGCATTGCATCAATCGTCAACTGCTCTGCAAATTCGAGCTTGCCCGCTTTGATCCAGGTCCAACCCAGTAACAATTTAACGTTGGCACGCGTCACCGAAGAAATATAATCGCTTTCTAACAGCATTCGATATTGCATAATTGCACTTTGCATTGCATCCGCATCACCCGTTTGCAATGCGATATCCATATGCGCCATGCCAATCAGTAATTGCTGTTGCTCATAACTTGGAATAAAGCGCGGCTCGCCGTTAATCTCATTTAAATACCGTAGCGCCTTTTCTCCCTGATGTAGCTGAATATAGTAGAATCCTAGGTAAGTGAGTATTTGCTTTTCTAAATAGTGATAACCATTTTTCTGAGCTAAAGCGAGGGCTTTTAATAAACTAGGCTCACTTTCAACCACTGGCACTAAGTAATTTTGACCATAAGCAAACAAAGCTTTTATTAGATTCATGGTCTGCTCTGTTTGCTCATAATAGGCAATGGCTTGCGCGAGCACAGGTTTACTCTTCTCTAAGTTTAGTAACGTTTTCTCAGCGGGACCAGCCGCTGGTGGATTGGCAAGATAGAAACTCCGCTGTGCTTCGCTATAGGCAAACGAGCGACTGCCTATCAAAACATGCGCTGAGCTCATCGCTTGCTGGTATTCATCCCAACGTTGTAACACCCAAAAAGCATCCGCTTTGAGTTGATATGCCATCGCAATCAATTCAACTTGCTGGCTTTGCTCAGCAGCATCGAGGGCAAGCTGAGCTTGCTGCAACGCTTGCTGATGTAAGCCTCGTGCCTTGAAAAACTCTCCGTAATAGAGGTGGTAGCGAGCACGAGTTGCGGTTGAAGCTGAACTTAGTGAAATCTGTTCGAATCGACGTGTGGCAGAATCAATATCACCGAGCTGCCAACAAATTTGCGCAAGCTCCAACTGACTTTCTAGATGTTCTGGCATTTGCGCCACAGCCGCCTCAAAATATGCCTTTGCCAGTTGAGGTCCCTGTTCATTTAATGCTTGTACACCGCGGTAATAGTCATTCATTGCTAGATTTAAGGATGATTTTTTGGCGGTTTTAGTGTCAACACCTAGCGCTAACTGCGCAATAACCTCTGTTGCAATCGCTTCAAAGCTCTCATCTAACTGTTCAACAATTATCTCGCTTTGCGTATCTCCATAAGTAACACTGAGTAAAAAACGCTGTTGTATCGGCTTTAGTGAAAGCGTGAGCTGTTTAATCGCACTATTCTCTGCAAGCTCAGGATATTGGCTTCGCGGTACTAATTGATAATGAGACTGTAAATGTTGTCTCAATGCCGCTTCAAGCGCATAACCCCACCACGCATTGGCTTGCACACCCGTCTCATTCACCATAGGCACAATGATTAACGAGTCTTGTTCAGCTTTAACACGAGTGACAACGGGTGCTGAGCTAGAAACGAGGTAAACACTCGCGGCTACTCCACTTAACGCGACAGCGCCAACGACAAACATCGCTTTCATTGTTGTAGTGAGTTTGAATGTGCTAAATGTGCGGCTCTCAACAGGACAAATCCACTGATAACCTTGCTGCGGTATGGTTTTAATAAATGTGGGTTGCTGGGCGTTATCTTTGAGGGCTTGTCTTAGCTCAGTGATACTTTGTGTTAGTGCAGCTTCTCTAAACTCACCGTGTTGCCACAATGTGCTGAGCAATGTTTCACGTGTAACAATTTGATTTGGATGGACTAAAAAATAAGCCAACAGCTGCGCGACTCTCGGCCTAAGTGGCACTTGCTCAGCATCACGATATAAACACGAGACATTTGGATCGAAGCGGTATTGAAGAAAGTGCAGCACAGCGTTAGTTTCCCTTATACAACCTTTGCTAGTAAGAACAGTAAAAACTGTGACCATAATTATACCTGACAAAAGCGCATAACCGTATCATTAAGGTCATCAACCACCCAAAACGCAATGAGCAGACTTAGATATTACCCACCAGCTATACCTGAGATATATCAATTGCTGTACAATTATGGCTATTAACCAGACAGTCTAAAGAGTCATCATGATCGCACAAGACACCATAGCAGCACAGGCTACCGCACCGGGTCGCGGTGGCGTTGGTATCATTCGAGTTTCAGGCAGTAAAGCCCGAGAGGTCGCAGAGCTAATCTTAGGTAAATGCCCAAAAACTCGCTATGCCGAATACCTGCCATTTAATACCCTAGCAGGTGAACAGCTAGATCAAGGTATCGCATTGTTCTTCCAAGGGCCAAACTCATTCACTGGTGAAGATGTCCTTGAGTTACAAGGCCACGGTGGCCCCGTGGTACTTGATATGCTGTTAAAGGAAATCAGCCAAATTGAACAAGTGCGCTTGGCAAAGCCTGGGGAGTTCTCAGAACGTGCTTTTATGAACGACAAGCTAGACTTAACGCAAGCAGAAGCTATCGCAGACTTGATCAACGCCACCAGCGAGCAAGCTGCAAAAAGTGCGCTACATTCACTACAAGGTGACTTTTCTAAACATATCAATACTTTGGTTGAGAAAGTAATTCATCTGCGCATGTACGTAGAAGCCGCAATAGATTTCCCCGATGAAGAAATCGACTTTCTTTCCGATGGTAAAGTCTCGGGTGACCTAGAAGCCATTATTCAGCAACTCGCAGAAGTGCGTAAACAAGCCAAACAAGGCAGCATCATGCGTGAAGGCATGCGCGTGGTGATTGCTGGCCGCCCTAACGCAGGTAAATCGTCGCTACTTAACGCCTTAGCAGGCCGTGAAGCCGCGATTGTTACAGACATCGCAGGTACGACACGAGACGTACTACGTGAGCATATTCATATTGATGGCATGCCGCTTCATATTATCGACACGGCAGGACTTCGTGATAGTCCAGACAAAGTAGAACAAATAGGTATTGAGCGTGCTTGGGAAGAGATCCGCGGTGCCGATCACGTACTATTTATGGTGGATGGCACCGAAACCAACGAAACCGATCCTGCGAAGATCTGGCCTGATTTTATCGAGCAATTGCCACAAGGCATGGAAATTACCGTGATCCGCAATAAAGTCGATTTAAGCGGTGAAGCCGTTGGCGCAACAACGAGTGATGGCCATACCCTTATCCGTCTAAGTGCTAAAGACATTCAAGGCATTGATTTATTGAGGGAACACCTAAAAGCCTGTATTGGATTTACTGGTGCAACTGAAGGTGGCTTTATGGCTCGCCGTCGTCACTTAGACGCCCTAGAGCACGCTGCTGAGCACCTAGAAATAGGTCAAACTCAGCTAGAAATGCATATTGCCGGTGAAATTTTGGCAGAAGAGCTACGCCTTACCCAGCAATACCTCAATGAGATCACCGGTGAATTCACCTCCGACGACTTGCTGGGCAAAATCTTTAGCTCATTTTGTATTGGTAAATAACCCAAATATCTGAGTAGTCATACGCCCTATTTTCGGGCGTATGACTATACACTAACCAGCGTATTGGTTTACCGCTTCTTTTACCTTGCGAGATTTGTCTTTTCTTAATGGGGCTAGCAACGCTTCAGCGTCTGTTGCTTGGCTTAATATTTCGGGAAGTTCAGCGCGGCGATCAGCATATAAATAGCTCAAACTCTGTTTAAAACTGCAATATTGGCCACGGGCATGTGCCACGATAAATTCACGACATACATCAAAGTGACTGCGCTTAATACAAAACAGCACCAAATGTTCGGGTTTAACGCCGATATCAAATAACCAGGTGAGCAAAAATGCCATCCCGGTTTCGGACGCTTCGCCTTCATATTCCCCACTTTTCGATAGATAAGTTTCAAAGTCTATCTCATTGTGTGCCAGTTGATGTAACAGCCAAGGTTGTTCCATTTGCGCTTCAATTAATTTAAAGCCCCGATAGTCATGATTAAGAAGCAGACGTACCAGTTTGTTGCGACGCTTAGCATCTAACATCCACACAAACAGACGGAGACTATACATTTGATATTCATCGGCATCGATACGCATAAACTCGGTGGAAATTTGCCTTTTAAACAGCGCAGCCATGACATCAAACTCGACTTCGTTATGTAGATAAGCCATCGTTTGCTCAACAATCGCTTTAATGCGATTGGATTGCACTTGCAGTTCAGCCACGCGTTTTATAATAGCCGCACGCTCAAGCTGTTCTGAAAATATCAGTAATGGCCCCGATGGCAGCCTTTCTTCATACCAAGTAAACGACACCTCATGATCGGCCATCACAATAACGTAATTGTCTCCTTGCTGTTGTAATACAGTGCACGCTTCCCAACTTCGACCATCAACATGGCAAGGCTTATCGTGTATTGAGAGGCTATCCGCTACAATGGCTTTATGCAGCTTCTTTGGTAACTTTTCACCTTCACCGAAATATAGACAATCCCTACCTAATTCCTGTGCTAACGCATGCTCCCAAGAGTGCAGGTTCAATTGCATAAAAATATCAATCGCGCGCTGTAAATCATGGCTGAAATCAAGCTCAACTTCCGGGTGTTTAAGCGATACATGATGTAAAAACTCAACTTTCGTGCGCTCATTGATATACGCAAGTCCCTGCTCCATAGCTTTGGCTTTGTTACGTCCCATGCTGCCAAACATGCTGTTATCATCACTAGCTATTTCGCTGTAAATCTCTATCCAATTCAAGTAGCGTTCGGGGTTATAACGTTGGTTGCTCATTTCATAGGCATTTAGTACACCGCCATCTATTCCAGCTTTACTTAACTGTTCGTAGACCTCAATTTCATTGAGTATAGTGTCAAATTCTATGCTCCAATGATCATCCGAATAAGCACGAAGCACGTTGCGTGCAGCCCTAACTGGCGCAAGTGCAATAATAAATTGCCACAAACGATCTGCTTTATTTTGCTGGGGGAAAGGTAGCTGTCGCAACCAAAATGCCGTTAGGGTAAAGCGTTGGAAATCATCATCATGATCTTTAAAAAGCTGATAGCTCGGTTGCTTTTCACTAAACTTGTTTAGGAAAGATCGCCGCGACAACATTCATCTCGATACAACTGCGGCTGCACTAATGCCAATAAACTGCCGAAATCTTCTTGCGGCGTGTCTGCAGTAAAGTAATCACAGATCCGCGCTATTTGTGCCTCAGACAATCCTAAGTTATCAGGGTTATAATGATCGGACTTTTTATGACATTTCTGAATTATGTGCTGGGCAGCGAGTTGCCAAATATGATTGTCGTTAAGATAATTTGCTAGTGCCTCAGTAATATCGTCGCCAATATGCTGATTATAATCACTGTGCAGGTGATAGCTGGCCAGTGCAATTAATCCCATATCCAATTGCGGCCATTGCTTTGGGTGACACAGCACACGCGATGAGCGAAAATGCTCATCAACCAACTTTAGATGCTTGCGACAAAGCAATTCATCTTGGTTGGTGAAGTGACGAAATATCGATTGGATGTTTTTGGCTTTGGCACTTTCTGCTACGCTTTCAATATCAGACAAGGAGAGTTGAGTGTAGCGCTGATAATAGGCTTCTCTAGAAAGTAGCGCCTCATCACCTTCGGTAAGTGATGCCATCATATATTTGCTAAACTCACGCTTGCCTAGAGCATAGTAAAATACGTCAATCACGCGCAAGTATTGCTGAGCGCGAGCTTGTAGTAAGTTATTTTCTGCATCTTTGCGTACCGTAAGCGTCAGCACCATGCCATTTGGTTGTGTATATTCAACTTCTTCACTGAAGTGATCTGTCAGCAGATCGCCCCGTACAAGACTGAGCACCGACTCCAATTCGTCGGCTATGCCTTGGTTATTGCGCTCGAAACTACTCAATTGATCAATAAAATGCTCAGCCATGTCACTGGCATGCAGTTTCGCTAATTCAAGCACATCTACTTCACAGACTGTTTCTAATACGGTTTGTGGTTCCCCAGTTTCAATATAGCGCCATAATAATTGGCCCTGGGGCATAGCCAGCACTAAAGGTTTCAACAAATTAGTACCATAGTTAAGCTCATATTTACGCTCATCTCTAGCAAGATAAGCGCGATAGCTTGCACGAGCAGCAATGGCACTCTGTGCAATTTTAACTAATGGGCCATCAACCTCTGATTGGACTTTTTGCTGTAAATCATATGCTTCATTTTCGAGAGTACTGCCAAAAAATGACATTGCCATAAAGCTGTCTTTGGCCTCTTCATCGTCATAAAAACAGCTATGGGGGAATAGCGATTGATACAGAGAGACCACAGGCTGATGACTACTAAGGTCTTCTTCTTCATCCTCATCACACATAGTGTCGACATCGGCAAGTAATACCGGTTCAACTTGAAAACGTGCAATGACTAATGCTTTAAATTGCTCATAACTCGCAGGATTCTCACGTAAATATTCCCCAAGCGGCTGGTAGTCACATTCTTCACTGTATTGATCATTTTTGAACATGCCTGATCTAAAGTTATCGTTGTCACACCAAATAAACGCTTTGATCATTTCACGATGCCAACCATGCTCGTGTAGCAACGAACTTAAATAGCTTTCATAGCCGCAGGCATGTTCATCATCCCAATAAGGCACAAAGTATTGTGCTAGCAAATAGGCGTACTGTATATCCGTCTTTGCAAGCATATACAAAGCTTCAACGCCAAATACCCGCATATCATCAAGCCACATTTCATCGGTGTCATTTTGGCGTCGGCTATAGGCTACTATTGCCTTGGCGGTTTCTACAACATCCTCTTTAATCTCAGGATATTGCAGAGCTGCTGCAAACAGAATAACTTCAGAAATGTAAGTTTCAGTATCATCGTCTATAGGGTGGTTATAGTGGTGCGATCCGCCTTCTTGGCCTAAATCTAATGCAGATTGAAGCAACTTTAGGTTGTTGCCACTATCTTGCGGTTGCAAACGGCGCATCCCCTCTTCGTCAAGTTGCTTAAACTCAACATCAAACTGACTATTAAAACAGGCCTTATCGCTGTCCAACAAAGCCTTATACTGAGCTAATGCTAATTCTATTTGTTGCGGGTTTTGGATATCCAGCGTGATTATCTGGTTTTTATCGAATTGGTTCATGTCATTATTTCTAATTGAATTTGACGTATAGCCGCACCAATCGGGCTATAGAGAAGAAAAAGATAATGAAGCGCAGCTTTGAGAACTGCGGCAATTTCAAGTAAATGCTAAACACAGCGAGTGGCAGCTACGCGTTAGCATCCTCAGCTTGCAGCTCCTTTAACCTGTCGATATCTATTTGAGAGTCCTGCTTTGCTTTTTTCTGTTGATCGGGTGTCATATCATCCCAATGAATATAACCACCGTGTGCGTATGGCGCATTGTATAAATAGTTGGCGAATTTTTTGTTGGCAGTACCAGAGACTAGCCCTCTTACTGAACCCTGTTTATCAGCAGCCCACAGTGCAACGCGTTTAAATTCCAACTCTCCAGATGCATTAATACGAAATGAGTACCAATTTTCAGCAGCACTAATGTGCAGATCCTTATCCATGTTTTACCTTTTGTAGTTCCTTAATATCGACACTATTATTTCGAATCCATGTAACTAGGTCAATATCAAACTCATCGTTAAGCTTTTGATAAATATTAATAAAAAGTAAATATTAGCAAGCCTACAAGCAGGATCTGAGCGATAACCACAAATCTACCCATTCACGTTAAGTGCTAAATCTGGCCAGTCCAACATCCCTACACTGCGTATCCTAAGCACTTCAACTTAGGAGAAATAAAATGGCTCTATCTACAACTTTCAATGCACTACACCAACAATCAGCCCCGCTTTTTCTAGCTAACTGCTGGGATCCATCATCAGCGCTTATCATCGAACAGGCTGGTGGTCAGGCCGTTGCGACAACAAGCTGGGGTATGTCTAATCATCAGGGCTACAAAGATGGAGAACAACTCACATTTGACCGTGTACTACAAACAGTAAGTGCCATCCTTAAGGTGATCACTATTCCATTAAGTGTTGATATTGAGGCAGGCTACAGCGCGGATCAAAATCAGATCATCAAACATATTATCCAATTGGCCGACCTTGGCGTTGCAGGTATCAATATTGAAGACAAACCCAGTCACCAGAGCAGCTTACGCGATATAAAGGCACACCAAGCATTATTGCAGGCAATCAAACAAGCTTTACGTCATGGCGGTTTCGATCATTTCTTTATTAATGCCCGTTGTGATCTTTGCTTACAACCACAATGGACGGAAGCGGCGCTGCATGAGCGTGCACTCGCCTATCAAGCAGCTGGTTGCGATGGCTTTTTTATTCCTGCTTTAACCGACACCACCATGATAAAACGCCTAACAGCCCTGCTTTCAATTCCAGTCAATGTAATGCTGTTGCCCGGATTTAGTGATAAACAGGCGTTAGCAGAGTTAGGAGTCAAACGTATCTCATCGGGTAACGCTCTCAGCGATCATGTGATAGCACTACAAGAATCAGCCACCAGAAGGCTGCTCGAAGAACATACTGTAGACTTCTTATTTGAGCAATCAGTCCGCACAACTTGGCTGTCAAACTAAATAATTCACAAGATCTGACCGTTTTTTTAGATTCTTTTATTATATGGAACTAACTATATAGATCTAAAAGTCTGGATCGACTTCCAGCTTTTAGATCGTTATCCACAACACCTCATCCACAACCTCAAAATTTGTTCAAAAACAGCGGAGTTCTTACCGTTTCAAGCATGAGCGTTGGCTTATAAAAGTATTTTTAGGCTCAGCTATCCCATAGATTATCCACAAATAAATCACCGAGTTAAGCTTAGGAATATTTTATTTTTCCTTTTTATTTCATGTGGATAAATAAAAAAATTAAAAATCACACACTATTTGTGCAAATATTTTTATCCAATTACTTCAAAGCCCTCTTTACATATTCACGTTAAACGCTAAGATGGCGCGCAATACGACTTAGGTAAGGGTAACAATGCAAACTTTAGATCTTATTGTAGGCAGCCAAATGGGATCAGCAGAATACGTTGCTGAACAGCTAATGGAATCGCTTGAATCTCAAGGTTATACCGTGAATTTGCATGAAAAACCCGAGCTTGAAGCTTGTCAGCAAGCACTTTGGCTGGTGGTGACATCAACCTATGGGGCCGGTGACTATCCAGAAAACTTATTACCTTTTATATCAGCGTTAAAAGCGAGCTCGGATCTAAGCCAGTTACGCTTTGCGGTAGTTGGAATTGGTGATTCAAGTTACGACACCTTTAATCATGCAGCTATTAATCTTGCTGATCTACTTAAAGAAAAAGGTGCTACACAGCTGTTAGACATAGAAAAGATCGATGTTTTACACCCAGATCTACCAGAAGATACCGCTATTGCTTGGTTACCTAAGTTTGTTGAATGTGTCGCTTAACAGTGCGACATTGAAATACACAGAAGTTATTCACAAATTCAGTCTATTTTAGATCGTATTGTGGATAACCTATGATCTAACTGCTGATCTATGCTTACTTATCCATTGGATAAAATAATTCAGATCTAGCCCTGTGAATAAAGTGGCAAGTTGATCAAAGGTTTTAAGCCCGTTGATCCGATCTAATTCACACCAATTGATCTTAGTTAAGCAGTTGGATCTAAACAGGAATACAAAACTATTCACAGATCAAAGGATCAGTAGTAGTAAGATCAATAAAGATCTTTAAAAAGATCCTTATATATTTTAAGTGCTCTCTTTTTTGCGTTGTGCAAAGTTTAACCATTTCACTTCTGGTTAATTCTAGGTAGAATACGCATCCTTTCTAAATTTGCTCGGTTGTTTTAAGTAGGATCCCGTAAATGATTTATCATGAACATTTTGATGTCATCGTTGTTGGTGGTGGACACGCAGGCACTGAAGCTGCACTTGCAGCTGCACGTATGGGTATGAATACCTTATTGTTAACACACAATATGGATACCTTAGGCCAAATGTCGTGTAACCCAGCTATTGGTGGGATTGGTAAAGGTCATTTGGTTAAAGAGATCGATGCGCTTGGTGGTGCAATGGCCAAAGCAATCGACAAAGGTGGGATCCAATTTCGAACGCTTAATTCATCGAAAGGCCCTGCGGTACGAGCGACTCGTGCTCAAGCAGATCGCGCATTGTATAAAGCGGCGATCCAAGACATTTTGCAACATCAAGAAAACTTAAAGATCTTCCAACAATCTTGTGATGATCTGATTGTTGAAGGCGATCAGGTCAAAGGTGTCGTAACTCAAATGGGTTTACGCTTTAGCGCTTCTTCAGTAGTGCTAACGGTTGGTACTTTCTTGGGTGGCCAGATCCATATTGGTTTAGAAAACTTTAAAGGCGGCCGTGCTGGCGATCCTCCTTCTATTGCCTTGGCTGAGCGTTTACGTGAAATGCCTTTTCGAGTTGATCGTCTAAAAACGGGTACGCCACCACGTATCGATGCAAGAACGGTTGATTTTTCAGTGATGCAAGAGCAACCAGGCGATACCCCTACTCCGGTTTTCTCGTTTATGGGCAAAGTGTCTGATCATCCAAAACAGATCCCTTGTTATATCACCTATACCAATGAAAAAACCCATGATGTGATCCGCAATAACTTACATCGTTCGCCGATGTATGCTGGCGTGATTGAGGGGATTGGTCCACGTTACTGCCCTTCTATCGAAGATAAGATTGTGCGTTTTGCTGATAAAGAAAAGCACCAGATTTTCGTAGAGCCTGAAGGCTTAACATCATACGAGCTATATCCAAATGGTATCTCCACCAGCTTACCATTTGATATCCAACTGGAGATTGTGCGTTCTATTAAAGGGTTTGAGAATGCGCATATTTGTCGTCCTGGTTATGCTATTGAGTATGACTTCTTCGATCCCCGTGACCTTAAGCAATCATTAGAAACTAAGTTTATTAATGGCTTATTCTTCGCAGGTCAAATAAACGGCACAACTGGTTATGAAGAAGCTGGTGCACAAGGGTTGATTGCAGGTATGAACGCTGCTCTTCAAGTTCAAGGCCGTGAAGCATGGACACCGCGCCGTGATGAAGCTTATGCAGGTGTGTTGATTGACGACTTAGCAACGCTTGGAACAAAAGAACCTTATCGTATGTTTACCTCTCGTGCTGAATACCGTTTGTTACTGCGTGAAGACAATGCGGATTTACGTCTAACGGAAAAAGGTCGTGAATTAGGTTTAGTTGACGATGAACGCTGGGCTGCATACAACGACAAGCTTGAAGTAATGGAGCAAGAAGCACAGCGTCTACGTAATACTTGGATCCATAAAGATCACCCTGCACTTGAAGCGGTTAATGGATTATTGAAAAAACCACTGGTACGCGAAGCCAGTCTTGAAGATCTGATCCGCCGCCCAGAGGTTAATTATCACGACCTGATGGCAATTGAAGGATTAGGATCTGAGTTTGATAATATTCCAGCCCTTGAACAGGTTGAGATCCAAACTAAGTACGCCGGTTACATTGCGCGTCAACAAGATGAGATTAATAAGCAACTTCGTCATGAAGAGACATTACTGCCTGCTGAGTTTGATTATGGCCAGGTGAGCGGCTTGTCAAATGAGGTTGTGGCAAAGCTAAGTGATGCTCGTCCACAAACGATTGGCCAAGCTTCACGTATTTCTGGTATCACCCCTGCTGCTATTTCGCTATTATTAGTGTATCTGAAAAAGCAAGGGCTATTACGTAAGTCGGCGTAATAGCAGTGGAACACTGTGTTATTAGAACAATTGAATGAATTACTCGCTGATACCTCAATCGAGCTCAGCGAACAACAAAAGCAGCAGTTGGTAGAATATGTCCAGCTGCTGGATAAATGGAACAAAGCCTACAACCTCACTTCCGTTCGTGACCCAAAAGAAATGATGGTTAAACACATCATGGATTCTTTGGTTGTTGCGCCACACCTAACGGGCAGTAACTATATTGATGTTGGTACTGGACCGGGTTTACCGGGTATGGTTTTAGCGATAGCTAGACCGGACATCAATTTTGTTCTTCTTGATAGCCTTGGTAAAAGAGTTCGATTTTTAATGCAGGTAAAACATGGGCTTGGCATTGAGAATGTTACCCCAGTGCAGTCTCGAGTTGAAGAATATCAGCCAAGTGTTAAATTAGACGGTGTACTCAGCCGTGCTTTTGCATCACTACAAGATATGATCCAGTGGTGTTCACATTTAATCGATAACCAAGGTGTATTCTTAGCACTAAAGGGCCAATACCCTGCGGATGAGCTAGAACAACTACCAAACGGCGTGAGTTTATCGCAAGATATTAGTTTAGTGGTGCCCAAGCTTGAAGGTGAGCGCCATTTAATCATTCTTTCTAAAGATTAATTGTCGAGGACAATGTGGCAAGAGTCATTGCAATAGCAAACCAAAAAGGTGGTGTTGGTAAAACAACCACTGCGGTGAATTTAGCCGCGTCCATGGCGGCGACTAAACGTAAAGTTCTGTTGATCGATCTCGATCCCCAAGGCAATGCAACCATGGGCAGTGGCGTTGATAAATACGCCGATGTCGCTACGGTTTATGATCTGTTGATCGAAGAAGCGCCAATGGATCAAGTGATCACCACAGAAACCAGTGGTGAGTATCATTTGATCGCAGCCAATGGAGATGTAACCGCGGCAGAAGTCAAACTGATGGAGTTGTTTGCGCGCGAAGTGAGACTACGCAACGCCCTTGAGACAATAAAAGATAAATATGAGTATATATTCATCGACTGTCCACCTTCATTAAATATGCTAACGGTAAATGCCATGGCTGCCGCCGATGCGGTTTTAGTTCCGATGCAGTGTGAATATTATGCACTGGAGGGATTAACAGCTTTAATGGACACCATTACCCAACTCGGCAAGTTGGTGAATCCAGGATTGCAAATTGAAGGCATTTTGCGCACTATGTACGACCCGCGTAATCGTCTAGCTAACGACGTATCTGAGCAGTTAAAACAACACTTTGGTGATAAAGTGTACCGGACTGTGATCCCTCGTAATGTGCGATTAGCGGAGGCGCCAAGTTTTGGAGCGCCTGCGATGTATTATGATAGAGCATCAAGCGGTGCGAAAGCTTATCTAGCGCTAGCGGGTGAAATGCTAAGACGCAAAGAAAAGCAAGCGGCTGCGGTTGCCTAAGAGGATAAAAAGAACATGTCGGTTAAAAAACGTGGTTTAGGCCGAGGGTTGGATGCCCTACTCAGCTCAGCTAAACCTAATCCAAGTGCTGCGGCACCTGTGCCTAATCAACAAGAAGCGGTTGCGACAGTCAGTGAAGCACCTGCCGAATCGGCGGTTGAACAAGAGTTACAACGATTACCTATTGAGTGGCTAAAGCCGGGTAAATATCAACCGCGTAAAGATATGTCTGAACAGGCACTTGAGGAACTGGCGAGTTCGATCCGTTCACAGGGGATTTTACAGCCTATTGTGGTGCGTAAAGTTACCACGCAAAGCTTTGAAATTATTGCCGGTGAAAGACGTTGGCGTGCGGCACAGCTAGCAAAGCAAGATACCGTTCCTTGTTTAATCAAAGATGTGCCGGATGAAGCGGCTGTTGCGATTGCGCTTATTGAAAACATTCAGCGTGAAGACCTCAATGCGATGGAAGAAGCAATTGCTTTAGATCGATTGCTTAATGAATTTGAACTCACGCATCAGCAAGTTGCCGATGCGGTGGGTAAATCGCGTACGACGGTCACCAATTTACTTCGTCTCAACAATCTCAACGATGATGTAAAAATCTTGTTGGAACATGGCGATATAGAAATGGGCCATGCTCGTTGTTTACTTGCCCTAACTGGTGAAGCGCAATCTGAAGCAGCAAGAACGGCTGTGGCCAAAGGATTAACCGTAAGAGAAACCGAAAAACTGGTTCGCACCATTTTAGAGCCTGTTGAGAAAAAAGAAGCGAAGCAAAAAGATCCTGATGTGAAGCTGCTTGAACAGCAATTACAGGAAAACTTAGGCGCAAAAGTTGAGATCAACTACAACCAAAAAGGTAAAGGTAAACTGGTTATTTCCTATGCTAGTTTGGATGAGCTTGATGGTATTTTGGGGCGTATTAACCCTGAAATGAATGAAGCTGACTAACGGTAAACTTAACCAATTGACTAATCCGTGAATGCGGTGCTTTATTTTGCGCCGCTATTTCCTCACCGATATGTTGCAATATTGCGAGAATACTAAGAACTTTGATGGAAAAATAGCCACTCGTGTACAGGCTTTAATTTAAGCCTTCCTCCCTAACAAATTTTGACCTATTTGGCGTCCAAAAAACGTCACATTTCGCCTCGTCAAGTTGCAAATTAAGCAGAAACAAGTATAATTTCGCCAGTTTTCATACCCTGATAAAATTTAACGTCATTAAGGTTAATATAAAGTGACTCATTCGTTAGCCCGCCCATACAGGCGAGCCGCATTACAAGGTGTTTTGATTCAGGGTATCGTAGCATTAGTCGCTGCAGTAATCGTTTTTATAGGTTGGGGAGTACAAGCCGGAGTTTCAGCATTAGCTGGCGGCGCTGTGTTGGTACTCCCTAATTTTGTATTTGCTGCTTACGCCTTTCGATTTATGGGTGCAAGCAAAGCAAATCAAGTATATTCCTCGATAAAACGAGGAAATGGATTAAAATTTTTGCTAACTGTTGTGCTCTTTGCACTGATTTTTAAGCATTTTTCAGTAATGATGCTGCCTTTCTTTGGCGCGTATATGCTCGTGATGCTGACACAATGGTTGGTCCTGATTTTTTTTAATCATTAACTTTTGGGATAAAACATGGCTGCAGAAGAAGTTACTCTATCAAGCCATATTCAGCACCACTTGACCAATGCCAAGATGTGCTCGACCGATGCCGGTCTTGCCTTCAACAAAGCATGTGCGGATAGTGGTTTCTGGACATGGCATGTAGATACCCTCGCATGGTCAATCGGTTTAGGTCTGATATTTTTATGGATCTTCCGAAGTGCCGCTAAAAAATCCACTATAGGTGTTCCTGGTAAATTCCAGTGCTTTATCGAGATGGTTGTTGAGTTCGTTGGTGCCAACGTACGTGACACTTATCATGGTAACAGCAAGTTAGTTGCACCTTTAGCCCTAACGGTCTTCGTTTGGGTATTCCTAATGAACTTGATGGATTTGATTCCAGTTGACTTCCTACCTGCATTCGCTGGCTTTGTTGGTGAACAAGCATTTGGTATGGATTCACACGATGTGTACATGAAGATTGTACCTACAACAGACTTAAACATGACAGCTGCACTGGCGCTAGGCGTGTTTATTCTGATGATCGGTTATTCAATTAAAATCAAAGGCATCGGTGGCTTTATTGCAGAATTAACATTGCACCCATTTAGCTCTAAAAACAAACTAATGATGGCAGTGTTGATCCCGTTTAACTTACTACTTGAAACAATCGCATTGGTTGCTAAGCCGTTCTCGCTAGCACTACGTTTGTTCGGTAACTTATACGCAGGTGAGATGATCTTCATCCTTATCGGTGCAATTGGTTTGATGCAGTTACCACTGCACTTCGTGTGGGCAGTATTCCACATTATGGTAATCGTACTTCAAGCATTCGTATTTATGATGCTGACTATCGTTTACCTCAGCATGGCTAGTACAGAAAGTCACTAATCAGCTGAATAATAAAGATTTTTACAACTTAAATTTAAACTTAAACTTTAATTTACTATTAAAACTTTGGAGATAAAAATGGAAATCGCAGTTGCTATTAAACTTATCGCTGTTGCACTACTAATCGGTTTTGGTGCTATCGGTACTGCACTAGGCTTCGGTAACATGGGTGGTAAGTTCCTAGAAGCATGTGCTCGTCAACCTGAGCTTGCGCCTTCACTACAAGTTAAAATGTTCATCCTAGCTGGTCTTATCGATGCCGTTGCAATGATCGGTGTAGGTATCGCTATGTACATGTTGTTCGCTCTTTAATATTGCAAAATACCTGAAACGAACAACTGTCAAGTAAGGAGGAGCGGTCGTGAACTTAAACGCCACTCTAATAGGTGAATTAATCGCATTTGTGGTCTTCGTATGGTTCTGTATGAAGTTCGTATGGCCACCACTAAATGGTGCGATTGAAGCTCGCCAGAAGAAAATCGAAGATGGTTTAGCGGCATCTGATGAAGCTGAGAAAGAACTTGAGCGCGTACGTGCACAAGGTGCTGAACAGCTGAAAGAAGCGAAAGCACAAGCGGCTGAAATCATCGAACAAGCTAAGAAGCGTGCTGCGCTGATTGTTGACGAAGAGACTACTCGTGGTCAGCAAGAGCGTGAAAAAATCATTGCTCAGGGACACTCTGAAATTGAGTCTGAGCGCAACCGTGTGAAAGAAGAGCTGCGTTCGCAAGTCGCTGCACTTTCTATCGCAGGCGCTGAGAAGATTTTAGAGCGTGAAATCAATCAAGCCACACACAGTGACATCGTTGAAAAACTTGTCGCTGAGCTTTAAGTAGGAGGGTATGAGCATGTCTGAATTGACTACTATCGCTCGCCCATATGCTAAAGCGGCTTTTGAACTTGCCGTTGAAAAAGGCACAGTTGAAGCTTGGAATGAAATGCTGTTCTTCGCTGGTCAAGTTACCAGCGACGAGCAGGTTCAGGCGCTACTTGGTAGCATCGCTACTGAATCACAGCAGTCTGAAATCATTATCAAGTTATGTGCTGAGCAACTCAATGAACAAGGTCAAAATCTTATCAAGCTGATGGCCGAAAATGAGCGTTTAGCCGCCATCCCAGCTGTTGCAGAATTGTTTGCAGAATTAAAAGCAGACTATGACAAAGAAATCGAAGTAGATGTGGTTTCAGCAACAGTGCTTGCAGATGATACGCAAGCAAAATTGGTCGCGGCACTTGAGAAACGTTTCGCACGCAAAGTTAAGCTGAATTGTAGCATCGACGAAGCCATTGTAAGTGGCCTAGTGATTAAAGCCGGTGACACCGTAATCGACGGTTCTGTTCGCGGCAAGTTAGATCGTCTTGCGACGTCGCTACAATCGTAATTGGGAAAAAGAGCATGCAACTTAATTCCACAGAAATTTCTGCACTGATCAAGCAACGCATTGAGCAGTTTGAAGTTGTAAGTGAAGCGCGTAACGAAGGTACTATCGTATCTGTTACCGACGGTATCATCCGCATCCACGGTCTTGCTGACTGTATGCAGGGTGAGATGATCGAGCTTCCTGGCAACCGTTATGCTATCGCACTAAACCTTGAGCGTGACTCAGTAGGTGCTGTAGTAATGGGTCCATACGCTGACCTTAAAGAAGGCGTAAAAGTTAAATCAACTGGTCGTATCCTTGAAGTACCTGTAGGCCGTGGTCTACTAGGTCGTGTTGTTAACACGCTAGGTGAGCCTATCGACGGTAAAGGCGCTGTTGATAACGATGGTTTTGAACCAGTTGAAAAAATCGCACCGGGCGTAATCGAGCGTCAATCAGTAGATGAGCCAGTACAAACTGGTTATAAGTCTATCGATGCGATGATCCCAGTTGGTCGTGGTCAGCGTGAGCTTGTGATCGGTGACCGTCAGACTGGTAAAACAGCACTAGCAATCGATGCTATCATCAACCAAAAAGACACAGGCGTTAAGTGTGTGTACGTAGCGGTTGGTCAAAAAGCGTCAACAATTGCTAACGTAGTACGTAAACTAGAAGAGCACGGTGCACTTGCAAACACTATCGTAGTAGTTGCTTCTGCATCAGAATCTGCAGCGCTACAATTCCTAGCGCCGTTCTCTGGTTGTACTATGGGTGAATACTTCCGTGACCGCGGTGAAGATGCACTAATCGTATATGATGATTTGTCTAAGCAAGCTGTTGCTTACCGTCAAATCTCACTATTACTTAAGCGTCCACCAGGCCGTGAAGCATACCCAGGTGACGTTTTCTATCTTCACTCACGTCTTCTAGAGCGTGCGTCTCGTGTAAACGCTGACTACGTTGAGAAGTTCACTAATGGTGAAGTGAAAGGTAAAACAGGTTCATTGACGGCATTGCCAATCATTGAAACTCAAGGTGGTGACGTTTCTGCATTCGTACCTACCAACGTTATCTCAATCACTGACGGTCAGATCTTCTTAGAAACTGACTTGTTCAACGCAGGTATCCGTCCAGCGGTTAACGCTGGTATCTCGGTATCTCGTGTAGGTGGTGCAGCTCAAACTAAGATTGTTAAGAAACTAGGTGGTGGTATCCGTCTAGCGCTAGCTCAGTACCGTGAACTAGCGGCGTTCTCTCAGTTCGCTTCTGACCTTGATGATGCAACACGTGCACAGCTTGAACACGGTGAGCGTGTAACAGAGCTAATGAAGCAGAAACAGTACGCACCGATGTCTGTTGCTGATATGTCATTATCGCTATTTGCAGTAGAGAAAGGCTTCCTAAAAGATATCGAAATCAACAAGATCCTTGATTTCGAAGCAAGCCTAATCGCATTTGCTAAGAGCGAGTACGCAGAGCTAATGGCTCAAATCAATGAAACTGGTAACTACAACGCCGAGATCGAAGCGCAGCTTAAAGAACTTCTTGAGAAGTTCAAGTCTACGCAAACTTGGTAATGTGTTATTAAGGTGAGTAGGTAACTACTCACCGAGATTCGGAGAGAGAGTCATGGCCAGCGGAAAAGAGATAAAAAGCAAGATCGGGAGTATCAAGAATACTCAAAAGATCACCAGCGCAATGGAGATGGTTGCCGCTTCTAAAATGAAGAAAGCACAAGAACGCGTAGCGTCTAGTCGTCCATACGCTGAAAACTTACGCAAAGTGATCGGTCGTGTTGCTCAGGCTAATCTTGATTTCCATCACCCTTTCCTAGAAGAACGTGATGTGAAACGAGTTGGTTATATCGTTATCTCTACAGACCGTGGTCTTTGTGGTGGCTTAAACTCAAACGAGTTTAAGCGTGTAGCGAAAGACGTGAAAGCGTGGAAAGAAAAGGGTGTTGAGGCGTCGTTCGCAACACTAGGTAGCAAAGCTGCTGGTTTCTTTAAACGTTTTGGTGGTTCGCTTGAAGCCAAAAAGGCAGGGCTGGGAGATACACCTTCAATACAGGACGTAATTGGTCCTGTAAAAGTAATGCTAGATGCATACGAAGAAGGCAAAATTGACCGCTTATTCGTTGTGTACAACAAGTTTGTCAACACAATGAAACAAGAGCCTGTTATCGATCAGTTATTACCTTTGCCAAAAGCTGAAGAAGAAGTATCAGCTCACGCTTGGGATTACTTATATGAGCCAAGCCCAGAGGCGATTTTAGAGACACTAATTGTGCGCTTTATTGAGTCTCAGGTTTACCAAGGCGTAGTTGAGAATGCTGCCTCTGAGCAAGCTGCCCGTATGGTTGCGATGAAAGCCGCAACTGATAACGCAGGTGGCCTGATTGATGAGCTACAGCTGGTATACAACAAGGCACGTCAAGCCGCAATCACACAAGAAATCAGTGAGATTGTGAGCGGTTCGGCTGCCGTGTAACGCTTCGGCAAAGTTTAATAAGAGGAATAGACATGAGTTTAGGTAAGGTCGTCCAAATTATCGGCGCCGTTGTGGACATCGAGTTTCCACAAGACAACGTGCCAGCCGTATATGACGCACTAAAAGTTACAGAAGGCGACTTAGCTGGTTTGACACTAGAAGTGCAACAGCAGCTAGGTGGCGGTGTGGTACGTGGTATCGCACTAGGTAGTACTGACGGTCTACGTCGTGGTACTCGAGTACAAGGTACAGCTGAGCCAATCAAGGTTCCAGTTGGTACAGCAACACTAGGTCGTATCATGAACGTACTTGGTGACGCGATTGACGAAGCGGGTCCTATCGGTGAAGAAGAGCGTTGGTCTATTCACCGTGCAGCACCATCATACGAAGATCAGAGCAACTCTGTTGAACTTCTAGAGACTGGTATCAAGGTTATCGACCTTGTATGTCCATTCGCTAAAGGTGGTAAAGTTGGTCTATTCGGTGGTGCGGGTGTAGGTAAAACCGTAAACATGATGGAACTTATCCGTAACATCGCAATCGAGCACAGTGGTTACTCAGTATTCGCAGGTGTTGGTGAGCGTACTCGTGAGGGTAATGACTTCTACCATGAGATGAACGACTCAAACGTACTAGACAAAGTATCTCTAGTATATGGTCAGATGAACGAGCCACCGGGTAACCGTCTACGTGTTGCACTAACTGGTCTAACAATGGCTGAGAAGTTCCGTGACGAAGGTCGTGACGTACTATTCTTCGTAGATAACATCTACCGTTATACACTAGCAGGTACTGAAGTATCAGCACTTCTAGGTCGTATGCCTTCAGCAGTAGGTTACCAGCCTACACTAGCTGAAGAAATGGGTGTTCTACAGGAGCGTATCGCATCAACTAAGACAGGTTCAATCACTTCAATCCAAGCGGTATACGTACCTGCGGATGACTTGACTGACCCATCTCCAGCAACAACGTTTGCTCACTTAGATGCGACAGTAGTACTTTCTCGTGATATCGCGTCTCTAGGTATCTACCCTGCGGTAGACCCTCTAGATTCAACTTCACGTCAGCTTGACCCACAAGTTATCGGTCAAGAGCACTACGACACAGCACGTGGCGTTCAGACAGTTCTTCAGCGTTATAAAGAGCTGAAAGACATCATCGCAATTCTAGGTATGGACGAGCTATCTGACGAAGATAAGCAAGTTGTATCTCGTGCACGTAAGATCCAGCGTTTCCTATCTCAGCCATTCTTCGTTGCTGAGGTATTTACAGGTGCACCTGGTAAATACGTATCTCTTAAAGACACAATCTCTGGCTTTAAGGGCATCCTAAACGGTGATTACGATGATATGCCTGAGCAGGCATTCTACATGGTTGGCTCAATCGACGAAGCGATCGATAAAGCTAAAAACATGTAATTAGGAGGTTGTTATGGCAATGACAGTACACCTTGATGTAGTAAGTGCAGAGCAGAGCTTGTTCTCTGGCGCTGTGACTACTATCCAAGTGACAGGTAGTGAAGGTGAGCTTGGTATTCATCCAGGTCACGCGCCACTACTGACTGGCCTAAAACCTGGTATGGTACGTTTGGTTAAAGCAGATAGCTCAGAAGAAGTTATCTACGTTGCAGGCGGTACGCTTGAAGTTCAACCACAAACAGTAACTGTTCTAGCGGACGTTGCTATTCGTGCGGAAGAGCTTGATGAGCAAGCTGCTGAAGAAGCTAAACGTGAAGCGCAAGCGCAAATGGCTTCTGGTACTACTGGTGAGTTGGATTACCAACAAGCTGCAGTACAACTAGAAGAAGCCCTTGCTCAACTACGCGTTATTCGCCAGCTGCGCAAATAAGCAACCACCTATCTGGTTATCAAAAACCCACGCATCGCGTGGGTTTTTTTATACTTCACTATAAACCCATGAAATTAACTTAAATTTAAATTATTGTTTATTTTGTTTACTAATGGTTCTATTTCTAGTTCTTTTTTATTGGTTTTATTTTGTATTTTGGTATTAAAGTGCTTGGTTGTTATTTGTCCAATTTGTAAAGTTGATGTTTTTTTTGTTCTTTTTTTATCTGTTTGTAATAAGTAGTTGTTTTCAATGTGTCATTATATAAAATTAAGGAATTAATAATAATTACATTGCGCTCATCATGAATGAAGTAAATTTTCCCAGAAAGGTAAAAGAAGTGAAGTTTGGCGAGTGGACACTAGATCCGCGACGTCAATGCATATCCGATGGGGAAGTCGAGCGTGAATTAGAACCTCTTTTATTCAATATCCTTTGTTACTTGGCAATTAACTGCGATCAGATCATCACTCGGCAGGATTTAATTGATGATGTTTGGAGACAGAATTACGTTGACGATAATGCTATTAACAGAGCAATGTCTGAGCTTCGTAAAGTACTCAAGTCAGATAGGCAAAAAGGAACTATAGTTAAAACTCACTATCGTAAGGGTTACAGCTTCTTTGTTGAGCCCATTGTTATTTATCATGAAGAAAGTGATGTTTATGAGGCATCAGCTACTAAGACCGAAGTTCCATTAGTTATAGAAACTGATCCGCTTAAGCCTAAAAACTCAAAGTTTGCTTTCGCATCGATTTTTAGTTTTGTCTTGATCTGCCTTGTGGGGTTCGGATATTTTTATTCAGCATCAGAAGAGAATAAGCAACAGGCCATACCTGAGTTTAACAATAAGCACTATGAAGAACAGGCTTTATCCTGGATGGACGGTCAGTACAATATTTTACTTTTATCTCCAGATAAAAATTATGCAGCGTTTTCTTTTATTCCTGAAGGACAAGATAAAAGTTACTTGGTTGTTAAAGATTTAAGAGATGGTAAAGAGCAGCGCGTTGGAGAAGCGAAGTTTCATTACTTTCCAATGGGATGGGCATCAGATAGCTCTTCCTTGTTTTATCGAGTAATCGATGTTGCCAATAAAAGTTGTAAAGTATGGAGAATAAGTCGAGATTTTAGTTCAAGTAATAGTCCGTTATTTGATTGCGAATTGCGTATTACATTCGGTACAGGTGTTGGAGAAAACTCATTTATTTACACAAAAAGCAACTATCGAAATAGGGACGAGCTATCGGCATTGGTAAACCGAAATTTACTCACCGGCGAAGAATTTCAAATAACTTCTCCAAATATCAATTCACATGGTGACCATTTTTTACATTACTCTGAGGCACTCGATAGCGTATTTTTTGAACGTCGTCAATTAGGGTACTCTGAATTGTATATGACAGGCGCCGAAGGTGGAAACCTTGTAAAGCTGTATGAATCAAAGAGCCGAATTTGGTCTGCAAATTATGATAGTTCCAGAAATACATTAATTTGGATGCAGCCTTTTGAAAAGAAGATTTATGAATACTCTTTGACCTCGAAACAGCTGGTTAATACGATCCAAGTTTTAGGGGAAAGTCGCTACTCCAGCTATCAATCTATTGACTGGAAAAATATGCTTGTGGTGGGTTATCCATATTTACACCAATTAAACGAACTTGATATTGAAAGCTTAACTTTTACGGAGCTGAAAAAAGAAATAGCCTACCACAGATCTTCTTCACCGAAAGAAAATGGATATTTCGCTGTTGCTGTGGAGAATGGTAAGTCAACATTGTTTGAGTTGGATCTTGAAGGCGCAGTTGTTGCGAGCCGCCTTTCTGTCGAAGAGCCATTTGATGTGGAAACTCGAAAAGGCTTTGATGAAATATTGTTGAAGTTTCAAGATCGCCTAGAAGTCTATAATACTCAAAGTTGGAAGTTAGAAGAAAGTATTCAAACTTCAGGGAGAGTTATATCGGCGGAATTTTTACATAATGGTGATATTGCGTATGTAACGGAGAATAAGTCAAAAAATAAAGCGTTTATTTACTCAAAGGCAAGCGACCTCGTTTCGACATTGCCCGTTCAAGATGCTTTATGGTTATCATCTATTAGCAAAGATCTATATGTTTCTTTATCAAC
This sequence comes from Pseudoalteromonas sp. DY56-GL79, assembly GCF_041414765.1. NCBI lineage: Bacteria > Pseudomonadati > Pseudomonadota > Gammaproteobacteria > Alteromonadales > Pseudoalteromonadaceae > Pseudoalteromonas > Pseudoalteromonas sp. DY56-GL79. The sequence goes on along the minus strand of NZ_JANHZS010000023.1, from coordinate 51,155 downwards.
TAAAGACAAAGTGGAAGTTTTTGATCGTAATCTTGGTGAGTCAATTGCTAAAATCCCGCTATCAAAGGCATTTAGTAAACACAAATTAACCGTTGCTGGGAATATGATATATCACACAGATGGATACAATATTTACCAAATCGATTACCAGTCCAAACAAAGTACCAAATTGATATTTACCTTGCCAAGCCAAGGCACGATTAAAGGAATAGAGTTTCATGAAGGGAAGCTGCTCGTTGACGTAATTAAACCGATCAATAACCACTTATTTCAACTTAAATATGAAGAGCCTGCAGAGCACTAGTGGCAATAATCTTGATTAATTAAGCGGGTATTGGCAATTCAGTAAAATACCTTTATGTGCATAGTATGCGGGATGTTGCCATTAATAAAATTTAGCCCTCTAGAACTTTTATCGGTTGTAGCCTAATAAAGCTGAAGTTTGGATAAGGGGTTAACTAACCCATTGTTTTAAAAACTTCTTTGGATAGCCAGAGAGTGTTGGGGATATATCCACGCTCGAGCTCTGTCACCATTCTACTACCTACTCCCTCATAGATAAGGCGAATCTACGCACCAATCTCTGGCTATTATTGGGAGTGAATTCAACGCAATTAGCACTGAAACTGGTCGCTTGAAAGGTATTAATATCTGAAGCTCAGGTTACCTAATACCATAAGCATAATATATATAGCTTCAGTTAAACCTATACTTTTCTCCGTTAAGCCCATCAGTTGTAAATAACTTCACGCTCTCTTCTACTTTCTCTGAAAGGAAGTATTTACTTCTTGTCGGAATGGCGAATTTTTGTACTTAATGACGAGCGATTAGAAACGGCTTTAACATCGTTAGCATGTGAGGAATCCGTCACCAAAGCTCAGTCTACTTCCACATTTACAATGAGCGGAGCTAATTAATCTGCTGGACTTCAGATCAAATAGCTAAATAGGCAGCAATTTTTATAGGTTTTGGCTCCACTTTTAGGTCATTTTATCAATTAACCGCGGTTTTAAACATTACCAGTATGATATCTGTTCCGAATGTTTTTTAAAACCTTTAAATTCAAAGTATTACAGAGGAATCTTATGTCAAAAATAAGCTTTGATAATTACTAATTTTCATGCCTCTTAGCTATTGTAATTAGGCACCCAGATGATTCAGTCATTACAGGTGTAAACATAAAAACTAAAAAATAAATACAACAAGAAGCTAAGGAAAATGACGATGCTGTTAACACTAAAAAAGAAACAACTTAAAAAGCTTTCAAATACCAAAGGTATTGAACTTCTTCACACTCGTAAGATTGCAGGCGGGGCTGAACTTTATCCACCCCAGGAAAATAACGGTGCTGAAGAAGGCAC
>NZ_JANHZS010000023.1:0-49786 GCF_041414765.1 Pseudoalteromonas sp. DY56-GL79 | reverse complement strand
AACTTCTTCACACTCGTAAGATTGCAGGCGGGGCTGAACTTTATCCACCCCAGGAAAATAACGGTGCTGAAGAAGGCACGAATGAAGCTATTACCCATGATTATACAAGCTACACAACAGGCTGATAATCGAGCAACAGAATAAAAAGTATAAAAACATAATAACAAAATAAAATGCAGGAATAACATCATGTTGCTAACACTAAAAAAGAAACAACTAAAAAAGCTTTCAAATACCAAAGGTATTAAACTTCTTCACACTCGTAAGATTGCAGGCGGGGCTGAACTTTATCCACCCCAGGAAAATAACGGTGCTGAAGAAGGCACGAATGAAGCAATTACCCATGATTATACAAGCTACACAACAGGCTGATAATCGAGCAACAGAATAAAAAGTATAAAAACATAATAACGAAATAAAACGCAGGAATAACATCATGTTGCTAACACTAAAAAAGAAACAACTAAAAAAGCTTTCAAATGCCAAAGGTATTGAACTTCTTCACACCCGTAAGATTGCAGGTGGGGCTGAACTTTATCCACCTCAGGAAAATAACGGTGCTGAAGAAGGCACGAATGAAGCAATTACACATGATTTTACAAGCTACACAACAGGTTAACCATCAGTTATTCAGCAACACAAAGGAACTGGAACCTGAACAGGTAGGAAAAGTAAGTCACTATTTTATCTTAACATCAAGGAGAACGTATTGAGTTCCATTAGTTTGGCACCGCTATTGATGCTTACAGCATCACATTTGATAGGGAATATTCAAGTCACAAAACCAGCGGAGGTATTTTATTACTTTCAAGAAGACGCTTTAGTTGTTGAGTTTCCTGTGAAGCCAGGAGAGCGTGTGGAAGAGGGGCAAACATTATTAAAATATCAATCAGGTCATGGAGCGCAAACTAAGGATGTGAGAGCGCAAGAAGATGGGTTTGTAAAATTTATCATGGGGAATGATGAATTGAATAAAGAGGTAAAAGTAGGATCTTTGGTTTCAATTATCTCTAGTTCTAAAGTATTGGCAGTCGTCGATCTTCATATGGCACAGTATGATCAAACACAGATTGATGGATCATTTTGGCTTTGCTTGAATAATGAAGAAGTTGAACTCACTGTGACTAAGTTTACAGGAGAGCATTTGCTCACGACATTTGAACTGCCCTCTTATAATAGCCAGTTGCTTGGGCTCGATCCTCAGCAAGAAGTTAATTTTTACTTTGATAAAGCGGATTGCATAAAATCTCGTGGAATCAATATTGCGGAACGTAAGTGAATTTACAGTAATCTATAAAGTTACTTGTTAGGTGCAGTAGGTGTCAACCATGTTTTTACATTGTTATGAGCACATCGCTTACAATTTGAAACGACAAAATGGAGGCAAAAAAGTGACGATTGAACTTGAGAATTTAGGTCGGAAGTTTCAATCTGGATTGCTTGAAACAACGGCGCTACACGAGGTGAGCTTACACATCAATCAAGGAGAGTTTCTAGCCATAATGGGGCCATCTGGATGCGGCAAATCAACCCTATTGTCTATTTTGGGGATGCTTGATAAACCAACTTCTGGGAAGATACGCTTCTTTGGCCATAATATCATTGAATACAATGAAAGGCAGTTAGCTGAATTAAGAAGAGGTTCTGTTGGTTTTATTTTCCAGAGTTTCAATTTGATTGACGAGTTAAGCGTATATGAAAATGTAGAACTGCCGCTACTTTATCAAAACACTCCTGTTGCACTAAGAAAAGAAAAAGTTGAAGCAGTACTAAAGCGTGTTGGTATGAACCATCGAGCTGGGCATTTACCTACCCAGTTATCCGGTGGACAACAACAAAGGGTTGCGATTGCAAGGGCACTAGTTACTGAACCTAAAGTGATCTTAGCCGATGAGCCCACAGGGAATTTAGATTCTAACAATAGCACAGAAATTTTGCAGATGTTGCAAGCATGCAATCGTGCAGGTGCAACTATTATCATGGTCACTCATTCTGAAAGTGAAAGTGATTTTGCTAGTCGGAAAATACGATTGCTCGATGGCCAAGTTATGTTAGATATCAATAATGTAAATACATTACCAGGAGTCGCATAACACGTAGTTTGTGTTTCGTTCTTCGATAAACACATTTTTCATGGCACAAGGAACCGTTGTCAATGCTCAGGAAAGCAAAGAATTATGCCTTAACTTAAGCATGGCAATAGGAAGCAGTAAGTTGGAAAGTGCATCGATCACCTCACGTATCTTCAAGCCGTTTACGATTGGCTATTTTATATTTAACTTCGTATGTCTCGTTATGGGCTTTACAGTAATTACACTTTCAATTTTGATTACTCAGTCTACAGAAGTTTTTATATTTCAACTATTAGGCGTAGGCTTCAGTGGTGTAGTATTGATAGTTATATTGTTAAACTCTCTCTGTACAAATTTGGTGTACGTTAAGTCAAGAGCTAGAGAAATGACCATCCGAAAAATCTTGGGAGCGACTCAAGTAGATTTCATTAGCTTGCTTTTACTTGAGAGCGTGCCTTTCACATTTCTTGCTGGTTTAGTTTCTTTGGTGTTCATTGAATGCTTTGCTTTGTACTTTAGCGTCTTTACATTAGGTCTGACCATTCAAACTTACTCCGTTTCAACGATATGTTGTTTACTATTTATCATGTTTTCAGTTGTTTTTATATCTAACACTTATCCAGCTATCCTTGCTGCGTCTGTTGATTACTCTCGTGTACTTGCTACCAAGTATTCATATCCCGTGCTGCAAAGCCGCATAGCTAACATTGTATTTCTAATACAAAGTGTGACCGTGAGTTGCATAACGGTAATAATGGTCTACGGTTGGGAATATATAGCTAAAGATGTCCAACTAAAGACTTTTGAGCACTTAATAAAGCAGAGTATATTATTGTTAATGGTGATAGCTTATGCTTCTATTTTGAATATGTTACTAAGCTTAATCGCTCATAAAAAGGTTGAGGTAGCTGCACATAAGTTGGCTGGGGCTTCGTGCCAAAAAATTGTAAACTTGACAGTAAGAAACTTTTTTAAAACTTGCCATCCCCGTTGGGGAATATACTTCCTAATTATATGCTGGTTACTGATAACATTACTATTCGGGCTGGATCTACATTATGGTCGCTGGTTACTCTTTAGTATTTTTGCAATACTAAGCTTCATTGCATTAGCTTGGCTCTGTATTGTTGCCTTTTGTTGCTATGGTTACTACCAAAAGCGAGAGTTTTGAAGGCTCGTACAATCCTTATCAAGCCTTACTTCACTGGGCGTATTACTTACTCTTTTATCTCTCGTGAATTTATACACTTAATTAATTGCGTGATGGCATCATTGACACTTTGGCTGTCTTGCCAGTTCAATTGTTCCCAATCTATCTGGGTATCTAGTGTCGAAACATCAGTGAACAATAGGGCTTTAAGCACATCTGGAGAAGAAATTCCTTTAATGTTGAACGCTTTTGGTTTGGTTGAACTCGGTTTCTGCCCCGTGAGCTTTTGTTTTATTACTTCACCGATATTCTTTCTATCTGTGAGATTTAATTGGGTTTTTTGGTGTTTTTCTTTGTAATCATTTTCGATGCTTAGTACGGTTTTCTTTGTACTGACGAAAGAGTGAGATAAGCCTTTTTCGTAAGCATTGATAACTTCAGGGTATCTTGTAAGAACATTGTAATTATCAAAAGCACCCATCGAGATACCCAAGTTTTTAGCTTTGTCTCTTACAGTTAGCTTCTTTTCACCTACTTTCAGCCGTGCTTGATCAAGTGTATCTATTTCCATCATCGCAGATAGAAATGCCTGAAGCTTTCCATATTGAGGCAGATCTTCTCGGCTGGCATTTTCTTGAAACTGTTTTACCTTGGCTAGTAGGGGTTTCCTCTCGTAGACTTTAAATTGTGCAACATGGCCAAAACCATATGCGAAAACAAGAGCAAAGAATCGCCGGTGGCCTGTTAGAATTTGGTATCTGCCGTCTGCTACTGGATATACAGTGGGCGCCTGGATCATTTCTGATACTGCGATGTTTTCACCTAACTCTACAATTGATTCTATAGTTGAGTTCGCTTTCTTCCATTCTGGACTACCATATTTTAGGCAGTTAATGATGCAGGATTTTCCTATCAAGACATGATCTTCAGCTTGATATATCTTACTTAGTTGATTTTTAGATATATTACGTGTCACAAACTGTTTGGCGTGTTCATCCTCCAAAAAAATACATGGCAGAAATCTAGCATTTGACGCATCAGGGGTGATTGAACTGAGAAATAACGATTGATATTCGTATGTCTCTGAGTGAAACAGCTCTTTATTGTTCACGTTGGATAAAATAAGTTGTTCTAGTTTTTCAGACATTGAAATTATGCTCAATTAAGTAATTAAAAGTGGAATACAACAGGTCTGGTAGCGATAGACTGAGCGCATAAAAGACAACTGCAAGACCAAGCTTGGTATGCATTGCGTATTACGTATCTGCTTTGGACCTAAGAATGAGGACTCCAATATTTTGATTCATTGTAGCAAAGCCGATTTAGTTAGGCTACTACCTAAATTTATTCACTGGTGTAAAGCATCTTTTTTTAGTTTCCATTATTATTTTTTTTTTGAAAATTGAAAGCAAAAATTGGCTAGACATTTTGCTTGGGTGCTTGTGATAAGAATTGATTTCCCAATAAGTATTAAGTCTAAGTGTTTGAATTTTATTGATATGTTTTTGTTTCTTTTGGTTTTTTGAACTATGACTACTCACTATTTTTTGGTGCTTATAAATACGCCTAATATTGAATAAATTATCATAATTCAGTGTAAAGTCGCGCTATTCGTGGCTTTGGACAGGTTTTTAGTACAAAAGCTAGCACTTTTACAGCAATTATTATTTCATTAGATTCTTAGAAAACAAAAAATATCTATAACATTCAAAATCTTATGTTTTTTCTTCTACGAGATTTAATAACATTTCATAATTACCAAAAGTGCTGAATTAGCTGTAATGTTTGTGTTGTCGAAACGGTGAGGCATTTCAATTAACAGCTTCACTATATTTGTGTAATGAAGCAGAGGTGTAGCTGAAATGTTCGATAAAGCAGAAGAAAAACAATACGTAAAACTCTACAACAAAACTAAGGGGCGCAGCATGCCAATTGCGAAATCGTTATCAAGCAAAGAATTACAACTTATTAAATGGGCATATGAGCAAGGTTATTCTCGCGGCAAAGTTGATGGTTTAGATGGCGTCTTTTTACAATCTCAAGCTGTGAGCCTTCAACTGGAGATGGATTTAGAGCAATTGAGTCAGCAACTTAATTAAATGCTTAAGGTGTTTCTAGGGAGTATATAGATGAATAAGTGGTATGTAACACCAAGTCCAAGACCCAAGGCTACTGTTAAACTAATATGTTTTCCTTACGCAGGAGGAAGCGCTGGTTCGTTTAGTTCCTGGCCCAAATTATTGCCGGATCATGTTGAAGTGCATATTATTCAACTACCAGGAAGAGGAGCGCACTTTGATAAGGCACCAATAGACAATATGGATGAGTTGATTGATGGGCTTGTTCCAAACATTAGCCATCTGTTATCTAATGATTATGTGATTTTTGGTCATAGTTTGGGGAGTCGTATCGGTTTCGAAGTTGCACGAAGAGCATTAGCGCTTGGGTTGAGAGCGCCACAACATTTTTTTGCATCAGGTAGTGCAGGTCCTCAGCGACAGTGTTTCAAAGATAGAGTTTATGAATATGCAGATCCAGAGTTTATGTTGGAGCTAGAGAAAATGAATGGTACACCCAAGGAAATATTGGAGCATCGTGAACTTATGGAACTATATTTACCCATGCTTCGTGCCGATTTTAAAGTAGCTGGGCAGTACTCATATCAAGGCAAAACCACGGTTCCCTCTGCGGTTACAGTGTTTTATGGGAAAAAGGATGCGGTATCAACGAAAGAAATTGAAATGTGGGCCGATTTATTCCTTGAGTTTGATTGTCATGCTTTTGAAGGGGGGCACTTTTTTATCGATACTCACTCAACGCAAGTTATCGATAAGCTAAATACATTTTTCGAGGAAACCTTTATCTCTCGAAAAGTTGAGGCTGTGTGTTAATTCCAATGTAGCCAATCAGGCTATTACTGAGTAGTTAACCATCATTTTGAATTCAAAATAATGTCTCACTCGTGAGATGTAAGGTGTTTTTGGAGGTTTCGTTGAAACTTAAAATAATATGTCTATGTACTGCTTTTTCTTTGTGTAGTGAGGCACATGCAGATTTGTTGCTCGATCTCTATCAAAAAGGAGCTGAAAAAAATTTAGCTGTGAATGCTGAACAATCAGCTTACCTTGCGGGGATCGAGGGGGAAAAGCAATCTTTTGCGCAGTTTCTACCTAATTTAAAACTAACAGCTAATGTAAGATACACAGATCAAGAGAGTTGGTCTTCAAGTGATAATTTGCTACGTTATCAAGCAGAGCAAAAATCGACAACGGATAGTCGACAAGTAGAGCTAAGTGTCGACCAGTTATTATTCGATCTATCTACGTATCATAACTTCGAAGCAAGTAAGCTCAATACGATACAAGCAAAAGTTCGGTTCCAAAAAGCCGTATCTAACTACACAAATGATTATTTGGTTGCTTATTTTGAAGTTGTAAAAGCACGAGAAAAGCTATTGTTTATTCAGGAAACGTTAGGTGCTTACGCGGATCAGAATAACATTATAAACAGTCGATATGCTTTTGGACTGGTTAAGATCAGCGAAGTGAAAGAGTCTGAATCTCAACAGTTAAAAGTTAAAGCGCAGGAAGCACTGGCACAGAATGACTTAAGTATTGCCTTTGAGAAATTGTCACTATTAACCCAAACTGAAGTAAGTGCCATACAAGTGCTAACAGCTGAAGTGCCCGTTTTACATCAGCCTCAACAAAAATTAGCTTCTTTACAAAATAAGTACGAGAAAAACCTTGATTATAAGTTAGCTGTGTTGGATCAAAGTGTCGCAGCTCGAAAGTTGAAAGCGCAACAGTCAAAGCATTTACCGACGGTAACGGGGCGTTTGAGCTACACTGACAATGATGATGACAATACGTATAACTATAAAGCTACAGATTCACTTGAGAGACGTGGCTGGAACGCAGGTGTTTATCTAGAAATGCCACTTTATAGTGGAGGTGCAACAAGTTCTGCGAGTGAGGCTGCGAAATTGTCAGTTGAGCAAAGACGTTACTTAAAGCAGCTTAAGGGTCATGAAGTGAAGCAGCAAATAATTGCAAGCTTTAGTACGTTAAATGCTATGCATAGTTCAATTATGGCAAATGGTGAAGCTGTTAAAGCTGCTGAACTTGCTTTGAAAAGTGCTGAAGATGAGTACTTTACTGGAGTTGGGCCGTTCTCGCGAGTGTTAGATAACCGAGCAAAGCTGTTATCAGAAAACTTAAGTTTAATTCAAGATAAATATGACTATATGGCACGATTTGTCGCTTTGAAGGAGCTTGTTGGTGAATTAACTATTGAGGAAGTTAGTTACTTTAGCAATTTATTCGGCGGTGAGATCGCACATAAAAGCAATATCAAGTAATCACGGAATAAATAAGCTGCAACTTTGCAGTAAATAACTAGGAGAATCGCTACAATGAAATACATCTGGCTAACGTGTGCGCTGGCAACATTATTAGGTTGCTCAGATGAGCACTATGATGAGCAGCAAGTCGCGCAACAGAAAAAAGAAATCAGCTTGCAAAATGAATTAGATCTTGTTGGGGCATGGGAGAGTGAGAATCTCAAAATAGAGTTTCATGGGAGTCACTATAACCGTGTATTTCCAAATCAACTGGTTCAACAATCACAGCTAAAAACTGGTATGTATGTGTCTGAAGGCTATAGTCAAAAGTTTCATTGGAGCTTAGACGACAGTGGTATCATTACTATTAACATTATAGATGGTAGTTGTACCATTGTACCTTTGGAGTACTGTACTACAACGGCGCGCAAATCAATTGCGCTAACGGGAGAGCTGCTTGGCGCTGCGCAATGGGAAATAAAGTCAGATAATGATTTGGATGGTGTTGTTGATGAAGTGGTTAAAACTTCCCTGATTAGAACAGTCTTCGGTGATTTGGCTGCATTAGGGAACAAACTCTTTTTTAAACAATCAGGAAATTTTGATAACCCTTTAATTACAACATTGAGTGAAAATCAAATTATCGTGACCTTACCAATTAGTGCGCAATCGAGCCATCGCTACGGTAAGTTTATTGGCGACCTCTCAACCGAAGGGCACGTACTTTCTTTACAAGTAATGGATCAAGATACTATCACTCAAGCTCAGTGGTTCAAAATTCCCGGAGAGTCGGACAGATTGTTAGATGTGAAAACCACCATTAGTGATGTGAAATTGAGAAAAGGGGTTAACGCTGGTTATATTATTGATTACCTTGTGCAGCGCGAGTTGAACCTACCTACTGATTTAACAGAAGCTCAGGTCGATTTATCCGAATTTATTACAGGGCAACGCCACACTATGTTGTTTACAGAAGCGGTTTCACTTCGAGATGATATTGACATTAACTTTGGTCAAACTTATTACTCGAAGCTACCTGCTGGTTTTGCGCACTCAGCGGATGGTGCGGGAAGTGAGGTGATCTTTAATAGCGATAACACAGGAGTAATTGCTTTTACGGATCCAAGTGGTATGACGCTGAATAATGAGCAACCTTTTACTTGGAATCATAAGAATGATGAAGAAATGGAGGTTAAGTTAGACTCTGGAGCAGTGTGGAGTATGGGCTTTACTGGTTCTGTACTCGGTGGGTCGAGTGTAATTTTTTACAATGAGAAAAATGAAGCATATGGTCATGATTTTTTGACAAGCAGCTATGTCGAGCCGAGTTCATTGGTGCCGGGACGCTTTAAGCTAGAAAATACAGACGGCTTGTCACTCGTTGATGTTGATTTTAAAGATAACGGTGAAATTGATATTAAAGCCGGACCAATTAGCTTTAGTGGATTCTGGGTTATTACCAATGAAGGTGATGTGGTTAGCTTTGAATGTGATAAGAAAGATGGCGCTGTAGTGACTGAGCTAGATAGCTGTTTGGATCATATGTCACGAATTGGCACGAGCGAGAACGAACTAAAATTTGGCCATATCCGAAAGTTTACCTTCTTACACAGCGACAACAGTGAGCTTGTTTCAACCTATAACGCAACTGCTTGGGGAGAACCTTTCACAACGGGTGAGGAACCAGTGCATTTTAACTGGGTATACCGCTGGAAGCGCTTAGGGGATAACCACCACTAGGCAACAAATAACATTAACCCTTGTTAAAGTGATCTACCACTTCAGCAAGATACTCAACAAAGAAAATCAAAACTCACGTTAGTTTAACTGGCAGCTAGTTATACGCCGGTATGTGTGAAAAAGGAAAATAACAATGAAATACATATTAGACCATACGACTCGTATTGATCATCTTGCTATCGCAGTCCGAGACCTAGATCAAGCCGTTGACTTCTATTGTGGGATACTCGGTTTCGAATTGCTAAAACGTCGCGAAGTAGAAGGTAAGTTTTCTGGCATGTTAGCTGCTGAGCTGTGTGGCAACGGTTTCAATATAGTCTTAGTGCAAGGAACTAGTGAGGCCTCACAGGTATCACGCTTTGTGAATGAATACGGCCCAGGTGTGCAACATGTTGCTATCGAAGTGGAAAATCTGGAAGAAACTCGATATCGCCTGCTTGATGCCGGGCTGGCATTTTCTACCGATGTTATCTTTGGCGACCAATTAAAACAGATCTTTACACTAAGAGATAAGAACTCTGGAACTATGTTTGAATTTATCGAGAAGAAACAGCAAACGTCACAATTTGAAAAAACCAGTATTCAGAACTTATTTGAACAGTTAGAGCGCGCCGGGGCGTATTAAGAGGTTGTCATGAAGTATACGATTATTGATTTTTTAGAAAAAAATAGCCAAACCAAACCAAACGAAGTTGCATTTCGTTTTTTGAATGATAAAGATCTATCTCCGGTTAGTTTGACACACTCTCAGCTTTGGCATGCTGTGCAGGTGAGAGCGGAACAAGTGCGTCAACAGGCAACACCTGGTGAGTGTGTACTGCTACTTTTCCCATCAGGTTTAGACTATGTTGTGACATTTTACGCTTGTTTGGCAGCTGGGGTGATTGCGGTACCGCTATACCAGCCAAGCAAAAGCAGCAAAGTAGATCGAATTACAAAAGTTGCTCAGAGTTGCAACGCAAAAGTTGCGCTTACTATTGCCTCTGAAATTGATAAGATCAATGAATGCTTTGCTCATGATGTCACATTGCAAGCGCAGGTTAAGGCTGTCGCTGTGGATGCTCTGCCTGAGACTGGGTTATACGTAAATCGTGAACTAGAGTTTGAACAGGTTGCTTTTTTGCAATACACATCCGGTTCAACGGGTGCACCAAAAGGTGTGATGATTTCACATAAAAATATTATCGGTAATGTGACTCACTTAACGGAGACATCCGTTGCAACGGATAACGATGTATTTGTAAATTGGTTACCTCTGTTTCATGACTTAGGGCTTATTACAGCCATCTTATGGCCTGTTTATCTTGGCACGAGCTCGACTTTGATGTCGCCTGCAACATTCGTTAGGGAGCCTATTAATTGGCTGCAAGCGATACATGATTATAAAGGTACGATGTGTGGTGCTCCTAACTTCGCTTATAACCTTTGCACGAAAAAAGTGTCTGATGAGGCAATTAGTAAGTTAGATCTGTCTTCATGGAAGGTTGCATATAATGCTGCTGAGCCAGTAAATGCTGATACGCTTTATGCTTTCTCTAAGAGGTTTGCAGCGTGTGGCTTTGAGCATAATAGCTTTTATCCCGGCTATGGTATGGCGGAAGCAACCGTATTTATTACTGGCGTTACCCGGGATGAAGCGCCGAATATTATTATCTGTGACAAAGTTGCACTAGGGGAGTTTAAACTACAGCAAACTGATGCTGAAAAAGACGGCCTAACCAGCAAATTAGTCAGTTGTGGTTTTGCTGAACGAGATCACCATGTATGTATCGTTGATCCAAACACAAAGCGAGAACTTGAAGATGGCTTTGTTGGGGAAGTTTGGTTTGCAGGGCCCAGTGTTGCCAGTGGCTACTGGGGATTAGATGAGATTTCTTCAGAGGTTTTTGCACAAAGTTATCAAAAATTAAATGGAGAGCAAAGTGAGCCTCTTTATCTAAGGACGGGCGATTTAGGCTTACTAAAAGACAACCAAATTTACATTACTGGCCGTCATAAAGATTTAGTGATCTTCCAAGGGAAAAATCATTATCCACAAGATATTGAGCTAGCAGCAAGTCAAGCACATCCTGCCGTTCGTAGCGGGTACAATGCAGCCTTTTCTGTGGAAGAGAATGGTGAAGAGGCGCTGGTATTAGTAACAGAGCTCACTCGAGAGGCTTTTCGCAAAGCGGATTATCAAGAAGTGAGTGATAGTATTCGTGCGCATGTTTATCGTGAATGCGAAGCGAAGGTAACAGAGGTTGTATTGCTAAAACCTTATTCTATCCCAATGACCTCTAGCGGTAAGATCCAAAGAAAGCAAGCAAAGGCAAATTGGCAACAGGGTGTATTGTCACCGCTTTTCAGTGCTCAGCTAAATGCTTTCGAAGATCTCCACATCGCGCCTGAAAATGAAATCGAAGAACAAATCCACGCAATTTGGTGCAATCACCTAGAAGCTGAACAGGTTTCAGTTGAAGCCAAGTTTTATCAAGTAGGTGGTGATTCTATCTCTGCAATTGAAATTGCCGCAGAGGTGAAAAAAGCATTTGTTGAACTAGAGCTAGAAGAACGGGATTTACTTGAAAAAGATAGCGTGAGAGCGATGGCTGATTACGTAACATTAATGCGTAACTTTGTTGCGCCAACAGCTAAAACTACGGATGAAGGAGTGCTTGTGCTATGAGGTTAGCTGAGCTATTTGATTTACTTGCAAGTAAAGGTGTCGTACTGAGCTGTCAAAATGGTCAGCTGTTATTAGAAGGTAACGTAAGCGCGTTATCAGAATCTGAAATCGCATTGTTGAGAGCGCGAAAACAAGAAATCATTGCCTTAAGTGGTGCGAAAAATAGTGTTTTTGATATTAACACCATTGCGCGAGGAGAGACTTATACGGCTTCGATGTCGAGTCACCAAAAAAGCATGTACTTGTTGGAGTCATTAGCTCAGCAGTCTTATTACAACTTGCCTGTGGCATACAAAATTGTGGGCAAGTTGAATATTCATCAATTACAGCATGCATTTTCGACACTAGTTGAACAGCATCATGTATTGAGAACCGTATACGTTGAAGCGAATAACACACAGCAAGTTCAGAATATGAGTGATTTTGTATTATCACATACTAAATTAGACTGTGAATCTGAGCTGCAGCATGCTCTGCAGGTTGAAGCGAATTATCGTTTCGATTTAACGGCCGAGTGGCCTATTAGAGCGCATGTTTTTGAGTTGTCGGACTACAGTGTGCTGAGTATCAATGTCCACCATATTGCTGCGGATGGTTTTTCGGCCAAAATAATACTTCAAACACTTTCCGATGCTTATGCAAAAGGAGATGTGCAGCATTACCCTGTCCAAGCCCAATATGCTGATTTTAGTGAGTGGCAGCAGCAATATCTGAACTCAGAAGCCGGTAAGGAAGGTGTTGCGTATTGGCGGACACTATTACAAGGAGCGCCAAGTTGCCATAATTTCCCACTGCAAAATCAAAGACCAGCAGGGATGACGGTAAAAGGTAAGCGAACCGAACAACTGCTTAGTCCTGAATTATCTAGCGCTATAAAAGTGGTTGCTAAACAACATGGTGTGTCTAGATTTTCTATGTTGCAATCGTTATTTGCTTGTTTTCTATCACGAATGAGTGATAGTCAAGATGTTGTGTTTGGCTCCGTCTACGCTAATCGCGGTTGTGATAATGTAGGGCACACTGTAGGTATGTTCGCAAATACCTTGCCGTTTCGTTTTCAATTTTCAGCAGAAGACGGCCTAGCGGATGCGTTACAGCAATGTAAAGGACTAGTTCAGCAAGCAAAGCAACATCAATACATTCCGTTTGATGAAATAGTTAAGTGCGCAGAGGTTGAATATCAATCAAATCATTTGCCTCTGGTGCAAATTATGCTGGTTGCACAAGACAATGCGCTTGAACAGTTCGAGCTAGAGGATTGTCAGGTTGAGTTTATTAAGAATGAACAGGAGGTCTCAAAGTTTGACTTTTCTATCCATGTATTTACGAAAGGCAAGCAATTAGCTTTTGTTTGGGAGTATAACACCGAGCTGTTTAGTCGAAAGTGGATCGTCCAACTAGGAAAGTATTTTGAGCAGTTTATTGCGACGTTAATTTCAGCACCGGAACGGGCTTTTGCAAAAGTTGACTTTGTCGCGACTGACGATATGACACTCGCGACAGTGCAAGATTTTCCTTGTTTTAAGAGTCTTCCTGAATTGATTGCTGAACAAGCGCAAACAAGCAGAGAATGTATAGCTGTTCGTCATCATGATGACGTATTAACCTACGAGAGTCTCGAAGACTGTGTTAGCCGTTCTGCAGGCGCGTTATTGCAACGAGGCTATGCACCAGGTTGTCGTGTAGGTGTATGTATGGACAAGTCGATTGAGATGGTGATTTCTATGCTCGCAATTATGCGTGCAGGGTTGACTTATGTACCTATCGATCCGAGTTATCCGCAAGCGCGTATTGCTCAGATTTGTAGTAACGCTGAACTGAGTTGTATTGTTACTGCACATGGAGAATTTGATGTTGTATTGGAGGATTGGCAACCAGAGATCGTAGCCATTTCTCAGCTATTACAAGGGAGCAAGCCTACAAAGCTACCGGTACTAGCAGCGGATGATATTGCCTACGTGTTATATACATCTGGTTCAACTGGGGTGCCGAAAGGAGTGGCTGTTCCGCATGGAAGTATCTTTTACTCTATCGAAGCAAATCGCAATGTTTTCGGCTTTTCGGCAAGCGACAGCATGCCTACGATAGGTTCTCAGGCTTTTGGTGTATCACTGCTAGAAATCCTTGTGCCGCTGCTTAGCGGAGGAGGAGTAGAAATTGTTTCCAGAGAAGATGTGTCGCTAATACCAAATCTCGTAGATCGCACTCAAAATGTCTCTGTACTCCATGCTGTACCAAGTTTGATGTCTCCTTGGATTGATGAAGTACTGCATCGAGGTGACAGTTGTTATCCAGCACTAAGATTGCTGTTGGTTGGTGGAGAGCCGGTGCCAGAAGCATTGCTTAAGAAGCTGAGAGATTGGAGACCCGACGTCGAGATTCGAGTGCTGTATGGAATGACCGAATCGTCAGTGGTCAGCAGTAGCTATGATGCCAGAAGAGTAGAGTCATTGGGCTATTGTATCGGCCAACCACATCCAAACGTCAATTACTATGTGATGAACCCATACGGAGCTCGACAGCCTGATGGCGTCAGTGGTGAGTTATGTGTTGCCGGTCTATCGCTTGCTGCTGGCTATGTTAACAATGTAGAACAGAGCAATAAGCATTTTGTTTTTGAGCAGAAATTAGCACAACGTATCTACAAGACCGGTGATAGAGCCAAGCGAAATTCGGATGGTTATTACGAGTTTTATGGCCGCTTAGACAATCAAATCAGTTTACGAGGTGTGCGTATTGAGTTAGGGGACATTGAAAGCTGTGTTAATTTAGTCCACGCAGTAAAAAGCTGTGTGGTTCACCCGCAAACAATAAATGATACAGAAACGGTTCTTGTGCTCTATTTCTGTCTCCGAGATGAAGCGGATGAAAAGCAAGTACTAGCGCAAATTAAAGAGCTGATGGATGAGCAACTTCCAGCTTCAATGAGACCAACACTATTTAGTTGTTTGGATGCTTTACCGTTAAACGCCAACGGAAAAGTAGATCGTAAGTCACTACCCATACCACAATTACAAAGTGATTATGTGGAACCTGAAACTGCAACGGAAGTCGCGCTTCAAGGTTTATGGAGTGAACTATTTGAGATGCCAGAGATTTCTGTGGAAGGTAACTTTTTTGAGCTCGGAGGTCACTCTCTACTAGCTAGTAAGTTAGTCGCAAAGTCAAATGCTCTATTTTCTATCGACCTCTCAATAGCATCGTTTATGACGTCACCGACGATACGTTTGTGTGCGAAGCAAATCGACCTTGAGCTGGATAAGCAAAAGATGCAGCAACTCAACGCCGCTGTGGTTGATCAAACAAATAATGAAGAATTAGTATTTTAAAAGGCTTAAAACAATGAATAAAAATAGAAAGCTAACCTCACTGAGTAGGCTCCTTTTTAATTACTCGCCGAAACAACTTGTTTTTGCTGTCGTGCTTGGGATGCTGTCAGGTGCCCTATATAGCTTAATTATTCCATTTATTTTGAGTGGGCTGGAGGATGATTCTCTTACTGTATCTGATTATGTATTGTTAGAAGACGGTGGCGCTGGTTTTTTCATCTTTGTCACTGCTATTTTATTGACTAAAGTTGCTTCTGTAATTTTTGTCAACAATATCGCGAAATCAGCCTCTGCTGATTTAAAGTTAAGTGTTGCAAAACGCATCCAAGCTTTAGGTGTTGATACGGTTGAACGCATAGGCTTTTCTAAGATTCTGAATATCGTCGTTGATGATGTGAATAAAATAACGAATGCTGCCGTTGCTATACCAATGATGATCGTATCTTTAGTGACCGTATTGGGAATGTTGACTTACCTGGCTTATTTAGACTTACAAGTGTTTGCCTTTATTTGTGTTGCAATTGTCATCGGAGTTTTACTTTTTCAACTTCCCGTATTGTTTGCTAAAGGGCTGTATACCCGCTCTCGAAACGATAAAGATGCATTACAAGAAGGGATCCGAGGGCTGATCTTCGGTGCTTATGAAATGAAGCTGAGTCATGAGAAAGGAAAGCAATTTTTAGCTGAAGAAATTGCCATGCCGCTAGCGAGCTCAACATCGCAAGAAAAGCGTGGTGATGCGATCATTCACTTGGCGGGTAACGCCAGTGAGATGATTTGCTTCTTCGTAATTGGCGCAGTGGTCTTTTTGTTACCAACTGGGTATTTAAGCTCAGGTACAAGTGCTTTTGGTGTGGTGATGGCATTGCTCTACATCACAGGACCAATCGCGAGTATTTTATCAATGATGCAAACTCTTAAGATTGCTCAGGTGTCATTAGAGCGAGTGCACCAACTACAATTGCTAGAGCCTGAGGTTTACAGTACTAGCAAAAATACGGTTGAAAACACCGAATGGACTAAACTGTCGTTGTCAGAGGTTCAATATCAATACACATCTGATGAAGTAGATGAAGCGTTTGCGCTCAAGCCGGTGAGCCTCAATTTCGAAAAGGGAAAAATATACTTCATCGTGGGTGGTAATGGTTCTGGTAAGTCAACATTAAGTAAGCTGATTTCCTTCCACTACCGTCCAACCAAAGGCTGCGTTCAGTTTGATGATACGGTTGTTACAGAAAACAATTTAATGCAAATGCGAGAAAAAGTAGGTGTTATTTTCTCAAACTATCATTTGTTTAAGAAGCTCTATATTCCAACGGAAAAAATCGACAGGGAAAAAGTTCAGCAATATATGGAAACGTTCAAATTGACGGGGAAGACTGAGCTTGTCGGCAATATTTTCACTACAACTAAACTTTCTGATGGTCAACGAAGACGCTTAGCATTACTAGTTGCTTTAATGGAAGATAAAGATATCTACATCTTTGATGAGTGGGCTGCAGATCAAGATCCTGAGTTTAAAGACTTCTTTTATACCCAGGTGCTGCCAGAGCTAAAAGCTCAGGGTAAGTTAGTGGTCGCGATCACACACGATGATAGATATTTCAACTGTGCAGACTCAGTTATCAAAATGGAATCTGGTGCGGTAAAAAGCATGATGAACACCGCAGCAATTAGTTTGGCAAAACCTGCGATGCCAAGTATGGCTCAAGCATAAAATAAGAAGAATCGCGTTATGAATATTAGTACCTTTTTAGACTATTGTGTCACCAATCATGTTGCTTTGAGTGTGGACAATGAGCAACTGAAAGTTAATGCCCCGCAAGGCGTGCTACAACAAGCGCAGATTAGCTTTATTAAAGAGAATAAACAGCAGCTTATAGACATCATTAAGACGCTAGATCTGAAAAAAGAAAAATCAGCAATTTTTGATAAAGCGCTTGATGATACGGGTGTTATCTCGACAGGACAGCGCCAGATGTGGTTACTGGAGCAATTGACTTCCGGACAGCCTTATAATTTCTTTCGTATCCTGCGCTTACACGGAACATTAAATACCGATGTACTGGAGCAAGCGTTGCGTGTACTGGTTATGAGGCATAAACAGTTACGTATGACGTATCACGATAACAATGGTGTACCAACCACAACTTGCCAATCTCAGCCGGCATTTTCGCTGCCTGTGTATTCGGCAGGTGAAGGAGATCAAGGGCAATTGCTTGATACGATTATCAGTGAGTTCCAACAACATGAATTCGCGTTGGATAAAGATGTTTTGCTAAAAGCTTCTGTAGTGAGCCAGTCTGAAGAGGTACATTATCTTCTTATTAAATGCCATCACATAGCGACGGATGGGTGGTCTCTTGAACTTATCAACAGAGAGTTGAATTCTGTTTACACTGCACTGGTGAATGGTAAAGAATTCGAGTTACCAACACTTACCCATGAATATGGACATTTTAGCCTATGGCAGGATTTTTATCTCAGCCACGAAAATGCGGAAATTGACAGAGAGTTTTGGTCAACTTATCTCAGTGGGGAGTGTGAGTCACTAAATCTTGCGCAGTTTAGTCACACCAATAATTCACCGTTGGTAGCCGAGACTGTGACAGTACCTGTTGCTTCTCACCTGGGTAAGACACTCAAACAGCTGTGTAACAAATACAACACAACTATGTATACCCTATTCCAGTTTGCATTTACGTTGCTACTAACCAAATACAGCCAGCAAAAAGATGTAGTTATAGGTACACCTGTTGCTAATAGAGACGAAGCGGAACTGCAACCATTAGTTGGGTATTTTGTTAACACGCTTCCAATCCGCTTTGAATGTGCGCAATCAGAAACGCTAGCGCTTGCATTACCTAGATATCAGGACATGTTAAATCAGGTCATGACTCACAAAGCTTTGCCTTTGAATGAGATCCTTAAAGTATCTTCTCTGGATAATGAATTGCTAACTCAAGTGATGTTTACTTACTCAGCATTTGAGTCCAGCGTGCAGCAACTTGGCGGTATGGATATTGAAATACTAGATCCTGAGCAAAAGCTTACAGACCTTCAGCTACATTTAAATTGTGTTGAAAGCAAAGGTGAGATTTCTTGTCAGTGGCATTTTGCAACTAAGTTATTTGAACAATCGTTTATTAGCTCAATGGCAACTCATTTTATTGCCGTGTTAGAGCAACTTGTTGCAGCTGATCATGATGATTGTGCGCTTTCACAAATTGATCTGCTGAGTGACAATGAAACCCACTTTTTGGTTGAGGAGTTGAATAAAACTGCGACTGAATTTTCAAAATCTGCTTGTATTCACGAACTAATTGAGCATCAAGCTGAGTTACATCCAGAGAAGGTAGCGGTGGTATTTGGTCGTGAGCAGCTGACCTACCAAGCATTAAATGAAAAAGCGAATGAGCTGGCTCACTATTTGATTGAGGAACACGGTGTTTGTGCAGAGATGCCTGTTGGACTATGTGTTGGTCGTTCTTTAGAAATGGTTGTAGGCATTTTGGCTATTCTGAAAGCTGGTGGCGCCTATGTACCATTAGATCCAAGCTATCCAAAAGAGCGTCTAACGTATATGTGCGAAGATACTGGCATTAGTCTGATTTTAAGCCAGGCGCATCTTTGCTCTGCTTTGACACACTTTAATGGAGCGATACTTGCCCTTGATGAAATTGTGGCAAATACGGAAGCTGTGCTTAGTAACCAATACAGCCGAAAGAATCCGAATGTAGATATTGCTGCAGATAGCTTAGCGTACTTGATATATACCTCTGGCTCTACAGGTCAGCCAAAAGGAGTGATGGTTGAACATCACGGGGTAGTCGCATTTGTTTCCTCACCTACGTATGCCGAAGTAGGTTTATCAACAAAAGTGGCTAGTTTATCCTCACATGCTTTTGATGCGTTTGTGTATGACTTGTTTTTTAGTCTGACTAATGGTTCTTCTTTGTATATCTATCCGCAAGATATTGCGCTTGATGCACAGCAATTTCATACTCAAATCTCGCGTGATGGGATCACCAACCTATTTACAACCACGGCATTGTTTAATGTATTAGTGGAAAATAATGCTTTTGCTAATACAAAGATAGAGCAAGTATTATTTGGCGGGGAGCGTTGTGATGTTAAAAACGTAGAGCGTTTCAAAGAAGCCTATCCAAATGTTAGCCTGATGCATGTATATGGGCCAACAGAAGCTGTTGTATACGCAACTGCTTGCGAACTATCGGCGGTTGAGCATGGTGCGCCAATAGGTCGTCCTATCAATAACAATACTGCATATATTCTTGATGAGGAGCAAAACTTAGTTCCTTTTGGTTGCATCGGGGAGTTGTATGTTGGTGGTGCTAGTTTAGCTAGAGGTTATTTCAAGCGGGAGGAACTAACGGCTGAGCGCTTCATAAAGAACCCTTTTTATGATCAATCTAGTTCAAACAGTTCAGTACACCTATATCGTACAGGAGACCTTGTTCGTTACTTGGCAGATGGCAACATCGAATTTGTTGGACGAGCTGATGATCAAGTTAAAATCCGTGGTTTTAGAATTGAATTAGGGGAGATCGAGTCTAGACTCAGTGACCTCAAAGCTGTCGATTCCGCGCTAGTAATGGCTTTAGACATAGCTGGTAGCCAACAATTGGTGGGCTATGTTAAGTCTGCGAGATCTTTAGATAATAGAGACTTAGTGGCTACAGGCTCTGAGATCAGAAATCAGTTAGCTGCAATGCTTCCAGATTACATGGTGCCCAGTGTAATTATAGTGGTCAATGAGTGGCCACTTACCGTAAACGGTAAAATTGATAAGAAAGCATTGCCAAAACCTGACATTGCATCTAGCTGTGGTAACTATGTCGCGCCATGCACTATGCATGAAAAGGCGATAATTGATGTTTACGCTGAGGTACTTCAACAAGAATGTGATGTTATTAGCACTACGAGTAGCTTTTATGAATTAGGTGGCCATTCGCTATTGGCTCTTAATGTGCAAGCACAGCTTAAGTTACAAGGGTTGTTTGTAACTATCACGGATATTCTGCAGCCAATTTCAATCCAGCAGTTAGCGAAAAAGGTAACACAGCTTGATGGCGAGAATAGCGAGTTTGTGGCACCAATAAACCCGATAACAGCTCCGAAAGATGTCACGGTTGAAAAACTAAATATGGTGTCTTTAAATAATGTCGAGCTGTCTAGCCTTATTGGTAAAGTCCCTGGTGGCAAGGAAAACATTGCGGATATATACCCTTTAAGCCCGCTACAAGAGGGGATGCTTTTTCACCATATAATGGACAAAACGGAAGACTTATACTTAACCTCATTTACTTTAAAGCTTGCTAATGCAGAGTTGGTAGAGCAATTAATTACGGCGCTACAGAGTTTAGTTGCGCGTCATGACACGCTAAGAACCGTATTTTTCTGGGAGGGATTACCTGAGCCTGTACAGGTTGTACTGAATCAGGGCGAGCTTTGTGTCGAACATGTTGTGTTAGAAAACTACGACACGACAGCGGAAGGTCGTGCGCTGTTGGAGCAGCATAAATCTACTCGAATTTCGTTACACCAAGGGCCGCTGCTACAGTTGAAAGTAGGCAAGAGCAACGGGTCAGATGAATACCTTGTGCTGGTAGAGCATCATCATCTCATCATTGATCATATTGGTTTAGATATTCTTGTTGAAGAGCTCAGCGCAGTAATGTCGGGCAATGATGAGCATTTACTGACACCGACACCATATAGAAATATGGTTGCCTATGCGAAGATGAAAAATAGTGATGATCAAGGAATCGGGTATTTCCAGGAACTACTAGGTGACTTGGAAAATAAAACTACATTATTTTCAGGCTCCACAGCGGCACCTGAGGATACCTACAGCGGCCGTATTGATATGGCACTCGGGGAGCAACTTCGTAAAACCTCAAAACATCTTGGTCATAGTATCTCTGCTATTTTCCATACGGTTTGGGCACAAGTTGCAGCACAATGTACGGGAGAGCCGGAAGTGGTATTCGGTACAGTGTTATCGGGTCGATTGAATAATTTTGCGAGTACGCAAAGAACAATGGGCATGGCAATAAACACCCTACCACTCAAAGTACAGATCGCAAAGACCAATGTACGTTCTATGATTGGAGATGTCGCCAGTGGGTTACAAGCGCTAATTGATGTTGAGCAAACACCACTCTCTTCAGTACTTAATTTAACGCCATTTGGTGGTGACCTATTTAACTCGGTTCTGAACTATCGCCATTCATTGGAAATGGAAGGCGAAGGTGAATTTATTGACGGTTGGGAGGTATTAGGCGCTCACGAAAGAAACAACTACTCAATCTTTGTAAATGTTGATGATTACGACCTTTCGGGCGCTTTTAATGTGACGGTGCAAACAGCCAATGGCGTTTGCGCAAAGAGATTGCACTGCTACTTTATCGAGGCGTTGACTAACATTCTCACCAGTATTGAAAAGAGTGTAGAGTTAAAGCAAGTATCGGTTATTCCAAAGGCTGAGCTTAACACTTTATTAGATGATTTTAATCATACGAAAGTCGAGTACGATCACACCTGCTGTATTCACGAGTTATTCGAAATACAGGCAGAGCAATATCCAGAGCGGATAGCAATTCAGTATCAACAGTCACAGTTGACATACAAGCAGCTAAATGACAAAGCCAACAAACTTGCTCGCTATTTAGTCGAAAGCTGTAAAGTGGTACCAGATACCTTGGTCGGACTCAGTGTTGAAAGATCGCCAGAGATGATAATTGCTATCTTAGCGATTTTGAAAGCGGGTGGCGCTTATGTACCACTTGATCCAAGTTACCCTAGGGATCGCTTAGAGTTTATGGTTAATGACGCGGAGTTAACTTTGATCTTGACGCAAAGTCGATTCCAATCTGTATTCGAAAATGACGCATGTACGCTACTTACGCTTGATACATTATTAGATGAAAAGCATGAGAGCTATAGTCTGATTAGACACCTATCGGATCATAATCTAGATAAGAAAATGATTGAGCTAACTCCTCAGCATCTGGCCTACGTCATCTATACATCGGGCTCTACAGGCAAGCCTAAAGGCGTATTAGTAGAACACCATGGAGTAGTGAATTATCTCACATATGGACAGCATTACTTACAGCCTCATCATAAAGGTGCTGTAATGAGTACGCCGCTGAACTTTGATGCAACAGTCACCAGCTTATTTGTTCCGCTTATATCAGGCAAACAATTAGTCGTACTCGCTGAAGATTTGCTTAGCATGTTCGAGCAATTAGCGTGGTATTTGTTTGAACAAGGAGATAGCTGGTTATTTAAGCTAACACCGACTCATCTAGATGGTTTATTCCCTTTATTTGAAGATAGCTCACCTTGTCAGCAAGCTCATAGCCTAGTGATTGGTGGTGAACAATTAACGACAAATGTTGTAGCAAAGTGGCAGCGGCATTGCCTGCCCAACGCGTCATATATTAATGAGTATGGACCAACAGAAACGGTGGTGGGATGTACGACCTTCACTATTAGTAATGAGGCTTCGCTACAGACTTGTGGTAGCAGTGTGCTTATTGGACGACCAATTAGTAATACTAAACACTTTGTGCTGAACGGCGATATGCCTGCGCCGATGGGGGCTGTTGGGGAGCTATGTATTGCTGGGGTTGGTGTCACCCGAGGTTATCTGAACAGACCGGAACTTAATGAGCAAAAATTCACTACATTTACCTCGCCGTTCGGCAAAGTTGAACGTATTTATCGCAGCGGTGACTTAGTGCGCTATTTAAACGATGGCAACTTAGAGTATATCGGTCGCGTTGATGACCAAGTGAAAATCCGCGGATTTAGGATTGAAACAGGTGAAGTTGAAGCGCATTTGACGAAACAGAACTGTGTCGACTCGGCTGTAGTGCTGGTGAGAGAAGTTGATTCTCAACAAGTACTTATTGGATATGTGAAGCCAAGTGAGGATATTGATCCCGATAACCACAGCGACTTTATTACTCAGCTTAGATCTCTGTTGGGAGCATATTTACCTGACTACATGGTACCGAGTGCTTTGGTTGTGGTACCTAGTTGGCCACTGACATCTAATGGAAAAATAGACAAGCGCGCATTACCAGAACCAGAAAATAATGCTGTCATTGGCGAGTACACCGCGCCTGAATCTGAAACTGAGCATGCCCTTGTTGCTATTTGGGCTGAACTATTGAATCAGGAAGTGGGCTCGATCAGTACGACTGCCAACTTCTTTGAAATTGGTGGCCATTCATTGCTGATGGTGCGTTTATTTAGCCATATCCAAAGGGAGTTTGATATTACTTTGGAGCTGCAAGCACTATATGAGAGCCCTTATATCCGTGAACTGGCGCAACTTTGCGACGTAATTATAACGAAAAAAGAATTACAACAACGATTAACTCAACGTGTTGACTGTGAAATTGAAGAGGTCGAGTTTTAATATGAATGCGAAAACAATACTAAATACATTAGCTAAATCAGATATCGATCTTTATCTAGACGAAAGCAATCAGCTTAAAGCAAAAGCGCCAAAAGGTGCGATCACAGAAGAATTTCGAACGCTAATCAAAGAGCACAAAGCGAGTTTGGTTGCTTATCTTGAACAATTAGATGCGATTTATACTAAGCGTGATAATAATAAGAAAATTGAGGCTGCAAAGCGGGTAGATGGGAAAGCTGATATTTCTTTTGCCCAGCAACGCTTGTGGTTTATTGATAATCTCCAGAGTGGTTCGCCAGAATACAATATGCCCATGGCATTTGATACTAAAGGTGAGCTGAATCTACAAGTGGTCCATCAAGTATTTGCTACAATCCTAGAGCGCCATGAAGTACTCCGCTCAGTATATGTTGAACATGAAGGTCGTATCGTTCAGCAGATCCGAACTATGGACGAAGTTAACTTTACAATTCAAGTCGAAGATTTGAGTCATCTGAGTGGTAATGCGTTAACTGATGCTGTGACACAAAGAATGGATGCGGATATAACCACGTCTTTCAATCTTGAGTCTGACTTAATGTTGCGAGTTAGTTTCTTGAAGAAAACGGTGGATACCGGTGTGCTGCTATTTAACATGCATCATATAGCATCTGATGGCTGGTCCGTGGAAGTGCTGACTAAAGAATTTGTTACGCTCTACCATGCATACCATGCGCAGCTACCTAATCCGTTGCCGCCACTTGATGTGCAGTATGCAGACTATGCTCAGTGGCAAAAAGACTATCTGGAAGGTGACGTACTTGAAAAGCAGCTGAGTTATTGGCAAACCCAGTTAGATGAAGCGCCTGCGGTACACTCGTTACCGCTAGACAAAACACGGCCAGTTACTAAGCAGCAACAGGCGGATGTTGTGCGGGGCTCGCTACCTGAGGATATCGCACAGAAATTGTTAGCGGTTGCCAAGGCTTATGAATTGACTCCATTTATGCTTCTTCACGGTGCCTTAGCACTGTTGCTATCTCGCCATAGTAATAGTAATGACATCGTTATTGGTACACCTGTTGCGAACCGTAAGCAAAGTGAGCTTGAATCACTTATAGGCTTTTTCGTAAATACATTGGTATTGCGTACAAATACAGCACATAAAACATTGGCAGACTATCTTAGTCATATTAAAACAGTGCATCTAGGTGCACAAACTAATCAAGATGTTCCGTTCGAACAACTCATTGATCATCTGAAGGTGCCGCGTAGCAAAGCCTACAACCCTTTATTTCAAATTATGATGACGACGAGTACGAGTTATGGCATTGATGATGGTGGAATGGATGCTTTTTCTCTACCAAGTGTTGAGTTACAGGCGAATGCCTCTGATTTAATCCAAGTGAAATTTGATTTGGATATTGACCTAAATATAAGTGAGCAAGGTGTTGGACTTCGCTGGACTTACGATCTGAACCTGTTCTCAGCGCATCATATTGAGCAACTAAATGCACATTTATGCCGCTTGTTAACCGAGATCTCTACATTGCAAAGTGACCGTGGCGTTGCTTTGTCGGAAATTGCGATGTTAAGTGACTCAGAGACACACCAATTGGTACATAGTATCAATGACTCTGAACTTACTCGCTCAACAGATCATTGTATTCATGAGCTATTTGAACAACAGGCGGAGTTGCACCCAAATAATATTGCTGTGGTCATTGATGAGCAAGCTCTGACATATCAGCAGCTTAATGAAAAAGCGAATCAGGTGGCGCGTTACCTGCGTGCAAACCATGATATTCGCCCTGATACTTTTGTCGGTTTGTGTGTAGAGCGTTCACTAGAAATGGTGATTGGTATTGTGGGAATCCTAAAGGCGGGAGCTGCGTATGTCCCTCTAGATCCTGATTACCCTCAATCACGTTTGAGCTACATGTTTGATGATGCTTCATTAGAGGTAGTACTTAGCCAATCGCATCTTGATTCGGTATTAAGTGATTTTAAAGGTACTATAGTGTCCCTTGATCACGTGGCGGAAACCAACCAGGGTACTACACATTTATTCTCACAGTATGACAGCCACAACCTTTCCTCCGCGGAAACTGGCTTAACCTCAAATAATCTTGCTTATGTAATTTATACGTCAGGATCCACTGGGCAACCGAAAGGTGTGATGATTGAGCATCAATCATTGGTGTATTCAACGGTATGTCGATTTGATATTTATGAAGAGTTCTCTAGCTTTTTACTGATTTCTTCAATGTCGTTTGATAGTTCCATTGCGGGAATATTCTCTTCTCTAACTAGTGGCGCAAAACTATGTTTGCTTAGTGCTCATAAGAAAGCTGACACTAATTATATTGTGAGTCAGCTTAAACGCCATGAAATTAGTCACTTGCTTATGGTCCCAAGTTTTTATGACTTGATCCTAAATGAGGTCGACAGTACCGCACTGCCAGCCTTGCGCGGTGCGATTGTCGCAGGAGAAAGTTGTTCGAAAAATGTCGTTGAAAAGCACTATCAGAAGTTTGCACTAACCGGAGTCAAGTTATTCAACGAGTATGGACCAACGGAAGCTTCGGTATGGAGCAGTGTGGCGCTATTGAAATGCGATGAAACGGTTAGCATTGGTAAAGCGTTACCGGGAAAGTCACTGTTTATCATGCATAACGATATGCTTGTTCCTTATGGCAGTGTAGGAGAGCTTTACATTGGAGGCCAAGGGCTTGCGCGTGGGTATTTAAATCGCTCAGACTTAACAGCGCAGCGATTCGTTGCTAATCCATTCTATCAAGCTGGCAATCAGAATAGTTCTAAGCGCTTGTACAAAACAGGTGATCTCGTGCGATATTTGCCAGACGGGAATTTGGAGTTTATTGGCCGTGCGGACGATCAAGTAAAAGTTCGTGGATTTAGGATCGAACTAGGTGAAATTGAAGCGCAACTGGAGAAGTTGGACTGTGTTAACTCAGCACTGGTGACTACCTATGAGATTGGCGGTGCTAACCAGCTCGTTGGCTACGTGAAAGCGAGCGATGGTATGACAGATGAGCTGCCTGAGCACTTTACTAATAAGGTCAGAGTTCTGCTTGGGAAGCGTGTACCAGAGCATATGATCCCAAGTATGATCATACCGATGACGGAATGGCCTTTAACTGCCAATGGTAAAATGGATCGCAAAGCACTACCAAACCCATCTGAAATGGCGTCGAAAGATAACTTTATTGCAGCTGCCAATGATACTGAACAAGCGCTAGTGAAAGTGTGGTGTGATGTATTGCAGCTCGACAAGGTATCGGTGAATAGTAACTTCTTCGAGATCGGAGGGAATTCACTGCTTAGTATTAAGCTACAGAAGGCAATTCAACAACACATGGAAGTAGACGTTGAGCTAACAGATCTATTTGAATATCCGACCATAGGGGCACTTGCCAAGTTTCTATCTGGTGGACACGATGATGGGGTTGAGCATGGTGCAACGTTAATGACTAGAAGCCTCACACAAGAGTGTACAGATATAGCGGTTATCGGTATGGCTGGTCGGTTCCCTGATGCCACTAATGTTGACCAATTCTGGCAAAATATTAGTGCTGGAAAAGAATCTATCACCTTCTTTACCGATGAGGAGTTGGTGGCTGCTGGTGTCGCGCCTGCAATGCTTAAAGATCCTCGTTATATCAAATCAATGGATGTCCTAAGTGGCGTGGCTGACTTCGATGCAAAGCGCTTTGATTACACTCCTAGAGAAGCTGAGTTGTTAGACCCACAACACCGTCTTATGCTAGAAGTGTCCTCCGATGCATTAGAACACTCAGGGTATGGAGATCACTCAAAACCACAAAATGTGGGTGTCTTCGTTGGTGTAACGGATAGTGCTTATTTGATTGAAAACTTGTTGCGCAATCCAGATGTTGTCAGTAGTGCATCTCAGAGTTTGGTGGCAAGCACCAGTGCATCATTTTTGGCGACCAAACTGTCTTATAAATTAAATCTAACAGGGCCAAGTGTAAACGTACTGACAGCTTGTTCATCTTCATTGGTGAATGTGCACCAAGCATGTAATAGCTTATTGTTAAATGAGTGTGAGATGGCACTTGCTGGTGGTGCTCGTATCGCTTCATTGAAGGCTGATGGTTACCTTTACCAAGAAGGGGGGGTGAACTCTGCAGATGGTCATTGTCGACCTTTTGACATTGAGGCAACAGGAACACGTGGTGGCAGTGGTGGCTGTGTTCTTTTACTGAAACGCTTAGATAAAGCGCTTGCAGATAAAGATACCATCCATGCTGTAATTAAAGGCACTGCAGTGAATAATGATGCGGCAGAAAAAGTGGGTTATATGGCGCCGAGTATTTCGGGCCAAGCTGCAGTAATTAAACAAGCGTTGAAAAACGCTAATGTCGAAGCGAATTCTATTCAGTACCTCGAGGCACATGGCACAGGTACTAAAATTGGTGATCCAATAGAAGTTAAAGCACTCAAAAATGCCTTTGCGACCGAACAAAAGGGTTATTGTGCATTGGGTTCCGTCAAAGCGAATATCGGCCATTTAGATGTTGCGGCTGGTGCTGCTGGTATGATCAAAGTCATTGAGGCGATGAAGCATCGACAGCTACCACCGACAATTAATTACACACAGAGTAATACCCAGATTAACTTCGAACAATCTCCATTCTATATAAATACCGAAAGTAAATATTGGGATTGTGACACTGATCAAAGCAGGCGTGCCGGTGTGAGCTCATTTGGGATCGGAGGAACTAATGCTCATGTGATATTAGAGCAAGCTCCTGAGGTCGAACCCAGTTCATCACCACGTAAGACTTGGCTGTTGCCGATTTCAGCAAAATCCAGTAGCGCGGTCAAAGCGGCATGTGAGAACTTACGTTCCTACTTGGCGACGAAAGCAGACGACCAGGTGAACTTGCATGATATTGCTTATACTCTGCAAGTGGGTCGTACACAGTACGAATACAGTACTCATATTTCTTGTTCATCGCTGGAAGATGCAATTACGCAGCTGGACAGCCATCCAAAAGTGGTTCGTAATGAAGCAGATGATCGCTCGGTGGTATTTATGTTCCCGGGCCAAGGTGCGCAATATATTGAAATGGCGCAGCAGCTCTATCTTAATGAGCCGCAGTTTAAATCGGTATTTGATCAATGTGCCGATACGATAAGTGAGCAGATCAATGTAGATTTAAGAGCGGTTCTTTATCCTCAACTTACCGGGCAGTTAACGCCTGAAGCCGCACAGTCTTTATTGGCGCAAACTCGTGTAACACAGCCTGCGTTATTTGCCATTGAATATAGCTTAGCAACATTGATGCAGTCTTGGGGTATCAAGCCTGACGTCATGATTGGACACAGTATCGGTGAGTATGTTGCTGCCTGTTTGGCTGAGGTATTCACGGTAGAAGATGCTTTAAAGCTGGTATGTGCTAGAGGTTCCTTAATGCAGCAGGCTCAACCCGGCGGTATGTTATCTATTGCGATGCCAGTTGAGCATCTTCGCCCGTTGTTGCAGCTAAGTGATACTTGCCTAGCAGCGGTGAACTCTGCTAACAACTGTGTTGCAGCTGGCTCTGAACAAGCGCTTATGCAGTTACAAGCGCTATTAATAGAACGTGGCATCGATTATCGTCCGCTGCATACATCCCATGCTTTCCATTCAAAAATGATGGATGGGATTTTAGATGAATTCTCGAAGGTATTTGAACGAGTGGAGTTGAATGCGCCGAAAATTCGCTATGTATCGAATGTTTCAGGGAAGTTCATTACTAATGAGCAAGCACAAAACCCAGAGTATTGGCTCGCACACCTAAGAGGCACAGTGTTATTTGCTGATGGTATTGAGACAGTCCTATCTGATACAAATTCTCTTGCTGATCAAAAGATATTTGTAGAAGTGGGGCCTGGTAGAAGTTTAACAACACTCGTGAAGAAAAACCGTGATGCGCAGCAACAAGTGGTGCTATCGGTTACGCGCCATGCGAACGAAGCTATCTGTGATCAACAAAAATTGTTAAGTGCGGTAGGTTCTCTTTGGAGTCATGGTGTGGATATAGATTGGCTCGCGCTCAACTTAGCGCAGGTTGGTCGTCGTGTGCCATTGCCGACCTATCCATTTGAGCGAGTTCGTTACTGGGTGGATGCCAAAACAGACTCGTTGACGAGCGTATCCTCTCATGGTGCTAAGTTAGCTGCTGATAAATGGTGGTCGGTGCCTATATGGAAGCAAAGTACCGCAATGAAAAAAGCCAAGGCGCAACTTAACACAGATAAGCAACATTGGTTGTTAATTATGGACGGTCATGGTGTCGCGGAAGAGTTAGCCTCTCAGCTTATGTTGAACGGTCACACTGTATATCGAGCATATTCAGGAGAGGGCTTCAACCGTCTAGATGATCAGAGTTTCAATATTGATATTGGCAATAGTCAAGATTATGAAACGCTTCTAGAAGTCATCAATAAAGAGGTACAGTTGGATCGCGTTGTACACCTGTTAGGTGTTGCGCTTACACCAACTGAGAATATGCTAAGTATGACACAATTTAATCAAGCACAACGGTATGGCGCGTATAGTGCTCTATATACTGTTCAAGCAATTGTTAAAGCGGGTCTAGATGATAAATTGAGTATTGATTTCATAACCAATGATGTTGAGCGAGTCACTGGTGATGAAACTCTTAACATAGGTAAGTCAACGATTAAAGGGATATGTAAGGTCGCACCACAGGAATATCCTGAGCTGAGTTGCCATCATATTGACGTACATTTGAATCAAGCTACGTGTGATCATGCAATTGCTAAATTGTGCCAGCGTTTATCATTGGAGTTACATTCACAACAGCGAGCACCACTTGTTGCACTGCGTGGTAATCAACGTTGGGAACCTGATTATGAAACTGAGCTAATCGATACAGAGACGCCAGCTGCCCATCGTTTAGTAGATGGAGGTGTTTACTTTATTACTGGTGGCTTGGGTAACATTGGTCTTTTGCTTGCTAAATATATTAGTCAAGCCGTGGCAGCTCCTAAGCTGGTACTTGTGGGACGCTCTGAATTTCCCGAGCGCGCGACATGGCCAAGCTTGCTGGAAGGTAAAGTTGACCCAGACCTTTGTAAGCAAATTGAGCAAATTACTCAAGTGGAAAAAAGTGGTGCAGAAGTAATAATTCTAAGTGCCGACTCAGCAAATTTACAACAAATGCAAGATGCTATGAATTTCGTAGAAAGTCAGTTTGGCGCGATTTCTGGGGTGATCCACGCAGCGGGCCAGCTACACGGTTCAATGACAGCACTCATTGAGACCACTGAAGATGACTTCGAAAAACAATATCGTGCCAAAGCGAATGGCGTCATAGTGTTAGAAACCTTGCTACAAAAGCGACAAGTTGATTTTTGTATATTGATGTCTTCATTATCTTCAGTACTTGGCGGCCTTGGATTCTCGGCATATGCCGCTGGTAACCAATTTATGGACGCATTTGTGCAAAGTAAGCATGAGCAAGGTGACGAGCGCTGGGTAAGTGTTAACTGGGATGGGTGGAGTTTTACAGAGGCCACCCAAGATGATTTCTCGATGACACCTGAAGAGGGAATAGAAGCGTTTGCAGCCATGATGTCAATCGCTTATTACCCACAATTAGTGAATTCAACTGGTGCATTGGAGAAGCGACTAAGCCAGTGGATAGACAAAAAGGTTGCTGAGTCGCAGCAAGCTTTATATGAGCGCCCTGACTTGGAGAGTGACTATATCGCACCTCGTAATGAGGTTGAAGAGAAGCTCGTTGCTATTTGGCAGCAGGTGCTAGGTATTGAGCAAATCGGGATTGAGGATAATTTCTTTGATTTAGGCGGTGATTCTTTAGTAGTAACCCGTGTCATTAGTGAAATAAGAAAAATATTCTCAGTAAATGAATCTGCATTATCTATTAAAGAGTTCTTTGAGAAGCCAATTATTAGCCAGTTATCAGAAAAAATAGCGGCTGAACTAGAAAATGCTGAAGTCGAAAGTAAGAAAGCGCAAATATTAGAAGCAGGTAAAGCTGTAGAAGAAGGAGTATTTTAATGAATTCACCACAACAAATTATCGCCCACGCAGAAGCTTGTAATATTGTGCTTTATTTAAAAGGCGAGCAGCTAGCCTATATCAGCGAGGAAGGCGGCTTTCCTGATGAACTGAAAACATTGATCCGTGAGAACAAAGATCAAATAAGTGCCTATCTACGAGAACAGGAACTGCTAAAGCAGAAAGCGGAGAATGAAACACTGATCACGCCAGTAGATAAGAGTAGAATATTGCCACTTACCTTTGCGCAGCAAGGTCTATGGTTTATTGACCAGCTAGAAGGGGGAAGTAATCAATATAATATACATGCAGCGTTTGGCCTCAAAGGAGAGCTAAATTTGGCGGCAGTACAGTGGGCTGTTAATAAATTAATTGAGCGCCATCAAGTATTGCGTACTGTATATATTGAGAAAGAAGGAGAAGTCTGCCAAGAAGTTCAGCCTCTTCAGTACATGGAGCTGCCGATTGTTGATTTAAAAGGCTTTTCGCCGCAAGAACAACAGGAAAGAATACTTCAGATCTCGAACCAAGAGATGAACCAAGTCTTTAACTTGCAATCTGATTTAATGTTGAAAGCAAAAGTAGTCGTACGAACAGAACACGATCATGTATTGTTTTTTACATTGCATCATATAGCCTCTGATGCTTGGTCACAGGCCATCATGATCCAAGAATTTGCGACACTTTACGAAAGTTATTGCAAACAGCTGCCAGATCCACTGCCTATGTTAGATATTCAGTATTGCGACTATGCTCACTGGCAACGCAACTACTATACCGAAACTCGCATATCTGAGCAGTTAGTGTATTGGGAAAAAATGCTCAAAGGTGCGCCTTATTCCCATGCACTACCGTTCGATAGGCCTCGAGGTGCACAGCAAAAGTTCGCTGGAAAGACACATTCTTGGTTTGTTGATAATGAACAGGTCCAGGGATTAAAAGCAAGAGCAAAAGAAAATCAAGCAACATTTTTTATGATGCTATATACCGCATTTTCAGTATTGATTGGGCGTTGGAGCCAGACAAGAGATGTAGTTATTGGAAGTCCTATTGCGGGTCGCACTCACCCTCAGGTGTCCCCTATGATCGGTTACTTCATTAACAGCATGACATATCGTAGCGAATGGACTGAAGGAGAAAGTTTCCGCTCCCTACTTGGTCGCAATAGAGAGAATACGTTATCTGCATTTGATCATCAGGATATACCTTTTGATTCGTTGGTTGATCGTTTGAAAATACCGAGAGAGCTGAGTCATAGCCCGCTATTTCAGGTGATGTTTACGCTACAAAACACAGAAAAGTCTGATTTTGAGTTGAACGGGTTGGAGACTTATCCTGTGATGGGCGAAAACTCACTAACTAAGTACGATTTGCAAATGGTTGCTGAAGAAGGTGAGGGTGGGCTTTGGTTAAATCTGACCTACTCAACAGATCTGTTTGACTTTGAAACGGTTCAATCAATGTCCAATAGTTTTGATATGATATTGCGTCAATTATCTGTGAATGTGGATATAGCGGTAGATAAGTTAGCATTGGCAAACACGACTGAAGTACTAACTCCGAAGTTGCTTCCATTGGAGTCATTTACGTCGGTCCACTCGTTGATTGAGAATATGGTTGAGACGAAAGGGGATGCGACGGCTATCGACAGTGGCGATTGTTCACTCACTTATAAGGAGTTAAATGAAAAGGCAAATCAACTGGCGAGATATTTAATTCAAAATGGGGTTATGCAGGGACAGCAAGTACATCTGTGTGCAATCCAAGGGGTGTCCCGTTATGTTGCCAAGTTGGCTGTATTAAAAGCTGGGGCGATATATGAATGTCATGACATCTTTGAAAGTACAGACTGGTTCAACAACATCGTAGCTCAAGGTAGCGTCTTGCTATTTTCAGAGTGCACGGTAAGCCGCCTATCTGGTAACGCATTACGAGTGCCTTCAGATGATGAGCTTAAGGCATTTTCTTCAGCAAATATGCGACAGGATGAGGTCTCTATCAGGTCTTTTGACCGAGCGATAATGGATAGTCGACTGAATAATGGTAGAGTAAGCCATGCACTTTTGTTACAACAGGTGCTCAGGCAGCAGCAAACGATGCAGCTAAATAAGAATGCAAACTTGTTAATTCATCCGGAAACAGAGAAAACCAATCGTATAGATTGGATTACAGGACTCGCGTCAGGAGCTAAACTGGTGTTGTTAGAGGCTGCTCGAGACCTTGAAGATACTTTAATCACTAAAGAAGTGACACACTTGACGCTAACAGCTGCACTGCTTGCTGATGTGACTTTATGTAAGGATTATGCTATTCAGCAGCTTATCATTCATGCAGAGTCTGGTGCTGATTCATTACTGTGGCGATGGAGTGAGCTATACTCGGTAACATCTGTCTTGAGTCTTGGCCTACAAGGTTATATTTGTGCAGAGAAAGTGATTGCTGGTAAGGCTATCTCGTTGGGGAGAGCTTTTGACAAGCATCAAGCGAAAGTGATGTTTGACGATAAGAATCTTGCTCCCACAGGTGCTATTGGTTATCTCTATACCGTTGATGCAAATAATAACTTTGAAAATACTAATATGTTGGTGCGAGAAACTAATGCTGGAACTATCGAAGCTATTCACTATGGAGCTTTGAAAATGAGCCGTGATGATGTATTTCTAGAAAATATTATCTCAGCTCAGCCGCAAACGATTCAAGTTGCGGTGATAGAAAAAGTGGTTTACCTAAGAT
Source organism: Pseudoalteromonas sp. DY56-GL79 (assembly GCF_041414765.1). Classification (NCBI taxonomy): domain Bacteria; kingdom Pseudomonadati; phylum Pseudomonadota; class Gammaproteobacteria; order Alteromonadales; family Pseudoalteromonadaceae; genus Pseudoalteromonas; species Pseudoalteromonas sp. DY56-GL79. The sequence continues at coordinate 15,238 of NZ_JANHZS010000023.1, read as the reverse complement.
TGTCGGGTAGCAGTGCTGCACAGCAAGAGCAACTGAAAGCAGTTCAGCATAATTTAAAACAATTGGTACCTACATATCTATTACCAAAGTTATACGTAATAGTATCAAATATGCCGATTCGAAATGGAGGTACGGTCAATCGTGAAGCGCTGTGGCACCATACACAAAGTTGGCAAGACAACTTAGCTGCGTTACCTCAACCGGAATTATTGGAGGCTGACTTACAACTGCAAGGTTCCACAACAGAAACAGTTGATTTTTTCCTCGATAAAGAAGTATCATTTGCATTGCGAAATTTAGCGTGTCAGTATAATGTGACAATTGCAAAGGCCTTTTCTGCAATTTTTAATTTGGCCCTAGTGATTAACTCTGAAAGTGATTGTATCTTAAGTACGGTGTCTGGAGTATCTTCATCTACAGTCGGTAGTGGCGTTTTGTCTAGTTCATTTTGTAAAGATGCACGAGTTCAAGACAACCTGAAAATCATTCTAGATAATTTATCACAAGGTGTAGAATACGAATTTGTTGATAAAAATTGGATAACGCAACAATACAATCAAAAATGCGGTACCGATTGGAAGACTATTTTTGCCTATCAGTTAAAGTTTGTGTCGGATACTATGATGCAGCAAGAGCTTGTGACAGACAGCTCAGTGAGCTTATTGGTTTCAGACAGACTGAGCGCAGAAAAAATAGAGGGTCAATGGCGCTTGCAAAATAGTTGTTTTGATCAATCAACGTTGCGTCGATTGGAAAAAATAATAGCGATGTTGGCATCCCATGAGTTGCAGAGCAAAACGCTTGCGGAAGTGAAAACAATATTGAACGAAGATGCCCGCAGCAAGTTGCGTTCAGCGAAGCGAAAATTTAAATCAGTGAGAAATAAGAGTCAATTCTCAGTTGAAGGAAACGTAGCATGAGTTTTAATAAATGGCGTAATAAAAAAAGTGAAACTACAACGCCGATAAGTTCATTAGTTTCAAAGGTTTTTTTAGAAGAATCACCTACATTGCCTGTAGTGTATAAGTGCAATACGGCAAACGTTGATTTACCGACTTGGTATAATCAGAATGAGTCGGAAATAGCGCAAGAGCTTGCTAAATATGGCGCTGTGTTATTCCGCGGTTTTAACATACATAGCGAAGATGATTTCCAGCAGTTTGTTGCCACTAGCATCAAACAGACCGCTAAGTATGTGGAAGGGGCAACGCCGAGGACAAAGCTATCAAAAGGGGTTTATACGGCCACAGAGTTTCCTTCTGATCAAGAAATTGCTTTGCATAACGAGTTATCGTATGTCACAGAGCCACCAAGTAAGTTAGCATTTTGCTGTTTGACTGCCCCTGAAAGTGGTGGTCAAACTCAACTGGTCGATGTACGTAAAGTGCTGAATCGAATTGACAGTGATATCGTATCCGAATTCGAAAAGCGAGAAGGCTGGTTATTGCGTAGGAATTATGGCAATGGATATGGACCAACAGTGGCGAAAGCGTTCGGTATGACAGATATTGCAGACATAAAAGCTTATGGAGAAAAGGTTGATTTAAAAGTGACACCAATTTCGGATGAAAAAGTAGTCACTGAACAGGTTCGAAAGGCTGTGCATCAACATCCAATTAGTGGAGAAAGAGTCTGGTTTAACCATATCTCTTTTTGGCATACAAATAACCTATGCCCAGATGTGAGAGCAAAAATGCAAGAAGACTTAGCTCTTGAGGATTTTCCCTATTCAACGCGCTATGGTGATGGTAGCGACATTGATGACAAGACAGTCGAAGCACTGAGGCTGGCGTATACGAAAGAGGAAGTGAAGTTTGACTGGCGTGAAGGGGATGTATTACTGATAGATAATTGGTTGGTTGCACATGGCCGAAAACCATTTACTGGTGCTCGTAGAGTGCTTGTGGCCATGGGCTAAGTGAGCCTTGTCGAGATATATTATCGTCTCACGCATGAGATGATAATATATCGACCAAAGGAGCTTTGTTTGTAAATTAGTCATTTTTATACCTTTGTTAATTGACTCGGTGTAAAAATTTAAATATATTTAATAATCGAAACACTTTAATATTGAGCTAGCAATAGCCTGAATGGTAGAAGCGTGATGCGCATTCCTAAATGGCGTTGGTTTATACTAATACCTTGTTTTTGTTAGTTTGTGAAAATCTAAACTCATAGAGCTATTTGTTTTGCTTGGTGGGCTTGCCCACGACTATATCCAACGACCAAGGACATGCTTGGTTGGCACTACTTCTTTGAAAGTTGAAGTGGATGGGCGTAGAGATTACGTGTTATTGCGACACATACCATGGAACAGATCGACATTGAGTCAAAAATAAAGAATTTTACGATATAAAAAGGATCTATGTTTATGCTAAAACTAGATAAAGCTATCTCTGATGAGCTTTTACTTGGGCTTGTGCGCTCTACCATTCGAGGAATTGAAGCTAAGGATTGTTTTTACAACCAACTTCATTACGTTAATCGGAAGTTTGTTGAAGTTCATGCTAACGCGCTACTCGATATTGTCGTTGCTGCGTTACAGGATATTCATCCCGGTATTTGTCGAGATGACATTGCTTACGTCAATGATTTTGTTGCACCCGTTAATCTGAAGAACTCAGCAGTGAGGCCGGTCACTGAATTAAACAAAGCTAATAAATATCAGTGGCACGTAGACTCAATTGACCAATGGTTAGGGCCTTGCTATAACCTATGGATCCCGTTATATCGTCAATCTGCGCTTGAGAAGTTAAGTGAACAACCACTATTTGAAGTGATGACGTCAGAGCAGGTGCCAAGCCTCTATGGGAATAACAATATACCAAAGACTAACTTTCTCATTGATGGAGCGACTCAGGCACCTGACTATCTCGGTTTGGCTCAAGAGTTTACAGGCATAGAAATCGAAAAATTACGCGATAGCTACCTGTACCATGACGCAAAAGGGAAAATTAATATTTTGCCAAAAAGTGATATGCAGAGCACTACAGTTGTGAAACCGCAGTTAGGTGATGCTTACATTTTCAGAGCAAATCAGTTCCATTCATCAGGCCCCTCGGAGTTTGAGCGTATTGGTGTTGCTATGAAGTTCATTATTACCAACCCGAAATACGGCTTCAAAGAGCATGATGAATTTAGATTTCCACCACCATTTGCGGGATGGGAAGGTTTGTTTACCGGCTGTTATGCGCAATTTAAAGATTTTACCTCATTCAAAAAATATATTGACTTTAGCATCGTCGGGGAACAGCTAGAGCTTCGCAACAATCAAGATAAATTGAATAACATCTGTGTAGTATTAAGTGAAATAGAACAAGAGTTGGCACACTATATAGAGCATGGCAGCTTTCCTTCTCTCGCTCATCAAGCAGAGCAAGAAATGGAGGTCGGGTTTCTGTAGGGACGAGAACAAATATTTTTTGGTAGGTATTAATAATTAGTACATACCGTTTTAGAAATCGTATTGATGAAAGTAGTTTCTGGCTATTTTGCTTTACAACTTAAAGAACAAGCAAATAAAAGTGGGCATTATTAGTCGTTCGCTGCATTTTAAATAACTAAAAGTGAATAATGGTAAACCGTTTTTGCATGTATTCATGCAGAAAAAACAAGGAATAACCCAATGAATAAAAAAGTATTGGCGTCTCCAATTCAAAACGCGCATTGGATCCAGCTGAACAACAATATGGATAAGTCAATTCAGCTTGGCTCAATTAGTGTTTTACATACGGGTAGCTTAGATATTGAAGCTATCAGTGCATATTTGACCACTTTAGTAGAGCGTTTGGATATTATCCGCACGGCCTATGAGGTCGATGAATTTGGTGGGCTCTGGCAAAATATCAGAGATCTTGATCTGATTGAATTGGTGACAGAGGATTGGCGTGGTTATACAGACGCACAAATAGCACAGCGTAAGTTAGAAAACACTATAATCGGGGAAAAACAATCAAGCGACTTTACCACTCCTTGGTTACGATTAGTCATTGCGCAGCAAAGCAATAGCTACTGGTGCTGCCTTGAAATGAGCGCTCTAAACACAGATAGTTTTACATTGGCTCATCTAATGCAGTTGATTCTTGCCGCTGGTAGCGAGTGTTCCAATGATGCACAGACTTGGCTGCAAAATGAAGTCATCCAGTATGAAGAGCTAGCACCTTGGTTAGCAGATTTCTTGTTAGATGAGGAATTAACAGAAGCTCGTCAATTTTGGGCGAGGGATAAAAGTGTTGCCGCGTTGGTTAATAAATGTACGTTGCAACGATATAAGCATGATGGAAAATCAGAGTACAAATTTGACTATATCAACCTTGGTGATATTCAAGGTGAAATCTCACGTTTTGCTGAACAACACCAAGCGACGAGCGCTGAAGTAGTATGTGCGAGTTTGCGTTTGGCGTTGAAGAAGTTTGCACCAAAGGCCGAACTTGCTAGAATGTTCGATAGCCGTTCTGACAGTGATTTAGCGGATGCTATCGGACCATTGAGTCGGGCTGTGCCTTTATTCCCAGAAGTTGCTGACAATTTTAATGACGCTATACAGAACGAACTTGAATGTAGTGAGCACGGTGTTGATTACGCTGAGTGTTTTGCTAAAAGTCATGATCATGAGTCCGCAGGTTTTAGCTTTATCTTTGATAGCGTAGTTAATTTAGATCTGCCGACACTGCAAATCGAGCAGGTAAAGCACTTAACTGAAGCGTGTAAGTTACAGTTTACTTATATTCAGCAAGAGAGTGAAAGTCGTTTACAACTAACGTATGATAGCGAATATGTTGACGCTCAAGCCGTCACTTATTTACTTAATCAGATAAAAGTGGCGTTAACTAATCATGTTGGTATTGTCACTCAGCATCTTGATGCTACATATCAAGGTTATGGTAAAGTGGTTACTACATCGGGAGTAACGGTATTAGATCACGTTAATAAGGTCGTCGCTGCAGGCAACGGTAGCGTGCTTGAGTTAAATGGTAAGGAAAAAACACTCGCAGATGTTGATTGTGCAGCAAACCAACTGGCGAATTATTTACAACATCAAGGAGTAGGTAAAGGTGATGTCGTTGCGCTATGTCTGGTCCGTTCAGTGGACTTCGTCATTGCGATGTTGGCGACGATGAAAGCGGGTGCAACATATGTTCCTATCGATATTGACCTGCCGCATCAGCGTATCACCGATATGCTTAAAGACGCGCAAGCAAGTACGGTGATAAGTGTTGGTGAGTATGAGGTCACTGGCTGTAAAAACATTGATTTAAATGAGCTCAAGCTCGAGCAGTACGCTGCTACAGCACCGGATATAACTATTCAAGAAACAGATTTAGCATATATTTTATTTACCTCTGGCTCTACAGGAAAGGCCAAGGGAGTAAGTATCAGTCACAAAGCTTTGCTCAATCATATGAACTGGATTAATGATGAATTTACATTTGCAAAAGACGATCGTTTCCTGCAACGAACATCAGCAAGTTTTGATGCATCAATTTGGGAGTTTTGGGCACCGTTGATGGTTGGCGCAACGATGGTTATTGCCCCAAGTGAAATCAATTATGATCTACCACTGTTCAAGCGTACGATGCATGACTATTCGATCACTCGACTACAGCTTGTGCCATCACTATTAGACTTGTTACTTGAACACATTGATGGTTCTGTATCGTTCGCGCTAAAAAGTGTATTTTGTGGCGGTGAGGCATTGAAGAGCTCAACCGCAGATAAAACTATGCAAGCTTTTAATTGTGAAGTTATTAATCTATATGGGCCATCTGAGTGCTGTATTGATGCTTTATTTTGGCGCTATGAGCGTGCGACAGCAACAGATTTTGTGCCTATCGGATACCCAATTGATAACTTACAGTGTCGGGTCATGAAAGAAGATGGTTGTCTTGCCGAAATAGGTGAAACCGGTGAGTTACAAATCGCAGGTGATTCCGTTTTCAATGGTTACTTTGGTCAAGACGCTTTAACGGCGAAAGCACTGATTCATTGTAATACTAGTCACTTGGATTTTTATAAAACCGGTGATCATGTCCAAGTGTTGTCAGACGGTAACTTAATGTACTTAGAGCGTCTTGATAATCAAGTAAAACTTAATGGCTTTAGAATAGAACCTGATGAAGTTTCTATGATTATTTTGAATGCAGGTCTTGCGGAGCAAGCAAAATGTGTTGTTGCTGGAGGTGGACTTTCTCTATTTATTATTGCTCCTACTGCCTCCGAAGCTGAGCTTACGCAATTGTTGGCCAATAAGTTACCTGAATATATGCAGCCAAAACAGCTGATAGAGCTAGAGGCATTCCCCTATTTATCCAACGGTAAGTTAGATACTAAAACTCTAATTGAAAGTGCGTTAAACCATACTAATTCAGACTATGTAAAGCCTGAAACGGAAGTCGAGGTACAGCTTGCTCATATTTGGCAAGAGCTCTTGAATACATCTATGTTGATTGGCACTACGCATGATTTCTTTGCTATCGGAGGACACTCTCTCTTGGCAATGAAAGTACTAAATCGCATTCAAGAAGAGTTCAAAATAAACATTAGTGTTCGAGTGTTATTTCAAAATAAAACAATTGCTGAACTTGCAGCGCACATCGAACCATTACTGCTGTTAAACAGTGCAAATAATGAAGAATTAGAATGTATGGAAGGTGGTTTACTATGAGCGTAGTTGAGTTGCTTAGAGAAGTTAAGAATAAGGGCATTATTTTATATCTTGAGAATGGTAGCTTGGCTTTTAAAGCACCGCCAGGAGCGATGGATAATGAAATAAAAGCACAAATTATAGCGAAGAAAAGTGAAATTGTTTCTTTGCTTCAACAACAGGAAAATACAGGTATTCCCACTATCATTAGCCGTCCAAAGCGGGATGATAAGCTTCAACCTGCTTCATTTGCGCAGCAAAGGTTATGGTTTATTGATAGCATGCAAAAAGGATCCGCTGAGTACAACATGCCTGTTGCTTTTGAGGTAAGTGGTACACTTGATCTTGCAACGCTGACCAAAGTATTTGCAGCAATTATTGAGCGTCACGAAATATTGCGCACAGTGTATTTATCAGATGCCGGTGAAGTACAGCAGGTCATTCGTGATATGACTGAAATTGACTTTAGCATCACTGTGGAGAATCTCGAGCATCTCACGGGTGAGATGCTCGAATCTGAAGTTCAAACTCTTATTTCATGTGATATGAATACCCCATTTAATTTAGCGCAAGATTTGATGCTAAGAGTAAGCTATATTCATAAAGCTGAAGGCTCAGGTGTACTGCTATTTAATATGCACCATATTGCATCCGATGGATGGTCGACTGAGATACTTATCAAAGAGTTTATTACATTATACCAAGCGTTCAGTGAGGGGGAGCAAAATCCGTTACCTGAGTTACCAGTGCAATACGCAGACTATAGCCATTGGCAGCGGGAATACGTAGCTGGTGAAGTCTTAGATGGTCAATTACGCTATTGGGAAAGTCAACTCAAAGATGTACCGATGATACACAGCTTACCCTGTGACTTTTCTCGCCAAAAAAGCAAACAGACCATGGGCAAGTTGGTACATGGTCAGCTCTCCGGTAAACTTGCTAAAACATTACTAGATACTGCGAAAAAGTTGCAGCTTACTCCATTTATGCTAGTTCACGCTGGATTCTCTCTTCTGTTGGCAAGACACAGTAATAGCAACGATATAGTTATCGGTACGCCAATAGCAAATCGAACTCAGGCAGAATTAGAGTCACTAATTGGGTTGTTTACAAATACATTAGTATTACGAGCTAATACAGAGCATAAATCGTTACATGAATACTTTGATCATATTCGCCAAGTGCATTTAGGGGCTCAATCTAACCAAGATGTACCATTTGAGCAACTTGTTGAGCGCTTGAATGTTCCACGTAGCTCAGAGTATAGTCCTTTGTTTCAGGTTATGCTGACAACGAGCAGCGACTTTGGGGTCAATGAGAATTCAAACAGCCAAACGTTAGCATTACCAAATGCAGAGTTGAAAGCATATCTCTCTGATCAAGTACAGGCTAAGTTTGATATTGAGCTCAATGTCAGTATTAGTGAGCTTGGTGCGAGTTTAGATTGGACCTTTGATGACGGATTGTTTGAAACTCAGCATATCGAACAATTAAACCAACACCTGTGTTCATTATTTGAAGCCATAGGCTCTGTTAATGACCCCAAACAGGTGGCACCATCTTCATTACCCATGATGTCGGAAATTGAAATTAATCGTTTAGTTCATGAATTAAATGGCGTCGAACAAAGTTATGATAATGAAAAGTGCATTCATGAGCTTTTCGAACAGCAAGTAGCTAGCTCCCCAAAACAAACTGCAGTGGTGTTTGCAGACAAAGCGCTTACTTTTGCTGAGCTAAACCAGAAAGCAAATCAGGTTGCACACTGCTTAAGGGCTAAGCATGAGATTACGCCAGATACTTTGATCGGCCTGTGTGTTGAGCGTTCATTGGAGATGGTAGTTTGTATTTTAGGGATTCTCAAAGCTGGGGCGGCATACGTTCCGTTAGACCCAAGTCACCCTAATAATCGACTGATGGATATCATCTCAGAAACAGAACCTAAAGTTGTTCTAACACAATCTGAGTTGCTCAATAAGTTTGAATTATCAGAATCAAAGGTGTTGATTGTTGACGATTTAATTGATGGAGATAATTCACCATTTATTGAGTATCCGACTGATAACTTAGATAAAAGCACGATTGGATTAACCACAAACCACCTTGCTTATGTAATGTATACCTCCGGGACCACTGGTAAGCCTAAAGGGATCATGGTTCAGCACTGCGGATTACTTGCGAGAAAAGCTGGCTGGGACCATATTTTTGAAATTGATAAGACACCGCTGACTGTTTTACAAATGGCAGGACTATCGGTTGATATTTTACTGGGTGATATAATCAAAGCGCTTTGTAGTAATGCTGGAAAGCTCATCGTTTGCCCGTACGAAACGTTAATTTCAGCACATGAACTTTGTAATTTGATAAACATACATCAAGTAACTTATGGTGATTTTGTCCCTAGTGTTGTAAGAGAATTGGGACATTACCTTGTGAATAATGAGCAGAAGTTGCATGGACTTAAGTTCATATCAATAGGCTGTGAAGCGTGGAAAGTTGATGATTTAGAATTACTAAATCAAGTCGTTGATAACAGTACTCGAATTTTCAATTTATATGGTCAAACGGAAACGGTTATTGATGCTAGTTACTTTGATACCAGTAAGTATGGAATTGAATACTTAAGGAGTGGGTCGATCCCATTGGGCACACCATTCCCAAATACTGCACTTTATGTGTTAGATGATAACCGTCAATTGGTACCAAATGGAGTAACTGGTACTTTATATGTTGCGGGCCATGGTTTAGCTAAAGGCTATTTTGGCAACTCTGAACTTACAGCTGAGAAGTTTGTGCGCAATGAAAGTTCAGATATAAAAGAACAGAGACTCTATTGCACAGGCGATCTTGTAAGACGCTTATCCGACGGTAGCTTAGAATTTGTTGGGCGAGTCGATGAGCAAGTTAAAATTAGAGGGTTCAGGATTGAGCTCAGTGAAATTGAAGCACAAATCTCAGCCTTAAGCGATGTAGACTCTGCTGTGGTGATGGCCAAAGAAGTGCAAGGTAGTCTGCAAATCGTCGCTTATGTAAAACCTTTGGATCTAGCAATGGTGACAAACACTGAGGAAAGTTCAGAAAGTCAGTTTAAAGCGGCGTTGAGGAGTGTACTCAAAGAGAAACTACCAGAGTACATGATACCCACAATCGTTATGATTATAGAAAGCTGGCCATTGAATGCTAATGGAAAGGTCGATAAAAAGGCATTGCCAGAACCTGACCGGGCATCAATCGGACAAGAGTATGTTGCACCAAAAACAGAGGTTGAAGAGCATCTAGCTAAAGTGTGGTCTGAATTGCTTAACCTTGAGGTTCAACAGATTAGCACCACAGCTAATTTCTTTGAGCTGGGTGGGCACTCCTTGCTAATAAGTCGCTTAGTTGCGGCACTCAATGAGCAGTATGAGATTAGTCTAGCGCTAAAAGAAGTATTCGAACTGCCTACAATCAAAGGGATTGCAGCACTTGTGGAAGCGTCGAAAGCGGCAGCAGTTAAGCAAGTAGAAACAACGGTGTCGGAAAAGAAAAATTCGATAGTGATATAAAAAGTAAATCTTATTCTCGTCAGAGTTATGCGCAATCTACTACAGCATGGCTCTGGCCATCAAACGATATCAATGATTTGATGGCGCTAACTTTTCGGAGAAAAACATGGAACTATTAAAAGAGCTTAGCCCCGCTGAGTATCAACAAGAAGCGAAGTCTGATTGTGGAGGCTTGATCCTCACCTTATTGGATGATGAAAAAGAAAAAATAGAACAACTAGTCAGACAGCATAATACAGTTAACTCAAAAGATGGTGCAGATATCACTTTTAACTATCTAGAAACATGGAATAAATTTCCTCGTAGAGTTAAAAGAAAGCTGCTTGAGTTCAAGTTTAAAGGCGGTGACCATAGCTATCTATTGATAAAGAATTTGCCGCTACTACAGGGGCTTCGTGATACACCGCTCGCGAAAAATGAAATTAAGGGTAAGCAGCGAGATTATGCCGCGCTATTACAATCGATCATTTCCGTATCATTAGGGTATGTATATAACTTTAAAGATAAAATCACCACTGGGTTGGTAGACGATATCTATCCGATAAAGAAAGATTCTAACAAGCAAGTAGGCACCAACAGTGTATTTCTTGAATGGCATGTTGAAGATGGATTTCACGAAACGAAAGCTGATTTCGTTACACTGCTATGTTTAAGGGATGACCCTGAAGTAAAAACATATTTGATGCCGGCAAATCACCTGAATTTGTCAGATGCAGAGCGTGCACAACTGAGCCAATTAGACTATCTAATTTGGGAAGATCTCACATTTAACAACGAGGGTGATTTACGTAGTACCAAGGTAAAAGTGCTGGATGGTACAGAAGATCCTGAAATTATTTACGACCCAGCTTACATGGAAGCGTGCAGTAGCGCATCAGCCGAAGCTTTCTCGTCTCTTAAAGACTCTATCGTGAAAGGGTGTTTGACTTTAACCTTAGCTGAGGGCGAGATGCTGGTCTTTGACAATCGTAGAGTGGTTCATTCTCGTAATGCTTACAGTCCCAGATTTGATGGCAAAGATCGTTGGCTGTTGAGAACGCTTGTGGTGGAAAGCTGGTGGAAAGCAAAGAATAAAAAAGTAGAGTCGACTTTATATGTAAGTTAACGGGCAAGGTCGGATAGCTCGGATTTACCCTGTTATTTTAGGTCTCAATAGTTTGAGGATGAAGCAGCTAGTCGCTAGCTTCGGTTGAATACAAAGTTTTAGTACTCCAGTCATGGATTGGTAATTGGTCGTTTGCACTTAATAGCTCGTTGAGAAGTAAGGTGCGCTCTGTAGACCTTGCACTATGTAAAAAGGTAAAATTTCTGTGGAAAATATAAAAAAATTAATAGCCGATTGTGCCGAGGCACAGTTCTCATTTGAGCTGGCGGAGAATGACCAACTCAAAATCAACTTTGAGGAAGCCATCCCTGAGTTAATACAGCGAATTAAGGACAATAAAGAAGGGATCCTGTACTACCTCCGAAGTGATGGATATAAAAAAGTTGTAAAAGCAACTCAAACGGATCAAAAACATAACTTATCGTATGCACAGCAGCGCCTGTGGTTTATTGATAATTTAAAAGGCAGTACTCAAGAATATAATATGCCGATGGCTTTTGATGTAACGGGTGAACTCAATATTGCGGTGTTGAAAAAAGCATTCCATACCATCATAGCAAGGCATGAGGTATTACGTACTACTTACCATGAACACGATGGTTTGGCTGTACAGCAATTAAAGGGTATAGATGCTTTTGCTTTTGATATTCAAGAAGTTGATCTTACAAATCTCAGTGGTGATTCATTACAAACTGCATTAAAGGGCCACATCGATGAACTGATTGGCCAGCCATTCGATCTAAGTCAAGATCTAATGCTTCGCGTAAGCTACATCAAACGAACGAATGATTCTGGCGTTCTATTATTCAATATGCATCACATCGCGTCTGATGGTTGGTCAATGGAAGTCATTTTGAAGGAGTTATTTACCTTATATCATTCATATATAGCTGGTATGCCTAATCCACTTCCTGCCCTTTCTATTCAGTATTCAGATTATGCACATTGGCAAAAACAGTACTTGAGCAATGGGATTCTAGAGCAGCAATTAGCATACTGGGAAAAGCAACTAGATGATCTTCCTGTTGTTCACTCTTTACCTTTGGATAAGCCTCGCACTGAAGGGACGGCCAGCCGAGTCGGTATCGTACATGGCCAGCTTTCATCTGCATTGGCGAAAGAGCTTATCAATATCGCTAAGATGTATCAATTAACGCCATTTATGTTACTACATGGAATGCTTTCACTTTTGCTTGCTAAGCACAGTAATAGTAATGACATCGTTATTGGTACGCCTATAGCTAATCGCCTGCAGTCGGAACTGGAGCCGCTTATTGGTTTCTTTGCAAACACATTGGTACTTCGAGCTGACACCAGTTTTGCTTCTATGGATGAGTACTTTGCACATATTAGAGCACTACACCTTGATGCTCAGTCTAATCAGGATGTCCCTTTTGAACAGTTAGTTGAGCGCTTAAAAATACCGCGAAGTCAAAGTCATTCTCCTTTGTTTCAAGTATTGTTAACGACAAATAGTGACTATGCTTTAACGCCAGGTTCGGAGCAGGCATTCAAGTTACCAAATGTTGAACTCCAGACATATCAATCGGATTACATTCATGCCAAGTTTGATCTGGATATTGATATCAGCATTAGTGACTCAGGTGTTGCTTTAGTATGGGAGTATGATACTAGCATCTTCATGGAGCAGCGGATCCAAGTCTTAAACGATCATTTTTGTAAATTACTTAATGGGTTAGCTCGTATGGTTGCAGAGGGTAATGATGCCTTGCCTTCGTTGCCTATGCTGTCTCAGGAAGAAGCACATTACTTATTAAATGAAGTGAACGATACAGTAGTTCCTTATACTAAGGACATGTGCATTCATGAATTGATTGAAGAGCAAGCCTCGCTTCATCCTGAGCGGACCGCTGTGGTTTTTGATGACGAGGTTCTCAGCTATGCAGAGCTCAATAGGAGAGCAAATCAGGTAGCGCACTATTTACGTGAAGAGCACCATATTAAGCCTGATGATATTGTTGGCCTATGCGCTGAGCGTTCGGTTGAAATGGTCATCGGTATCGTTGCGATATTAAAAGCAGGAGGGGCATATCTCCCTCTTGACCCTAGCTACCCAGTGTCACGGCTGTCTTATATGGTAGAAGATGCTGCACTTAAAGTTGTGTTGACTCAAGGAAGTAATATTGAGATAGCAAAAAGCTTGGGAACACCGGCTGTTGCATTGGATCAGCATGCGCAATTTTCACCTTATGACATAACAAATGGACCTAAATCACAACTAGGTTTGACAGCGAACCATTTAGCTTATGTGATTTACACTTCTGGTTCTACAGGAAAACCAAAAGGAGTGATGGTTGAGCATCAAGCTCTGTTTAACCGGATTCATTGGATGCACAATAAGTATGGTATGACTCATCGTGATAACGTGCTACAAAAAACACCGTACAGTTTTGATGTTTCGGTTTGGGAGTTCGTTTGGACTCTAGCCTACGGGGCGAAACTGGTTGTTGCTCGTCCAGATGGGCATAAAGACCCAGAGTATCTATGCCGTCTAATCCAGCAGAGCCAAATTACTAAGCTACACTTTGTTCCTTCAATGCTGGGACTTATATTGGAAAATAAGCAGTTCTCACATTGTCATAGCTTAGAGCAAGTATTTTGTAGTGGCGAAGCGTTGCAGCAAAGCCATGTTGAAGAATTTAGAAAGGTTTTACCAAGTACCCAGCTGCATAACCTTTATGGGCCAACAGAAGCTGCCATTGATGTAAGCTATTGGGATTGCTCGGGGGATATCAGTAAAGGAGTGCCGATAGGAAAACCTATCGACAATATTCAGTTGCTTATTCTTGACCCTAATTTAAACCTAGTGCCAAAGGGAGCTGTAGGGGAGTTACATATAGGTGGAGATGGCCTCGCGAGAGGGTACTTAAACCAAGAAGAACTAACTTCTGACCGCTTTATTCATAACCCTTTTTATGATGAAGGACAAGGTAGCCGCTCTCCACGTTTATATAAAACAGGCGATCTTGCACGCTTAAGAGCCGACGGGGAAATTGAATATCAAGGTCGAATTGATCATCAAGTTAAAATTAGAGGCTTACGTATTGAACTTGGAGAAGTCGAGCATCAGTTAAGTGGCCTAGATAGTGTTGATTCAGCGCTTGTTCTAGCAAAAGAAGTTGCAGGTTCAACTCAGTTGGTTGGTTATTTTAAACCATCGCATAACCATGGCGACTTTGATCAAAAGAGCTTGATAGAAAATATACAAAGGGAGTTAAGTGGCGATCTTCCCGCTCACATGGTGCCAAGTATACTTATTGCAATAGATGAATGGCCATTAACGGCTAATGGTAAAGTAGACAGAAAAGCCTTACCAGAGCCAGAAGGCAGTGCACTGCAAGGAGAATATGTTGCACCGGTAACAGAAGTGGAGCAAAGGTTAGTTGATATTTGGTCAGCCTTACTGAATATACCGAGCGATAGAATAAGCACCACGGCGAACTTCTTCACACTAGGCGGACACTCGCTACTGAGCATTCGTTTAATGTCAGAAATTAGACAGCAATTTGCCGTAGCGCTACCAGTGCAGGCAGTATTTGATGCGGAGAATTTGGCAGCACTTGCGACACTCATCAATCAGGGCCAAGGCAGTGACATGCGACCAGCTTTAGAAGCGGTGGCGCGTACATCAAGTATCCAGCCAGTTTCTTTTGCGCAGCGACGATTGTGGTTTATAGACCAGCTACAAGGAGGCTCGGCGGAGTACAATATGCCAATGGCACTGGAAGTGTCAGGTGAATTGGACTTGATGGTAGTAGAGCGAGCACTGAACGAAATAGTGGCACGACATGAAGTGTTACGTAGCGTGTATGTTGAAGTAGATGGCGAAGCAAAACAGCAAATTAAGGATATAGCAGAGGTAGAGATTAAGGTAGCACAAGAGGACGTGCGACATTTATCAGGAGAGTCTCAGGCGCAAGCGGT
>NZ_JANHZS010000022.1:0-120377 GCF_041414765.1 Pseudoalteromonas sp. DY56-GL79 | reverse complement strand
CTAGATTCTTACATCCCAGAGCCAGAGCGTGACATCGATAAGCCATTCATCATGCCTATCGAAGACGTATTCTCAATCCAGGGTCGTGGTACAGTAGTAACAGGCCGTGTAGAAGCTGGTATCATCAACGTGAACGACGAAGTAGAAATCGTAGGTATCAAAGAAACTACGAAGACAACTTGTACGGGTGTTGAGATGTTCCGTAAGCTTCTAGACGAAGGTCGTGCGGGTGAGAACATCGGTGCACTACTACGTGGTACTAAGCGTGACGAAGTTGAGCGTGGTCAAGTACTATGTAAGCCTGGTTCAATCAAGCCACACACAAAATTCACTTCAGAAGTATACGTACTTTCGAAAGATGAAGGTGGTCGTCACACTCCTTTCTTCAAAGGTTACCGTCCACAGTTCTACTTCCGTACAACAGACGTAACTGGTGACATCCAGCTACCAGACGGCGTAGAAATGGTAATGCCAGGCGACAACATCAAGATGACTGTTGAGCTAATCGTACCAATCGCGATGGACGAAGGTCTACGTTTCGCTATCCGTGAAGGTGGCCGTACAGTAGGTGCTGGTGTTGTAGCAACAATCGAAGAGTAATCTGTAGATTGTCGTAACACACATAAAAAAGGTCGCTTTGGCGGCCTTTTTTAATGCCTTTGTTGATACGATTTTATATCGCGACTATCGAAAAGGGTCGTTCTCTAATAAGAAGTACAGACCTTTTTATTATTACGCTTTAAAAGATGAACTCTTTGTCGAAGCAGTGACTTTACATCGCGATTTTAAAGATAGAATTTTTGTGGTGGGAGCGAGTTTACCTCGCGATAAACTCTTTGTCGTAGCAGCGATTTTATATCGCGACCAACGAAAAGGGTCATTCTCCTATTAAAGCATCATTTTTGTCGTTGTGATGGTTATAACGAACAATTCGATAATGTTCTTATATTTACTTTCGACAGCTTAAAATCCATATTCTCACCATTTAATCTCCCTATTCTATATGCTGATATCCTGCCACCAGTCACGTAAAAATTTGGTTAATTACGTAAAGGTGTGCACAATAAGCCCATATAAAACCTAAAATTAGGGAGTGTAAAGATGTTAGGTCTTTCGGCTCGAACGATTTCTGCTGTGCTCAGTATCACAATGTCACTATGTACTTTTGCAAGCTTTGCCAATGTAGATAAGGACAGATCCTATATTTGGCGACAGCCTCATCTGGTGGCACTTTTTACCCAGTAGGTGTCGCGATTGCGACACTAACTAAGCTAAAAGTCACGCCGCAGCACGGTATGAGTGTGTCGGCCATTACCTCTGCCGGTTCTGGTGATAACCTCAAACTCATGCGTAATAAAGAAGCTGAACTGGCTATTTTACAGGGTCTTTATGGTGCGTGGGCGACGCAGGGGACGGGGGCAATGGCACCCGTTGGCAAACAAGATTATCTGCGTTCAGTGACTATGTTGTGGCAAAACGTAGAGCACTTTGTCATTGCTAAGAAGTATGCCAAAACGGGCAACGTCTCAGATTTGAAAAACCTATATTCACAAGGGTTTGGCATTGGTAAGCGTAACTCTGGAACGGAAGGTTCTGGGAAGCACATCATGGCTGCACTGGGCGTTGATAGTGACAAATTCACTTTGGTGCATAAAGGTTACGCGGGCTCTTCTAGCGCCCTACAAAATGGTCAGATTGCGGGAATGAATATTCCGGCAGGCGTACCGGTCAGCGCTATTACGAGTGCTTATGCAGCCGATGCCAATGGTATCACTGTGCTGGATTTCACTGATGAGCAGCTAAATAAAGTCAACGCTGAGGTAGAGTTATGGTCACGCTTCGAGATCCCAGCGAACACTTACCCCGGCCAAACTAACGCAATCAAAACGATTGCGCAGCCAAACTTTCTTGCAGCACATAAAGACATGAGTGAGGAAGATGTATATCTACTCACCAAGGCAATTTATGAAAATTTAGTCTTTCTTCAAACCATCCATAAAGCGACTAAAGCCATGGCGATAGAAAAGGCACTCATGGGACTACCTGCTAAGCTACATCCCGGCGCGCTGAAGTATTATAAAGAAATAGGTATTACCGTACCTGCTCATCTGCAGTAACGCCGCCAACTAAGTAAAACGGGATAGTATCTATCAATGAGTAATAGTAGCAATGAGCAAAGCACATTAGCAGTACCAACAGCGGCTCGTGAGCGGATCGCTTTTTATTTAGCGATACTCACGAGTCTGTTGCACCTCTATTTTAACTTGGTCGCCACTTGGCCGGATAATTATATTTCAGCCATCCATTTCATGTTATTTGGTAGCATTATCTTACTCACCTTGCCACTTAGAGTTGGCAAATTAGCAGTGCTTTCTAGCGTTATTGATATCGGGCTATTTATCGGTTTAATCGTGAGCTGCGGCTATCTTGTTCTGTACAGTGATGCGCTGGCTGCGCGTAATTATGAATTTGCTACGGCTGACTGGATAGCATCTTCCACCGCTGTACTCCTCGCGCTTGAGTTGGTCCGACGCTGTATGGGCTGGTTTATCCCGATGATGATCCTACTGGCGATGATTTATGTACTGTTTTTGGGACAGTATATCGATGGCGTGTTTCATTTTGCTGGTTTAAGCGCAGAAACTATTTTGTTTCGCAATTACTTTGATGACGGCTTGTTTGGACCTATTGCTAAAATTTCTTGGACGTTTGTCTTTATGTTTATCTTGTTTGGCGCATTTCTAGTCCAAGCAGGAACAGGGGATTTTATCATTCGCTTTGCCAATGCGCTTGTTGGTCAAATGGTTGGCGGACAAGGCCTTGTTGCTGTCGTCAGCTCGGGCATGATGGGCTCCGTATCGGGCTCTGCTATCGCGAATACAGCAGCGACTGGAGTGATCACCATTCCATTAATGAAGAAAGCTGGCTTTCCTGCAAAGTTTGCAGCAGCAGTTGAAGCCGGAGCATCGACGGGAGGTCAGCTGATCCCGCCGATTATGGGGGCAGGTGTATTTGTGATGGCCTCTTATACTCAAATTCCTTATCTTACGATAATTGCGGCGGCCTTTGTTCCCGCTCTGCTTTATTTCGCATCTATTGCCATCTTTGTACGTATTCAAGCTAAACGTTTGAATATCCAACCAGCCTTAGAGCCAGAGCAATTAAGTGCTTGGCAAGAACTGAAATCCGGTTGGCATCATTTATTACCTATCATGTTGCTCGTAACATTGATGATTTATGGCTTTACGCCAACTTATGCAGTCAGCATTGCGACGCTCAGTGTGTGTCTATTTTCTTTGTTTTCACATTCACCGATGAGGTGGTCAAAGATTTTGGCTGCGCTTGCGAATGCAACTGAAAACAGCGCTAAGACAGCAATATTATTGATTGCCATTGGCATGCTGGTGAATTGTATTTCAATCAGTTCCTTAGGGGTTACCTTTTCTCTAATGATAAATGAATGGGCGGGAGCAAGCTTGATACTGTTGTTGGTATTGATTGCATTGGCCTCGTTAATTATCGGTATGGGACTACCGGTGACGGCATCGTATATTGTATTGGCAACGCTTTCTGCACCGGCTTTATATGGCTTGATCAGCCAGTCAGCACTGGTAGAGATCATAGTAAATGGTCAACTCAATGACACTGCGACGATGATGATGAGTATGATGGCGCCAGCACTAGGTGAGATATACAACCAGCCAAATATTACCACGGCTCAAGTGTTTACTATTTTGGCAAGCTTGCCGCCAGAGGCTATTGATATTATTCGCAGTAGCCAATTTGATGCCACGCATTTAGCCATGATGTTACTCTCTGCCCATATGATTATTTTTTGGTTATCGCAAGATAGCAATGTAACACCGCCGGTATGCTTGGTCGCGTTTACCGCTGCGGGAATTGCCAAAACACCGCCGATGGCAACAGGTATAGAAGCATGGAAAACGGCCAAAGCGCTATACATCGTTCCGTTACTGTTTGCTTATACGCCGTTTATTGGGGGGAGTAACTTTGAGATCATGCAGGTTTTTTTCACTGCGCTTGTGGGAATGTACGCTTTGGTAGCAGCGATATACGGTTATGCAGAGGCAAAGCTCAATAAACCAATCAGGATAGGGTTAGCGCTTTTAGGTATCGCTTTAGTTTGGCCGCACCAAATAATCTCTGTAGATATAGCGGCGGCACTATGTGTTGTTGCTGTTGTTACAAAGCAAGTAGTAGATAATCGTCTAGCTTAAGCTTTGCTATGCACCATAAAGTAGGCCCCTAAATTGGGGCCTTATGATATTAGACGATATGTTGAATAGACTGATGTATTCGTGCCGGTAGCAGGGCTTTTAAGTACTGCTCTAAAGTATGTAGTGATTCTGTGCCGCGAATGCCAGCGGCTTCATCTTGTTCTATAAAGCCTTGCTCTTTTAGGCTAGTGACAAATGCGCTGAGCACTTTTTTGTCAAAAAACTCTGGGCTTTTGATGCCGTGTAAAGTTCCTAGTCGGTCGGCAAGAAGTGCACTTTCTTTTTCAAGCTCGCTACGACTTAATCCTTGATGACGCTTAACCAGGTTAATCGTGATTGCATAGCGTTCAAGCGTTAAGTGGATCACTTTACCTAGCATTTCTAATTGTGCCAACGCGCTACCATCTTTGTTAACAGAGGCTAGATGACCATCAAAGGTGATCAGATCCTTAGCCGCAAAGTATTCAAAAATAGACTCTATATATCCTGTCTTAAGGCCTGTTAAGAACCACTCTTTTGCAAACAAGGGATACAAAAGCGCTACCTCTTTACAGCACTCATCAACGGTTAAGCTGTAGCGGTTGAACAGTTGCTGAGCGATTAAGCTAGGTACGGCAAACAGGTGCAGAATATTGTTACGGTAATAATTAAGTAGAGCGCGTTCTTTTTCCTTAACACTAATGATGCTGCCAAAACTGTCTTCAATAATATCGAACTTATCAAGCTTAAGTGCATGATCGAGTAGGCCCTCAGAGCTCGAATCTGGCACCGTCGCATTGTCGTGATAAGGTGCATTTCTGTGTAGTCCAAGATACAAATCAAGCTGTTGTAGCAGTTGTGATTTAGGCAGTGCAAACTGCTCATTACTCAGCAAAATTGTCGCAAGTAAATTAACTGAATTCAGTGCTGCTGAGTTATTTATCTCAGTCATGATGACATCAGCGAGATCGGCAACTTGCTTGTTCAGCCAAGCAGGCTTTTGAGTTTCGGTAGGGTGAATAGAACCACGCCAATCTGGTTGATGCTCATTTAAAAATTGGTTGACTGATATCGGATCGCCGAAATTTAAATACCCTCTACCATAGTTTTTAAGGTTCTTAATCGCCTTAAAAATACCAAAAATAGACTCATTTTTCTTACTGTTGCCAGCCAGCTCTTTGAGGTAGGTGTTGATCTCCATAACATGTTCGTAGCCGAGATAAACGGGCACTAATGATATAGGTCTATCAATGCCGCGAAGCATAGATTGCAGTGTCATTGCCAGCATCCCCGTTTTTGGTGGTAGAAGACGACCGGTACGACTGCGACCACCTTCGGTATAAAACTTAACGGAATATCCTTTGATAAATAACTGACTTAAATATTCCTTGAATACCGCGGAATAGAGTTTGTTACCCGAAAAAGAACGGCGAATAAAGAAGGCACCACTACGACGGAAAATCGGGCCCGCAGGGAAAAAGTTGAGATTAACGCCAGCTGCGATATGCGGTGGTACTAAACCCTGATGGTAAATCACATAAGTTAGAAGCAAGTAATCCATATGGCTACGATGACATGGCACGTAAATGATCTCGTGTCCTTTGTCTGCAAGCGCTTGTACTTTGTCTGAGTTATTAACTTCAATACCATTATAAAGCTTGTTCCACAGCCAAGTGAGGGCCCTGTCAGCTACGCGCACCATGGCGTCTGAATAGTTTGCGGCTATTTCGTCTAATAACCTAAGTGCTTGTAATCTTGCTTCTTCTTGACTTAGACCTTTTGCCTTTGCTTCGTCAGCAATGGCCTTTTTAATGCTTTGCGACGCTAAGATAGAATTAAATAGCTGCTCACGTGATGGCAATTTGGGGCCCGTAGCAGCCAATTTTTGACGACGGAAGTGCACGCGTGCAACGCGCAGCAGCTTATGTGGCAGTTCGTCAACGTCGGCTTTATCATTTAACAATTGATTGAGTTCAATCGGGCGGGAAAATCGAACAAAGTTATCCCTGCCTGAAAACAAGACCACAAAGCATTTGCGTAGCCAGCTTGGAGTTAATGAGTTGGATAATAAAGTTCCCACACCTGGCTTTTCTTTACCTGGATTACGACCCCACAATATGGTGACCGGAATAACTTGCGCATCGGTATTGTCGTCATCTTTTAAGGCTTCAAAAATTGCTTTGCTATGTTCAAGCGCATCACTTGGTTTATGACTATTACCAAAGACACTTGGCGGAGTCTGGATCCCAACAAAACGATTGAGCTCTTTATTGCCAATTCGCGCTTTTTGAGATGGTCTTGGTAAACCAAGCTTTTTACACATAACGTCTAGCGCTATCATGTCTGATACCGAGTCGAGTCTCGCTACATAGAATGTGGGAATGCTGGGATCTAGCTCGTAATCCTCGATGGGATGCTCTGGCAATACTTTACTTTTAACAAAAAGCCAGTTGCTACAGCGAGCGATGGTTGTAAGCAAATAAGAAAAAATCTGCATGGGAATACCGAACAATTATCATTAGCCATAGAATACCAAGATTTAACTGGACTGACCATTTACAAAGGCGTCATCCATGTTTTCTTGTCACAATATTTCTTTATAGAAGACTAACAGAAGCGAATGCTTGAGTAGAGTGAATTTTGTTCTATATGCTTTGTGTGAGTGAAATATTATGTATGTTCAATGTGCTTTATCTGCGCGACAGCGCCCACGGATCCGAGCGATAAAATTACTTTGTATTAGTTGTTGCATTTATCACCAATATCACTATAATATGCAGACTTTCTTGACCATAGCGTCTAGGAAAGTAAATGAAAGGTCTGGATTTCAGGCCCTATGAACAGGAACTCCAATTGTGAGTTCAACGGTAGAAATAAATTAACAACCGACTTCTCAGGAATAATTGAGTTAGTCTCGGTCGTTTTTTTATGCTCTTTTTAAATGCTCTTTTTATTTTGAGGTTTAAGAATGTCAAATCAACGCATTCGTATTCGCCTAAAAGCTTTTGACCACCGTTTGATTGACCAATCAACGGCGGAAATCGTGGAAACAGCGAAGCGCACTGGTGCACAGGTTCGTGGTCCAATCCCACTACCTACGCGCAAAGAACGTTTCACAGTATTGATCTCTCCGCACGTAAACAAAGACGCGCGTGATCAGTATGAAATCCGCACCCACAAACGTCTGATCGACATCGTAGAACCAACTGACAAGACTGTAGACGCTCTAATGCGCCTAGACCTTGCTGCTGGTGTTGATGTTCAAATCAGCCTGGGTTAATCGGAAGATTAGAGAGGTTTTAGGAAAATGGCATTAGGTCTAGTCGGTCGTAAAGTGGGTATGACACGTATCTTCACTGAAGATGGTGTATCTATCCCTGTGACAGTTATCGAAGCGACTCCTAACCGTGTTACGCAGATCAAATCTGACGCAACTGACGGTTATAACGCGCTTCAAGTTACTGCAGGCGAGAAAAAAGCAAGCCGTGTAAACAAACCAGCAGCGGGTCACTTCGCTAAAGCTGGCGTTGAAGCGGGTCGCGGCCTGTGGGAATTCCGTCTTAACGGCGGTGAAGGTGAATTTGAAGTAGGTTCAGAGCTAACTGTTGAACTTTTCACTGAAGTGAAAAAAGTAGACGTTACTGGTACTTCAAAAGGTAAAGGTTTCCAAGGTGGTGTTAAGCGCTGGAACTTCAGCATGCAAGACGCAACTCACGGTAACTCTCTATCTCACCGTGCTCCTGGTTCAATCGGTCAAAACCAGTCTCCTGGTAAAGTTTTCAAAGGTAAGAAAATGGCCGGTCAAATGGGTAATGTTCGTTCAACGACACAGAACCTTGAACTAGTACGTGTTGACGCAGAGCGTAACTTGCTTTTAGTTAAAGGTGCAGTACCTGGCGCTATCGGCGGTGACGTTATCGTTAAACCAGCTGTTAAAGCATAAGTCCTGGAGATTTAGTGATGGAATTAGCAATTAAAGGCGCTGGTGCGCTTGAAGTTTCCGAAGCTACTTTTGGACGTGAGTTTAACGAAGCATTGGTACACCAAGTAGTTGTTGCTTATGCAGCAGGTGCTCGCCAAGGTACTCGTGCTCAATTGACACGTTCTGAAGTACGCGGTGGTGGTAAGAAACCATTCCGCCAAAAAGGTACTGGCCGTGCACGTGCTGGTACAATCCGCAGCCCAATCTGGCGCAGCGGTGGTGTGAGCTTTGCAGCTAAGCCGCAAGATCACAGCCAAAAAGTTAACCGTAAAATGTATCGCGGTGCGATCAAGAGCATTCTTTCTGAGCTTGTTCGTCAAGATCGTCTAGTAGTTGTTGAAAACTTTGGTCTAGAAGCACCAAAGACTAAAGAACTAGTAGCTAAGCTTAAAGAACTTGAGCTTAAAGACGTACTAATCGTGACTGAAGAAGTAGATGAGAATCTATTCCTTTCTGCACGTAACCTGTACAAGGTTGACACGCGTGACGTAGCTGGCATCGACCCAGTAAGCCTAATCGCTTTCGATAAGGTTCTGATTACTGCTGCTGCTGTTAAGCAACTTGAGGAGGCGCTAGCATGATCCGTGAAGAACGTCTTTTAAAAGTAATCCTTGCTCCACACATCTCTGAGAAGAGCACTGTATCTGCTGAAGAAAACAACACTATCGTTTTCAAAGTAGCTAAAGATGCAACTAAAGCTGAAGTTAAAGCAGCTGTAGAAAAGCTTTTCGAAGTAGAAGTAACTGGTGTTCGCACTCTAAATGTTAAGGGTAAGACAAAGCGTACTGGTATGCGTTTTGGCCGTCGTAGCGATTGGAAAAAAGCATACGTTACTCTTAAAGAAGGTAGCGAGCTAGACTTTGTCGGCGGCGCCGAGTAATAAGGGGAGTTAGAATTATGGCACTTCAAAAGTGTAAACCAACTTCTGCGGGTCGTCGTCACGTCGTTAAAGTGGTTAACCCTGATCTACACAAGGGTAAGCCTTACGCTCCGCTATTAGAGAAAAACTCTAAATCAGGTGGTCGTAACAACAACGGTCGTATCACGGTTCGTCACATCGGTGGTGGTCATAAGCAACACTACCGTGTAATCGACTTTACACGCACAAAAGATGGCATTCCAGCTAAAGTTGAGCGTCTAGAGTACGATCCAAACCGTAGCGCAAACATCGCTCTTGTATTATATGCAGACGGTGAGCGTCGTTACATTATTGCACCTAAGGGTCTTAAAGCAGGTGATGCAATCCAATCTGGTGTTGATGCACCAATCAAGGTTGGTAACACACTACCTATGCGTAATATCCCTGTAGGTTCTACTGTACACAACGTTGAACTTAAACCTGGCAAAGGTGCACAAATTGCACGTTCTGCTGGTGCTTACGTACAGATCCTTGCTCGTGAAGGTCAATACGTAACACTACGTCTTCGCTCTGGCGAAGTTCGTAAGGTTGAGTCTGATTGTCGTGCGACTCTTGGCGAAGTAGGTAACGCAGAACACATGCTACGTTCACTAGGTAAAGCTGGTGCAAATCGTTGGCGTGGTATCCGTCCTACAGTTCGTGGTGTTGCCATGAACCCGATTGACCACCCACACGGTGGTGGTGAAGGTCGTACTTCTGGTGGTCGTCACCCTGTATCTCCATGGGGCGTACCTACTAAAGGTTACAAGACTCGTAAGAACAAGCGTACTGATAAGTTTATCGTACGTCGTCGTACTAAATAATAGTTGAGGAATTGCCATGCCACGTTCTCTCAAGAAAGGTCCATTTATTGACCTACACTTGCTGAAGAAGGTAGAGAAAGCGTTGGAAAGCGGTGACAAGAAGCCAATTAAAACTTGGAGCCGTCGTTCAATGATCATACCTAACATGATCGGATTGACCATCGCTGTCCATAATGGTCGTCAGCACGTTCCTGTGTTCATCACAGACGAAATGATCGGTCACAAACTGGGTGAATTTGCACCTACACGTACTTACCGCGGTCACGCTGCGGATAAGAAAGCTAAGAAGCGTTAATCGGAGGGTATGATGGAAGCATTAGCTAAACACAAATTCGCCTCTGGTTCGGCGCAGAAAGCACGTCTAGTGGCAGATCAGATCCGTGGACTTCCGGTTGATCGCGCGCTAGAAATCCTGGCGTACAGCCCGAAGAAAGCGGCTGTATTAGTTAAAAAAGTACTTGAGTCTGCTATCGCGAACGCGGAGCACAACGAAGGTGCTGACATTGATGAGCTTAAAGTGGCTAAAGTATTTGTAGACGAAGGTCCTACAATGAAACGTATTATGCCACGTGCTAAAGGACGCGCAGACCGCATCCTTAAGCGTACAAGCCACATCACTGTTGTGGTATCGGATAGCTAGGAGATATAAGTAATGGGACAAAAAGTTCATCCTACTGGTATTCGCCTAGGTATCTCAAAGCCTTGGGTATCTACTTGGTACGCGAATACAAAAGATTTCTCTGAACAGCTTTTTGGCGATCACAAAGTACGTCAATACCTTACTAAGGAATTGAAAAGTGCTTCTGTAGCTAAGATCGTTATCGAGCGTCCAGCTAAATCAATCCGTGTAACAATTCACACAGCTCGTCCTGGTGTTGTTATCGGTAAAAAAGGTGAAGATGTTGAAAAGCTTCGCCAAGCTGTAACTAAGCTTGCTGGTGTACCTGCGCAAATCAACATCGCAGAAGTACGTAAGCCAGAGCTAGATGCACAGTTAGTTGCTGACGGTATCTCTTCTCAGCTAGAGCGTCGTGTTATGTTCCGTCGTGCTATGAAGCGCGCAGTACAAAACGCAATGCGTCTAGGCGCGAAGGGTATCAAAGTTGAAGTAAGCGGCCGTCTTGGCGGTGCTGAAATCGCACGTTCTGAGTGGTACCGTGAAGGTCGTGTACCTCTACACACTCTACGTGCTGATATCGACTACGCAACTTCAGAAGCTTTGACCACTTACGGTATCATCGGTGTTAAGGTTTGGATCTTCAAAGGCGAAGTAATTGGTGGTCTTCCACTAGTTCAAGAGCAAGAGAAGCCAGCTAAACGTGCGCCGAAGAAAGCTAAAAAAAGTGCTAAGTAAGAGGTAGCGACTAATGTTACAGCCAAAACGTACAAAATTCCGTAAGGTACACAAAGGCCGCAACCGTGGTCTGGCTACCAGCGGTAACAAAGTTAGCTTCGGTTCTTTCGGCTTGAAAGCGACTGGCCGTGGCCGTATGACTGCTCGTCAAATCGAAGCAGCTCGTCGTGCTATGACACGTCACGTCAAGCGTCAAGGTAAAATCTGGATCCGTGTATTCCCAGATAAGCCAATTACAGAGAAACCGCTTGAAGTTCGTATGGGTAAAGGTAAAGGTTCTGTTGAATACTGGGTTGCTGAAATTCAGCCTGGTAAAGTACTTTACGAGATGGAAGGTGTTTCAGAAGAGCTTGCTCGCGAAGCATTCGACCTAGCTGCTCGTAAATTACCTTTCAAAACAACATTTGTAACTCGGACGGTAATGTAATGAAAGCTAGCGAACTTAAAGACAAAAGCGTAGAAGAGCTAAATGCTGAACTTCTAGAGCTTCTTCGTGAGCAGTTCAACCTGCGCATGCAAGCGAGCACTGGTCAGCTAGCTCAAACTCACGAGCTTAAGAAAGTACGTCGCAATATTGCGCGTGTGAAAACGGTTATTAACCAGAAGGCAGGTGCATAATGAGCGATAAGATCCGTACTGTACAAGGTCGTGTAATTAGCGACAAAATGGACAAGTCAATCGTTGTTGCTATCGAGCGTCAGGTTAAACACCCGATCTACGGTAAGTTCATCAAGCGTACAACTAAGTTGCACGCACACGATGAAAACAACACAGCACTAGCAGGTGACGTCGTGACTATTCGCGAATGTGCGCCAATCTCTAAGAAAAAATCTTGGACGCTAGTTGACGTGATTGAACGTCCTAAGAAAGCTTAATTTTAGTTTTTAACTAAATTAGACTTTTATAAAGCCCCAGCATCTGCTGGGGCTTTTGCGTTTCTGGATAATTTTTATAAATAGCTATCGAACGTCAGATTAAACACCCGATCTACGGTACTCTTTATAGAAAGAAAGCATCAAGCGTACAACTAAGTTGCACGCACACGATGAAAACAACACAGCTACTCACAGGTGACGTCGTGACTATTCGCGAATGTGCGCCAATCTCTAAGAAAAAATCTTGGACGCTAGTTGACGTGATTGAACGTCCTAAGAAAGCTTAATTTTAGTTTTTAACTAAATTAGACTTTTGTGTTTTAAAGAGAATAAATAATAGCACTCTCTCGGTCATAGCGAATTTTTGTCGTGTAATAAGCTCTATCCCGTTCTAACTAATATTACCCATTAACAAATCTCTGCGCCTTTTAAATGCAATAAGCGCGATATATCGGCATCCCCAAAGTTGTTTTTTAATCGGTACATACCTTTACTAAATGGTGAACAACGTCAATTATTATTGTATTAAACACAAGTACCATCTGTTCGTGCGTCTCGTGCAATGGCTACTAGACTATCCGTGAAGACGACGTTTAGGGTTGTTATATGCTTACAAAGTTAAAGTTAGGTCAGCAATTATCGGTTTCATTTGGAATTATGATTGTACTTATGATCATGCTATCTGGTGTGGCTTATGTTGGGTTAAGTGGTGGCTTTGGTAACTTTGTCGAATATCGCAGCTTGGCCAGGGCAAGTAACCTAGCGAGTAGTTTAGAAGCAAACTTATTGTCAACCAGAGTCAACGTCTTAAATTTTCTCAAGCAGCAGTCTCAAGAAGATGTACGCCAATTTGAACAAAAGACTGAGCAATTACATAAAGATTTCCTCGAAGCGAGAAAGGTCCTAACCACACCAGAGTTAGTAGCGCTAGTAGAGAAAAGTGAGGAGGCTTTAGTCGAATATGAAGCAACCTTTAAACAGATCCTAACGCTTTACCGTCGCAGAGATACAGTTGTTAACGACACATTGGATCAAATAGGTCCTCAAATGCGAAAAAATGTCACTCAGTTAATGGAGTTAAGTGTCGAACGTAATGACTTTCAAGGATTAAATGTTGCTGCTCATATGCAGGAAAAGTTGCTACTAGGGCGATTATTTGTCAGCAAGTTTTTAGTTAGTAACCAGCCTGAAGACTATGAAAGAGCAATGAAAGAACTTAAGCAAGAAAAGGACTTACTAAACCAATCTAGATTGGAATTTACCGATGACACAGCCAAGCAACTACTAGCAGATACTGAGTCACTTGGGGATCGTTACTCTCCGGGGGTAAACGAAGTTCAGCGAATTATCACAGAGAGGAATCAGTTAATAGCCGAATCACTAAATAAAAATGGTCAAACTATTGCAGATTATTTAGCACGTATTAAAGAATCGATAAAAGATAAACAAGACGAATTGGGGCCAGTTGCTCAAGCGCAAAGTGAAAACACCGTGAATACAATTATTGTTGTTGCACTTGCGGTGATCTTTTTAGGCTGCTTTCTGAGTTGGTATATCACCCGTATAATCAAAACCCCAATTGGTGGGGAGCCAAAAGAAATCGCGGAAGTGGCATCAAGGATTGCCAGTGGCGACCTCACTATACAATTTGACAGAGGGGAATCAGTCAGCGGTATTTATTTGGCAATGCGTGATATGGCTGACAAACTAAAAGCCATCATTGCAGAAATTCAAAGCTCTACACATGCATTATC
The DNA here is from genome assembly GCF_041414765.1 of Pseudoalteromonas sp. DY56-GL79. NCBI lineage: Bacteria > Pseudomonadati > Pseudomonadota > Gammaproteobacteria > Alteromonadales > Pseudoalteromonadaceae > Pseudoalteromonas > Pseudoalteromonas sp. DY56-GL79. The sequence goes on along the minus strand of NZ_JANHZS010000022.1, from coordinate 106,473 downwards.
TTCCTCGTCGGAAACACTTAGTGCTATCACTGCTCAGTCTAAACAGGGGGCGGACAACCAAATGGAGCAACTCAGTCATAGTGCTGTTTCGATGAATGAAATGGCTGCCACGATTGCTGAGATAACCCAAAGTGCTCAACTCGCAGCGGATGCCGCAACCGATGCGGATTCTCAATCTAATTCAGGTGTTCAAGTTGTCGTTGCAACACAGCAAGCAATGGAAGGTCTAGTGGGTAAAATAGAAAATGTGAGCCAGACCATTGAGAATCTTGAACAAGAAACAGAGTCGGTAGGCTCTATTTTGGATGTCATCAGGGGTATAGCGGAGCAAACTAATCTGTTAGCGCTCAACGCAGCAATTGAAGCCGCAAGAGCTGGCGAACAAGGAAGAGGCTTTGCCGTAGTGGCCGACGAGGTAAGAAGCCTTGCGAGTCGCACCCAAAAGAGTACAGACGAAATTCAAGAGATGATCTCTAAGTTGCAAAATGAAGCGAAGCGCTCCGTTGGCATGATGCGAGAGAACGTTAAAGATGCTAAAGATACAGCGGACAAGTCGGCGAAAACGGATGAAGTGTTACAAGCGATTTCTTCATCTGTGAGTACGATTAAAGATATGAATCTGCAAATAGCCAGTGCTTCTGAGGAGCAAAACACGGTTACACAGCAACTTTCGCAAAGTGTGACAGAAATCAGCGAAACCGCGCAAGAGACAGCAACGGGAGCCGAGCGCGCGTCAGATGAAGCATTGTCGCTGCTGTCTTTATCCCGTGCACTGGATAAATCGGTGAGCAGTTTTAGGTTATAAGTGGTGATAGGCTGTAGCACTAAAGTGTGCTGTCTTTTTACAGTACAGCCGTTATGCTAGAGTAAACAATAAAAAATCATCACAGTTATGTTTTCTATCGGGCTGATCAGTCTTATTGCGCTGCTGTATTTAGCGCTTTTATTTACCATTGCATGGGGCGCAGATAGGGCGAGTACTAAGTTTAGGTCTTATCGTGCCAAGCAAGTTACCTATGCCTTGTCACTTGGGGTGTATTGCACCTCTTGGGCGTTTTTTGGTACTACCGCGCAAGCTGCAAATAATGGTTGGTGGCTTGCCCCAACTTATGTTGGCACGATTTTACTATTTATATTTGGTTGGCAAGTCTACACACGAATTGCTGAAATATGCCGCCAGCAGCAACTCACTTCCATGGCGGACTTTATTGCCACTCGTTACGGTAATTCTTCTAGTCTGTCTGGACTCATCTCTCTGATCTCTGTCATTGCGGTTGTGCCCTATATTGCCCTTCAGCTTAATGCTACTAGCGCCAGTATCGGTATGCTAACAAGCGACACCCAGCGGGTGAGTGTCGCGTTTTGGCAGGATAGTACTTTTTATATCACCTTGCTGTTAGCCCTTTTTGCTATTTTGTTCGGCACGCGTAGGCTGAGACCCAGTGAGCATAACCCAGGGTTGATGACTGCAATCGCCTTTGAGTCATTAGTTAAGTTACTGGCGTTTATTGCCGTTGGTGTCTATGTCTGTTTTGTGCTCTTTGAGTCACCCTCTCACTTATTTAACCAAGCGGAGCTGCAGGGAATTACCAAGCAAATAGAGGCATCGGCTAGCCCAACCTATGTTTATTTAGTCCATGTTCTTTTAGGGGTATTGGCAACGCTTTGTTTACCGAGGCAGTTTCATACCTCTTTTATTGAATATGATGAACAAAACCAGTTTAAGACCGCACGCTGGTTGTTTCCTGTTTATTTATTGCTAATTAATTTGTTTATTTTGCCAATCGCCTACGCCGGGCTGGTGTATTTTAATGGTCAAGATGTTGGCTACGATACGTTTGTGCTCGCCTTACCACTGGGATCTGATGCGCCTGTAGTCGCTTTGATAGCCTTTTTAGGAGGGTTCTCTGCGGCGACGAGCATGGTGATAGTCTCAGCCATCGTGCTATCTATCATGATCACCAATGACTTTATCAATCAATTTTTGTTGCGCCGCTCGCAGTTAAATTCGAGCCATAGAGGTTTATCTAAGTTTAATCTGCTCAATGCTCGACGGGTGGTTATTGTTGGCATTTTATTACTGAGTTATGCCAGTCATCGCGTGCTTGCTGAGGGCAACACGTTGGCCAATATGGGGCTCATGTCATTTGCTTTGGTTGCGCAGTTTGCGCCTGCGATGGTGGTTGGTTTGTGGTGGCGTGGGGCATCATGCTTAGGTGCACAATTGGGGATTGTGACAGGTTTTGCAATTTGGTTTTACACGCTATTGTTACCGAGCCTCATTAGTGGCTTTAACTACGAAATTCAATGGCTGAGCGCGGGGCCTATGAATATCACATGGTTAGCGCCTTTAGACTTTTTGGGCCTGGGGTTAGACAGTACGAGTCAGTCCGTGCTGATCTCTTTAAGTGCAAATTTGTTGGTTTATTTGCTGGTGCCGTTTATTTCATCTGCACGTCTTGCTGAGCGCTTACAAAGCAATAAATTTGTAATGCCGTCCAAATCTGCACAATCCGCAAACACGGTATTGAGTTACCAAGACTTGGCAACATTACTGCAGCGCTTTAGCGAGCAAGCACGTGCGCAGCAGCTTGTTGAGCTTCATTTTCCTAAAGAGCCTGCAAACTGGAAACAGGCAGCGCCATTGCAAGTTGAAAATATGATCGAGCGGGAGATGTCGACGCTCGTTGGAGGGGCATCTGCGAAACTGATTTTAGATGTCGCCAAAGATGAAAAACGCCAGCCTTTAGAGCAAGTTGCAGAATTTGTCGATGAAGCGTCACAGGTGCTACGTTTTAATCGCGACTTACTGCAGTCGACGATAGAAAACGTCAGTCAGGGGATAAGTGTAGTAGATAGCCAACTGCAATTGGTCGCTTGGAACCAGCGCTACGCAGAAATGTTTAATTATCCAGACAATGCGTTGTTTATCGGGCGTCCTGTGGCTGAGCTTATTCGTTACAATGCGCAGCGTGGACTATTTGGTGATGCCGATGTCGAGCAGCAAGTAGAGAAGCGTCTATCACATTTACGACGAGGCAATGCGTATCGCTACCGCCGCGAGCATCACGATGGTCGAGTGTTTGAAATGCAAGGTAACCCATTGCCTGGAGGTGGATTTGTAACGACCTATACAGATATCACCGAGTTTGTAAAACAACAATCCTTACTAGAGCAAGTTAATGTCAATCTAGAAGAAACGGTTGCGGCAAGGACCAAAGAGTTGATAGACGCCAACCGTGCTTTATCTTCTGCGAAACGCCAAGCGGAACATGCAACGGAGAGTAAGACCCGCTTTTTCGCTGCAGCGAGTCATGATCTGTTACAGCCATTTAACGCAGCGAGCCTGTTTTGCTCATTGATGAGTGAAAAGGCCCAAGGGACCGACTTAGCTGAGCTTTCGCAAAGCATCAAAAGTTCATTGGCAAGTGCTGAAGAACTGTTGTCGAGCATTCTTGAACTCACAAAATTAGAGGCTGGGGCGTTTAAGGTTAACCGCTCGCGCTTTGCATTGTCGTCACTGCTGGAACCATTGGAAAATGAATATGGGGCGGTTGCGAAAGACAAAGGGTTAGCGTTTGCGGTGCAGGTTTGTGATGTCATGCTCTACACCGATAAAGCTCTCCTAAAAAGGGTATTGGGGAACTTACTGAGTAACGCTATCCGTTACACTGAGTCTGGTACGGTAAGACTTATCGCTGAATGTCAGGGGGAGAGTGTTTCTATCATTGTTGAAGACACTGGCGTGGGCATTGCAAAGCAAGATCAGGACGCCATATTTCAAGAGTTTAAACAGCTGCATAGTAAAGAGCTGGCGCAGGGGTTAGGACTTGGACTTGCGATCAGTAAACGAATTTGCGAAGTGTTGGAAATACCCATCACCCTTGGCTCACAACTTAATAAAGGCACGCAATTTACCTTAACACTGCCAAGTTATGGAATGCAGACGGATCAAAAGACCGAAGTAACCGCTGACAAGCCCAGCGGTGATTCGCAATTATCGGGTCTGTCTATTTGGTTGCTAGATAATGATGCCAACGCGCTTAATGCACTATCTCAAGTATTACTGAGCTGGGGGTGTCAGGTGGCCGTAGCGCGAGATGAGGCAGAGCTTAGCGCGCTGCAAGCAACGAGCCGGGCTGATATGCTGATCGCGGATTATCAGCTTGATCATGGTGTCACTGGACTTGAGGTAATAGCAGCGCTTGCGCTTGATGATATGGCAATCATTATTAACACAGCTAACCACGACGAGGCTATTCGAGAGCGAGTGAGTGATGCAGGGATCCCATTACTCTATAAGCCACTCAAAACGCCTGCCCTAAAGCGCATGATTAAGCGACTAATCTAGTTGTTTATGTGCTCGCTTCATCGTCGAGATGTACATCCGTAGCCAGCTGATTAAAGAGGATCCCAGCTTGGGTGCGGTTATACACATTGAGCTTTTTTAAAATAGCTGAAACATGCTGTTTGATGGTGGTCTCTTGAATCGACATTGCATACGCAATCTGCTTATTCAAAAGGCCGTCGGCAATCATGGTTAATACTCGATATTGCTGGGGAGTTAGCTTTTCTAAATTACGCGCAAATTGCGCTTGTTCGCTGTCATTTTCAGGTGCGATATCCACGATTTCGGGTAACCAGGTTTCTCCTTCAATAACGAGCTTGATGGCACCACTGATCACCTCTAGTGAGGAAGACTTGGGAATATAAGCGCTTGCCCCGAGGGCAACGCATTGGCTAATAATGGCTGCCGATTCGTTGGCTGAAACCATGATCACCAATATGTCTGGATACTGATTTCTTAACCGGGCAAGACCCTCGAGACCTTTCGCACCAGGAATAGATAAGTCCAAAAATACTAGCTCTGTCTCAGGATGCGCGAGCAACATCTCGAATAAGCTGTCTAAGGTACTGGCTTCTTTGATGGGATCATGACCAATCGCTTGTGCAGCGGCTTGTTTGAGTGCGCTGCGAAATAATGGGTGGTCATCAGCGATGATTGCTTGCACCTGAGACATCCTTAACTAACTCCTAGTATCCGTTGTTATAGGGTATTTCCAAAACTACATCAAGTGATTGAGATAGCGAGGCTCCCTTGCAGCCTCGCTTGCGGTGCTAAAAACGATAACCCACGGTAAGCGAAACGGTTCTTGGGTCGCCAAAGTAGCCTATCAAGGTATTATCACCACCAAGCCCCGGCGTGTACTTACTCACATTACTCGGATCGCTCGGGTCTGGTGTCACGAACTGATAGCCTCCTATCATATATTCTTCATCGGTCAGGTTTTTCCCATGAAGACCAACACGCCAATTGCCATCTGTGCTATACCAATTAATACTCAGATTGACTAAACCATAGCTATCCTGCGTCAGTAGGCTATCTTCCTCAAATAAGACATAATCACCACGATGGTAGTAGCTAGCATTGAATACCCAATCGCCAATATCACTGTAGAGTTTGTATGTCGCCCCAAGGTTAAAAGTTAAATCAGGGGTGTTAGAAATACTAAAGCGGTCTGATTTGTCAAATGTCGCGCCTGTGTCTGGGTTAGTATCGAGTACCTCTTCGAAGTCGCTGTCTATATATCCTATCGCGGCGTCAAAACTCAGCGCCTCTGTAGCGACATAGCTCAGTTCGGCTTCAATACCATTTGCTGTAGACTTACCGATGTTGCCAAGTCGTTGGTTTAGATCGGCAGAGGTTGCACCGGGCAATACGGAAATATATTGGCGGTCTTTGTGATCTAACGTGAATAGCGTGATATTGGCTCTTAGATTATCGTTCCACTCGCTTTTCATACCGATTTCGAATGAATCTACGATTTCAGGATCTGCAGCAGGCTCTGCGGTGCTGGCTCTGGGGTTGAAGGTGCCGGATTTAAATCCTTGAGCATAGCTGGCAAAGAACATAATATCGCGGTTGTATTGATATTCCACTCCCACTCTTGGCGTAAACCGTGACCAATCTTCTTCATCATCAAGCACTGACGGTACTAGCTCACCTGCAGGGCGTGTATAACCTGGGATCCAATTTGATTCGGGATACACGACATCAAAGACCAAACCGTTGCTGACTTGTGCCTCTTTGCTGTCTTTAGTGTAACGAGCGCCCAGTGTGAGCGACCACTGCTCTGCTAAATCAATGGTGCCTTGAATATAGGCGGCTTTACTATTTGAGTTGTTACAGCCACTAACTTCTCGCGTAAGACCGGAGGCACCTAAGCTTTGTCCTAACACTTCCAAAATTGCTTGGAATTGGCCGCATGACTCGCCATCGTAATAATATAGACCTGAGACAAATTTGTAGCCGTTACCTGCATGGCTTAGCTGTATCTCATGCGTGGTTTGCTCGTCATCATAAATGGCGGGTACATCAAAGATCCGCAGTGGCGTATTATCAAAGTCGATATTGGTCGGGGAGTAACTATCTCGGCTAGCACCGATGTATTTTATTGTGGTGGCGTCAGAAAGATCCCAGCGAGCGGTCAAACTATATCCCTCAAGTTCGACTTTATTCCAGGTTGGCATACTGGTGTAAGAATCAAATACGCTGTCAGGCACGGGGGCGTCAGTCAGTAAGCTCGGCAACAAGCGATAACCTCCTTTAGAGTTGGAGTCATCGTCGGTTTTATCCCATGCTAAACGGAAGAACAAATCATCGCTTGGACGATATTCCAAGGTTAACCGTGCAGCTTGAATTTCTTTATTGTAGTTTTCCTTATCTTGGCCGGGTAGCGTTGAAACCTTGAATTCACCAAAGCCATCTCGATTCAAAGTGGCAAAGCCATAACCTAAGTAGAGTGTGTCTTCTACGAGCGGCAGTTGACCTGTGATCTTAAGATCGCGTTGATTATAACTACCAACCGTCCCCTCCACGTTAAATGTCGCATCGCCAGACATTTCTTTAGTGACATATTTGATTGCGCCACCAATGGTGTTTTTGCCGTATAGCGTTCCTTGCGGTCCTCGTAGTACTTCAATCTGTTGTACATCAAGCAGATCGAGTACAGCCCCTTGCGGCCTTGCCAAATAAATGTCATCGACGTAAATACCGACACCGGGTTCATAACCCCATAATGGATCTTGTTGCCCGACACCACGAATAAAAGCAGTGAGGGTAGAGTTAGTGCCACGGCTAGCTTGAAGTGTGGTATTGGGTGAAAACTGTTGGACTTCAGAGAGGACCGAAATGCCATTTTCGAGTAGATCGGTTTCACCGATAGAAGTCACTGCAACTGGAACGGTTTGAAGGTTTTCTACCGTCTTACGCGCCGTGACTTCAATGCGTTCTAGCTTGCCTTCTGATTGTGTTGCTTGTTCTGCTGCCGCTGGGCTGACTTGAGTTGCGAGTGTAATAGCCAACGCGATAGCTGAATATCTAGGTTGGTAAATGTTCATCCTGTGGTCCCTATTATTGTCATTTTGGGTGCTTGTTGTCACACCAAAGCATAGGGGAGTTGTAAAGTTTTTCTATTAGTACCTTAGTACTAATGCCTTGATACGCTAGGATTAACACGGGGTGTAGGGCTTCTATAACCTTAGTACTATGGTTTTTATTGCGCCTGCACGCCACACTGATATTCATCAACAGTATGCCCAACACATCAACTTATAACGGGCATTAATAACAATAAAAGGAAGCCCTTATGCTCAGTATGCTTGGACTGGCAGGAGGACTTGGCCTGCTTATTTGGCTAACTCTCCGTGGCGTAAACTTGTTTATCGCAGCTCCTCTGTGCGCTTTATTGGTCGCATTAACGAGTGGCGTTGCGCTATTTCCCACAGAAGCTGTAGAAAGCAGCTTTCTTACACTCTATATGGATGGCTTTGCTGGCTTTTTGAGTGCTTGGTTTTTCATGTTTTTGCTTGGCTCTTTGTTCGGTAAGTTCATGGAAGACAGCGGTGCTGCCGACAGCGTGGCACGCTATATTGTCGACAAGTTAGGTATGAAGCATGCGGTATTAGCGGTGGTGATTGCCTGTGCTGTGTTAACGTATGGTGGTGTGAGTGTTTTTATTGTCGCTTTCTCTGTCTATCCTATGGCGCTCAGCTTATTTAAAGATGCCAATTTACCAAGGCGCTTTATTCCCGCAACTCTGGCCTTCGGCTCAGTCACCTTTACCATGACTTCGGCAGGCTCCCCTGAAATCCAAAACTGGATCCCAATAAAATATTTAGGCACTTCGCCTTATGCGGCTTGGGAAGTCAGTCTAGTGGTCGCCACATTTATGGCCATTACGGGTTATTGGTGGTTGAAAAAGATGATAGCCAAAGCGGTGGCAAATGGTGAGCACTTTGAGGCGAAAGAAGATGACCCTGAAATCCATGAACGTAACTATCCTCATCCAATCACTGGTGTACTGCCTTTAATCGTGGTGTTAATTTTATCTTTTACACTTCATGATGTGCTGCAGCAAAGTGCACTCATTGTAGCGTTGCTAGGCGGTGTACTCAGTATTGTCGCGATTAACTTTAAGCATTTTCACAACATGGGAGCCGCGATTAACCTAGGTACAACAGGTGCGCTAGTTGCTATCGGTAATACCAGTGCCGTAGTGGGTTTTGGTGCGGTAGCAAAAAACACCGAGGCATTTCAATTAGCGGTCGAGATGATGACACAGATGCCGGGTAATGAGTTACTTGGCGCCGCGGTGGCGGTAAGTGTAATAGCCGGTTTAACCGGTTCGGCATCCGGTGGGCAAGCCATTGCGTTACCTTTAGTGGCACCGCACTACATTGATGCGGGTGTCAATCCAGAACAATTACATCGTGTTGTCGCTATTAGCTCAGGCGCTTTGGATACCTTACCGCACAATGGCTATGTGGTCACAACCATTCGTGCCATCTGTAAAGAAACACATCAACGAGCATATTGGTCCATGGCTGCGTTGACTGCGGTCGTACCGCTGGTGGGGGTTGCCCTCGCATTAACCCTATTCATCTTATTTTAACGGAGAGATACAGCAATGAAGCGGATTTTCCTGTTACTTTTGTTCGTTGCCAGCAATATTGTCTATGGCAGTGAGACAAACAAACCTATGCTGGTTGAAAAGCGGGCATTTACACTCGCGCACTTTACTACAGAGTCTGGAGTCAGCATTCCTGACGTTAAGGTCGGCTGGGAAAGCTATGGCAAGTTAAATACCGACAAAAGCAATGCAATTTTGATCACGCATTTCTTTTCTGGCACATCTCACGCCGCGGGCAAGTATCGAGAATCTGACGTATTGGCAGGTTACTGGGATGCCATTATCGGCCCGGGCAAAGCGATAGATACTAACAAATACTTCGTGATAAGTTCAGATACTTTGGTCAACGCAAATTGGCATAATAAAGATGTGATCACAACGGGCCCTGCATCCATTAATCCAAAGACGGGCAAACCTTATGGCTTGGATTTTCCCGTGGTGACCATCGGTGATTTTGTTGAAGTGCAAAAGCAACTACTGGATAGCTTAGGTATCGACAAACTACATGCGGTGATGGGCGCGTCTATGGGGTCTTTCCAAGCGTTAGAATGGTCAGTGCGTTATCCGGAAAAAGTGTCACGTTTAATTCATGTGATTGGCGCGGCAAAGATGGATGCTTGGACCGTTGCGGCGTTAGAGAAATGGGCTTTACCTATCCGACTTGATCCAAATTGGCAGGGCGGGGACTACTACGACGGGGAAAGGCCGCTTGCTGGACTCACGGCCACGATGCTTAATATTACTCAAGACGCGATGCACCCCGCTATTTACAACGCCAGTTTTCCAGGCTTTATTGTGCTTGATCCCAAAGCAAAACAAGATATTCGTCAGCTTCCTAAACTCAGCCAAACGCTAGCCACGCGCGCACGAGCGAGAGCTGAAACGCAAGATGCGAATTCAATCTTGTATTTAGTCCGCGCCTCGCAATTATACACCGCAGGCATGCAAGGTAATTTTGATAGCGCTATCGATAAAATCACAGCAAAGGTTTTATTGATGCCTGCAAGCAATGACTTGTTATTAAGGCCTGAGCCCATTCGTAAGCTAGCAGAAACCCTAAAAGCCAAGAATAAAGACGTGCAGATCACAGAGATAGAAGGTGTTTGGGGACATTTAGACGGTATTTTTTCAATTCAATCACAGGCTGACACCATTGCTCAGTTCTTAGCAAAATAATCAAGGAGCGACGATGAAGACGGCGTTGATCACAGGGGCTGCAAGTGGCATTGGTCGCTATATCGCGATGGCCCTGAGCAAACAAGGTTACAGCTTAGTGCTCGTAGACTTGAACTTAGCGCAAGCACAGACGGTAGCCGAGTCTATCGTCAGTGACGGAGGAAATGCACAAGCGTTTGCGCTCAATATCGCTAATAAGCAAGACATCGCTGACTTTATCCGTCAGCACGATAACATTGATGTGCTTATCAATAACGCAGGTGTGCAACATGTTGAAGCTCTGGAGCATTATCCAGAAGATAAATGGCAATTGCTGCAAGACGTGATGCTAACTGGCCCTGCCATGTTGTGTAAGGCAGTATTGCCGCATATGCGCAGAGGAGGCTTTGGCCGCATCGTCAATATTGGTTCTATCCACGCTTTAGTCGCTTCTAAATATAAGTCTGCTTATGTCGCTGCAAAACATGGGTTAATGGGATTTGGCAAAGTATTGGCGCTTGAAACCGCGGACTGCGATATCACCGTGAACACTATTTGCCCCGCTTATGTAAAAACCCCATTGGTAGAACTGCAAATTACCGCGCAAGCGAAACAGCATGGGATTAGTGAAGATGAAGTGATAAACAATATTATGTTGGCGCCAATGCCGAAAAAGGCCTTTATAGGGTTGGATGAGATTGCCCATGCTGTCAATTTTTTACTCGCAAATGAGTCACGCAACATTACTGGCCAAGCCATTGTGCTGGACGGCGGCTGGACAGTGCAATAGGAGGAATGATGGCTGGATTTGATAAGGTAGTCGTAAGCTACGAAGAAGCAATGGCAGGACTTTGCGATGGCATGACCGTGATTGCGGGGGGCTTCGGTTTGTGCGGGATCCCTGAAGGTTTGATAAGCCAAATACGCCACATGGGCACAAAGGACTTAACCGTGGTTTCTAATAACTGCGGAGTAGACGGGTTTGGTTTAGGGGTTTTGCTTGAGGACAAGCAGATCCGTAAAATGGTGGCTTCCTACGTGGGAGAAAACGCCTTGTTTGAGCAGCAGTTATTGAGCGGTGGATTGGAAGTTGAATTAACTCCACAAGGGACACTTGCAGAAAAGATGCGCGCAGGTGGAGCTGGGATCCCCGCTTTTTATACCGCAACAGGCGTTGGTACACCCGTTGCTGAGGGCAAAGAGGTAAAAACGTTTGGTGATAGAGAATATATTTTAGAGCCGAGTATTACGGGAGACTTTGCCATTGTAAAAGCGTGGAAAGCAGACCGTTTTGGCAATTGTGTTTATCGCCACACCGCCATGAACTTTAATCCAATGGCTGCAACGGCTGGAAAAATTACCGTCGTTGAAGTGGAAGAAATTGTAGAGCCCGGCGAAATCGAACCGAGCCAAATTCATACCCCCGGAATTTATATCGACAGAGTGATTCTAGGACAGTTCGAAAAACGCATCGAAAAACGTACTGTGAAGGAGCAAGCATAATGGCATTAACCAGAGAGCAAATGGCCATGCGAGTGGCGCAGGAATTAAGAGATGGGTTTTATGTCAACCTTGGCATTGGGATCCCCACGCTGGTGGCCAATTATGTGCCACAGGGCATGGATGTGATGCTGCAATCGGAAAATGGCTTATTAGGCATGGGCGCTTATCCGACCGAGCAGGAAGTGGATGCGGATATGATCAATGCAGGTAAGGAAACCGTTACGGCCCGTACGGGAGCCGCCATTTTTAGTTCGGCAGAAAGCTTTGCAATGATCCGTGGCGGTCATGTGGACCTGACGGTGCTTGGCGCTTTTGAGGTAGATCAGCAAGGTAATCTTGCCAGCTGGATGATCCCAGGTAAGCTTATCAAGGGCATGGGTGGCGCGATGGATCTTGTCGCTGGGGCTAAAAATATAATTTGCACCATGACGCATGCGAATAAACAAGGCGAGTCCAAGCTGCTACAGCACTGCAGTTTACCGCTCACCGGCGTAAACTGTATCAATAAGATAGTAACCGATCTTGCGCTGCTTGAAGTCAAAGAGGGTGCATTTCATTTACTTGAGCGAGCTCCAGGTGTTAGCGCCTCGGAAATTCAAGCCAAAACCGCAGGCATGTTGATTTGCCCAGATGACGTACCGGAGATGGTGTTTAGTTAGGATTGAGCTAAAGCTGAGTTACCACGCTATGCATGCAGCTGGCTGTAACGCGAGCTGCGCTACATTTGTCATTCTGCGCTGCTGTCACAAGGTGGCTTGTAATCAACATACCTTCTCAGTTATCTAAAAGTCCTATTTTTCCCCTTAATTATCGCTCAGCTGCTTAGTATGAAGAAAATGCACTTTTATCTAGGGCCTGTTGACCTTTGCTGTTTGATTTTTGTTCTCCTGAGTGTGTTTTGGTCGCGACGCTCGACTTGCCGCCTAGTGATCTAGGCAAAAGTTGAGCAACAATGAACAAAGCGCACTCAGGTGAACCCAAAGGGCAGCGCTTGATTGGCATTTCTTCTGTGTTGCCCCACAAGGATGTGGGGTAAGGTGACTTTGCAGGAGCACAAAGTCTTTATCGCCTGACTCACATAGAACAACTATGCTACGCAGGCTCTGCCTTGTATAAATACCAATCAAACTGCTGCAAAAACAAACTTGAAAGATAAACAGGCCCTAGTACTTTATTATTGATTGTGGTTACGATTTGTCACATAATTTGCGCCGCGTTTCAACGCGCTCTCAGCTGGGTTGTCGAGAGTTAATAATCACGTAAAGGAACTATATAATGACAAAAAATATCGTGCGTTTAGCACTAGCCTCTCTATTTACTATCTCTTTGACTGCTTGTGTTTCAACTTCTACTGAGGTTAAACAAAATATGGCATATGAATTTCCAATCACACTCTCAGCTCAACAACCTGTATTGATATTCCCGGTTTCGCTACATGGTGTTCCAGGAAACGACCGTGAAGTGGGTTTAGCAATTACCGCTGGCGTAACGGGAAAACATGGTGCGTCTGTTGTTTCAAGTCAACAGTTATATGATGTGGTTGGTAACTTGTCTTGGACTGTGGGTGAAAACATGCGTAGACATGTTAATCAAGGTAATTATGCACTTACAGGTTCGGCTCAGCGCATTGCAGATGATCTTACAGGTGCAATACAAAAGCTGACTAAGACGCTAAAGTCGACAGGAGTGATCAAAGATAATGGGTTTAACTTTAACAGAGTGATCGTACTGCATGTTGATAGTTCTGGTGGGATCCCAGTACCGGGTGTAAATCGTGTAACGGCATTTGGCGGGATCATTGATTTGGAGAATCAAGCTGTAGTGTCTTACATAGAAAAAGACTTGGTACTGGCTGATGGATATGATGCTGTATTGGCGCAAATGCCAATGGAAATGAATGGCATCATTGAAGATCTTATCAATAAAGGTTAAGCGTCTGGCTTTACAAACAAAATGACCACGATATCAGGAGGCAATTTCCTGATATCGTGAGATTTATCCTCGCTGATGCTATCTGTTACGCTCTACGTGCATTCATCTCAGCAATAAACTTGTTCGAATCTTCAATAGAACGGTTCATATCTGCGATTAGGGCGCTAATATCACGCTTTAACCCCGTAAACTCACCTTTAATAGCGCTTACCGCTTGTGCATTTAAGTTGTGTTTAAGGTACAGCACATTATCTTGTAGTGAGTCGAGCACGGGCTGCATTTTGGCTTCACTGCTGCGCATTGAGCGAAGTAAGCGTTCAAATTGGCGTTGTGTTTGGCTTAATTGCTTAGCACTCTCGCGTTTTAAGTTTGCACTCGAATATTGCTCAAGTTCATCTTGCCATTCGTCAAATAGCGCATTAGCCACGTCTTCCACTTTGTCTATATTGCTACTTACTTCAGCAGCAGCGGCAAGGGATGATTGGTAGTCATCGTTAAGCAGGTTATAGGCTTCTTGTAATTCACCACCGTTAAAATTAATTAAGGTGGTGAGTCTTTCCAATGCCGATTGAAACTCTTTTTGTGATTCCTCTTGGGACTCCTTGGTTTCTTCGACACGATCAACCAATATCTCGCGTTTATGCACACCAAACTTTTCCATGGTGGCGTAATAGGCACTTTGGCAGCCAGTAACGAGTAAAAGTAACACTGCGCTTAAGGTGAGTTTCTTCATTTGCACTCCCGGGCTCTAGAAGGTCAATAATCAGTAAGTGGCCACGTGACCATTTAGCACTATAAATTATGGCGGGGATTGTTATGATGTGTAAAGTGATCCATGAATATTAACTTGATTATGATGCAAAGAATAACCGAAATGAAGGTCGTAGCACTGCGATTCTTACATTCTCAGCCTAGCTGGTGGCGCCGCTATAGTAAGCGGTGTATTGAGGACCAGATCACGGTCAACGCGGGCTATTTAGCGTATGTCACACTGTTATCGTTAGTCCCCTTAGTTGCGGTTGGTGTAGCAATTTTTTCGGCGTTTCCTGGATTTGAAGATACGCGTTTTGCAATTGAAAACTTTGTGTTCAATAACTTTGTGCCAACATCGACGGACACCATTAAAGAGCACATCAGTGCGTTTACTGGCAACGCGAATAAGATGACAGCTGTAGGGGTGAGCTTCTTGGCCGTCGTGGCTTTGTTACTTATTCGTAATGTTGACACCACACTCAACCGAATTTGGCGAGTGAAGCAAAAGCGCCCATTGATGATTTCGTTTGCGATTTATTGGATGGTGCTCACGCTTGGCCCTGTGCTATTGGGCGCGAGTATTGGTATGACATCTTATATCGTTTCTTTAGTGACATTTGCCGATCAAGGGATCCCAGGATTTAGTGGTGCACTAATTAAGATGTTGCCCTATTTAATTTCTATGGTTGGCTTCATCATGCTCTATACTTTAGTACCAAATACCAGTGTGTCATTTCGAGCCGCGGTTCCTGGCGCTTTGTTTGCAGCTTTGTTATTCGAGCTAACGAAAAAAGGCTTTGCATTATACATTAGCCATTTTCCCTCATACGAAGTTATCTATGGGGCGCTCGCAACAGTACCTATTCTTTTTGTTTGGGTATATTTATCTTGGATAGTGGTGTTGTTAGGCGCAGAGTTTACTGTGTGCTTAACCCAAGATATGGAAGCCGCAGGACTAGATACAAGCTCGGAGTTTGACCCACCAGACGCGCAGGGACTTTAGCTTTTACCGATAGCGGTTAGCTTAAGCCCCCAAGGGGGAATTATGAGCTTATTGTATCAACATGGCGATGCATTGCGTCGCTTTCATCTCGCGGTAGGTGAAGGACATCAATTGGGCATAGAGGAATATGGCTGCAGTGATGGCACACCACTTATCATGCTGCATGGTGGCCCAGGTCAGGGCCATTGTCGTAATGTACTTGGTTATTTCAATCCGCAAAAATACCGCATCATCCTGTTTAGTCAGCGAGGCTGTGGCAACTCAACCCCAACTGACTTTAACAATATAAATACCGCGAATCTGCTGAAAGACATTCACACCATTCGTGCGCATTTAGGACTGCAAAAGGTTGTACTCGCCGGAGAGTCTTTCGGTGCCATGTTGGCACTTCTTTATGCTGAGCAACATCGTGAAGATGTCTTGGGGATAGTGTTGTGGTCGAGTTTTTTGGGTAATGAGGCGGATCTTCATTGGCTTTATGGTAGCCAAGGTGCCCCCGCACAAATTTATCCAGAGCAGTATCTTGCCTTTGCACAGGGAGCGCAAACCATAGAATCCTTGCTAGACCATTATCATTCGGCACTTTTTGGCGAGGATGAGTTACTCAAAAGAAAAGCAGCACAGCGCTGGTGTGAGTGGGATAACCTGATCACAACGGATAGCGATACGCAAGGTATTAGGCTCTGCAAAGCAGACAAACAGCTCAGTAAAGCACAGCATATGGTGCATTTTTTTAGTCACCAGTGCTTTATCAAAAAAGAGCAAATTACAGCCGATGCACATCAGCTCAATCACTTACCTATCTGGTTTATTCACAGTCGGCATGATTTAATGTGTCGATACGCACCGGTTCATCAGTTAGCACAAAGCATTAAGGCGCAGTTGTTGATTTTGAATGGAGTTGGGCATTGTAGTGCTAACCCCGTTTATGCAGAAGCAATAAGGCGAGCGGCTGATCTATTACTGTGCAAAATTCAGCATCATTAGCAGTCACAAGAGGTAGGTAGTGCAGGGACTAATTCAAAGGGTCAGCGAAGCAAAGGTAGAAGTAGAAGGTGAGGTTGTAGGCCAAATTGCTCAGGGGATATTGTTACTATTAGGCGTTGAAAAGTCGGATACGGAGCAAACGGCGGATAAGTTACTGCACAAGGTAAGTAACTACCGTATTTTTACTGACGACAAGGGGAAAATGAATTTAAGTTTAAAAGACATTGAAGGCGAACTATTAGTTGTATCGCAATTCACCTTGGCGGCAGACACCAAAAAAGGCATGAGGCCAAGTTTTTCGAGCGCAGGAACGCCTGAGCAAGCGAATACACTCTACGAATACTTTGTGGCTAGAGCCAAGGCCGCAGGGTTGAAAGTCGCGACAGGGCAATTTGCTGCGGATATGAAGGTGAGTTTACTGAATGACGGCCCAGTGACTTTTAACTTTAATGTTGAATAGTGATTTGACGTAAAAACTAGGGCCAGCCAGTGTTAGCGCTTAACCTCGATAATCATATTGGCGTAGTCCGGCACCTTTTCGATAAAGGGCTTTTTACCAAAGTTGGTAATTAATAAGTGTTGAAGTTGCTTGAGCTGCGACTCATGCTCAGTTAAAAAGTTGATATACAGTCTGCCCCCATCATTAATAGCAGCTCTGAGTAGGCGATAAAACTGGTGTTGAAACAAGAAGATGGGAGGCTCAAGTTCGCTAAATAAATCGAGCACAATCCAATCGTAGCGTTTGCCTTGTTGCAAGGCTTTAAATACATCAACACAATTAACATCGCACAAAGGGTCGCCACCAAAGTAGCGTTTGTAACAATGGATCACATCTGGGTTGTTATCTATTGTAGTAATGTGACAATTTGGATAAGTGGCATTGAGGTAATCACGGATGGCACCTGCGCCAAGACCCAGCTCCAGTACGCTAGTTGGCGGGGCGACTTGCTGCCAGCGACTCGCGAATGTTTTTAAATGAGGAAATAACAAGTGCTCCGGGTGGTTTAACTCCACAACGGATTGTAATGTGTTGTTTATCAGAAGCCATCTTAACGATTTCTCTTGCCGCACTTGGATGCTATTTCTGCCTTGTTTATGCCAATATAGCAAGTGTCCTAGCTGGTGGCTTCGGTCCACAAAATCGTTGCTGATAGTGCCTGAATGCGTAATAAATTCTCCCATGATAACATCATCATAGACGAGGATTTTGTGAATGCCAGCTTGTCCACCAGTTTTTACACTAAAGGATAAGTGTTTTGGCGCATTTTATTCCCTACACTTAGCTTATCTTGTAGGGTGTATCCGTACGAGATTCAAAGTCATTTAACAGGCTAATAACAAAACAGGAGTCAGTGATGTTTGAGGTAACTTCACCACAAAGCAGCGAAGATTGGCAAGCCTATTACCAGTTACGCTGGCAGGTGTTAAGAGCGCCATGGGATCAACCTCGTGGCAGCGAACAGGATGATTTAGAACAAGAAGCTGAACATCGCTACATTAAAAATAATGATGGTGAAGTGCTAGGCGTAGCTAGGCTCCATTTTAACAATCATAAGCAAGCACAAGTACGTTATATGGCCGTTGCAGAAGGGCATCGAGGTCATCACTTAGGTAGCCGTTTGCTACATGAGCTTGAGGTTATTGCTTGGACGCAAAAAGCAGAAGAGCTGGTTTTGTATGCTCGAGAGCGCGCGTTATCATTTTACGAGCGTCATGGCTACGAAGTGGTTGAAAAGGCACACTTAGCCTATGGCGATGTGCAGCACTGGAAGATGGTAAAACAACGTCCTACGGAGCCGGGCTGGTTCAGGCAGCCAGATTGGACCCATGTATTACAAAATACTTGGCGCGAGTCTATTCCAATCAGTGATGCGATGGGGATTAAAGTCGAAAGCTATACCGACTGGCAGTTTTCCACTAAGGCTGATTTAAAAGCGAACCTCAATTTACACAACTCGATGTTTGCAGGCTCTATATATAGCATGGCGACGCTAACGGGCTGGGGGGCGACTTATTTAGCACTTAAAGAGCTTGGTTTAGAGGGAGATATTGTGTTGGCTGACGCCAATATTAAATACCTTAAACCTTTAACCACGGCACCAGCGGCAACGGTTACCATTGCGGACTGTGAAGGTGAATTAAAAGCGCTAGAGACGGCTGGCAAAGCAAAATATGTGGTGCCAGTGAATGTCTATGATGGCGATATGCTAGTTGCTAAATTTGAGGGACAATTTGTGGTGATTAAACCGCAATAAGCAGAGAATTATTCTCAGCTTCCCATACAAAAAAGCTCTGAGTGTTCAGAGCTTTTTTGTATTCGAATGTGCTTAAAGAATATCAGTGAGCAATACGCCAATACCAAGCCTTTGGGTATGCGTGTTGTAGTCTATTAAGCTTTCGCCGTAGCCATTAAAGTACTGTGCGTAGCCACGCAACCTTCCCCAAATCGGGAATGACCAGTCTAGCTGAATTGCACCGCGATTATCGCTGTTTAAGTTATTGCGCCACATAAAGCCAAACTCATGCTCTTCGTGGCGATATACCCCACTAAACTCAAAGTGACCTAAGTACTCATCGATATTTGGATTGTCGTCTCCACGCGGATCTAATGCATCGTCCTTATCATTTTCCGGTAAGCGGTACCAGGGTTTAAAGCTGAATACAAAGCCTCGGTTTTCCCAAATAAAATTCGCATAGATACGATTCCAAGAGCGGGAGTTTGGTTGACTGCGACCGTTAGATTGATGAGAAATCCCAAGCACAAAGGCCATCTCATCGCCCCACAGCACGTTTTCATCATCTAAAAAGTTAATCCAAAAGATTTCTGGTTCATAGTTGGTTTCACGAAATGGCGAAGACACATCTTTGTTGTACAGCTGCCAATATGATTGCAGCGTAAAAGCAAAATAGATTGCCTGATCTTTATCCGAAAAATTTTTATAAATAGGCGCTTTTAACGAGATTTGGTATTTGGCTTCAAAGTTGTCGATTGGCTCGCCGTCTTCATCGTCAATGGCTTTTAGACCGTCGAATGGTCTGCTGTTGACGTTGGTCATATAAGAAACTGGCAAAATATAGTTACGCTTATGTGGTGTTAATACATTACGGTTTTTTTCCGTTACACGTTCACGCGCCATGCGTTTATCTAATTGGCTTAAGGTATTATCTGCATCAGCCTCGGCACATTCGGTACGTACCTGCTCTATGGTTTTATCTTTTTCTCCAGTTAACACCGCGTTTAGCACGCACTGTTTGACTAAATCGATTTCATCTTCCTGTTGGGCTTCTTGAGCGTAAAGTGGCAAGGTAAGCAAGGCCAAAGCCGGTATTGATAAGTGTGTAAGTTTCATCCTATATGCGCCGAGAGTAAGTACAATTGATTACATTATTAACCAATGATAATGAAAGGGAAATGAATCTCGAAGGTCAAAAATGTCAGAAAGAAAAATACGGTCGAATAAGAAAAAGGTGGCGGCTATCGCCGCCATACCTTAGTAAGCGTTAAGCTAAACAAGCAGAGCTTATTTGCTTTGACTTACTCTCACGCAATAAAAGTACTCAAGTTAAAGCGTTTCAACTTGAGTAAAAAACTTATAAAGCTCAGTACCTTGATTCACACTAGCAGAGGCAAAGTGCAAAATGGCGATGGCATCTTCGTCTAACTTGATCTCATTTAAGGGCGTTTCTGATAAATAGCGCTCCATTCTGAGAATTTTGGCGATGGTTTGACCCGCCTTGATATGCTCTCCAAGCTTTGCCGTGTACTCCACCATGCCTCCCATCGGGGCATAAAAGGCGCGATAATTTTCTAGTCGACAGACGTAACGGGTGATGTCTTGTGGCATAAAGTGCGCGTCTTGAAAGGCCTGTTTATGGTTTAGGTAGCTCAAAATGCTATTAGCGTCATTCAATGCTTCCGCTAAATCAATTTTTTCTTGAGAGCCAAGCTCAACCGTAAACGCTTCGGTTAATACTGGGATCTCTCGGCCTATAGCCTGATAGGCTTGCTGCAAGTTCCACCATGGACAAAAACTTGCTTCATCCATTGCTCCATCAAAGTCACTTGGAATAAGTAACACATGTGGAATATCAAAATATCGAGCGCTGTCTTTTGCATACTCAGGACAATACAGGTGTTTTGCTGAAATTGGTCCAGTGTGTAGGTCTAAAACAATGTCAGCTTCATGAGCTAGGCGCTGTAAACTCAAGGCGATGCGCTTACCTGTTGTCAACCTATCTAAGGGCCCATCAAGTAGTGCCTGGGTACGCTCAACTAATCGTTGGCGAAATTGCTGAGCGATTTCTGTTATTGAAAGCGTCGGATTTTGCTCCACAAACTCGGCAACCAGCGCGGAATGGTTGATGTACATTCGATTCCAATTAGTACCCGTAATTGGATCGAAACGCCCTAAGGTAAACTCACCAGATTTCTGATTACAACCAATCGGGTTTGCGTAAGGCACTAAGGTGATGTTCGCTTTTAATGACAATTGCTTCAACTGTTCCAGCAGTTGATAAATCACTGCATTACCTTGCACTTCGGCACCATGCATATTTGCTTGGATATACACCTTAGGCCCACTGCCATCGCCTTTGATGCGATAGACCGGAATAGTCAAAGGCAAGCCATTGGCAATTTCACCAACCTGAATATGTTGTTGTGTAATGGTATTCATGTTTACCTCAAATAACTTGAAGCGGGCTCTGCTTCACGGACACAGCTGATTTCTCCACCTGAGATGATGTACTCTGCTGGGAGCTCATGACATAAAAAGAACGGCATACTTTCGGTGTAGCCGTAAGCGCCACACTGACTGAAAACAAGCCAATCGCCATCGGCACTGTCGCTTGGTAAGACTAGGGTGCCTAATTTATCCAATGCAGTGCAAAGTGGGCCATGAATATGAAAGTCTGTGGCCTCAGCTTGAGACTGGCGTAACAATTCAGCGGGGAAAGCTTGTCCGGTAACGGCTGGGCGCAGCAGGTGATTGACACCGCCTGCGACAATCAGTTGTTGTTCTCCGTAGTTTTGCTTTTGTTCCACCACAGGGTTGAGATAAAAACCACATTCGCCAACCGCATAGCGGCCTAACTCCATCCATAATTCTTGCACTTGCGTGGCGGTTTTTATTAATGCGAGCGTGTCTAATAATTTCTGCCAATCGAGAGAAGGGCTTTGCCTATCATAGGGAATGCCAAGGCCGCCACCTAAGTCGAGCACCTTTAGAGTAATCCCTAAATCTGCAGCGAGCTGAACTAAAGGTGCAACCATTGCCTGCCAAAGTTCAGCGAGCGTATCGCTGCAGAGCATATTGCCCCACTGGAAAATATGCAGTCCGACAAAGTCTAGGTAGGTGTAGTCACTTAAAGTTAGGGCTTGCCACTGCTCTGCGCCAAGACCAAAAGGAGTCAGCGTATTGCCACCAAGTGGATTGTGCTCTGCTTTATCAAAGCGTAACTGCACCCGCAGTAAAACTTCAAATTGAAGCTCAAACTCTTCGGCCACTTGATTTAACCAGCGTACTTGATTGTGACTTTCAGCCACGAAAATACGTACGCCTTGTGTGGCAAAATGACGGATCTGCTTTAGCGATTTGGCAGGACCTGTGTTGAGCACGCGTTCAGGTGCGATCCCTTGAGATAACACCTGATCAAGCTCGCCGCTAGATGCCACATCAAAGTTAAACCCTGCGTTATCTAGGGTTTTAATGATATGTGATAACGGATTCGCTTTTACGGCATACCAAAGCTTAACGATTTGCTGATCAACTAAGGGCTTAACATGCGCACTTAGCTTATCTAAATCGTAGCAAAAGAATGGCGTATCTTGTTGCTGGATCAATGCCTCAGCTGCAATTCGCTGTGACGTGCTCAACCAAGTCATTAGCGTAGAACCTCTTCCAGCGCCAGTGATGCATCACTTTGTTCATCACGGTATTTTACGATAAGTGCGCATGACATACTTAGTCCTTGCTCGCGCGCCCACTCACTTGAGGCTGGACGAGAGCCTGGGATCACTATCGCGTTTTCAGGGATGGCTTCACCTTTGTCAAGCAAGCGCTCGTTCACGCAGTCATAGACAGGAATACTTGCTGAAAGGCGCACACCCGGTGCTAATACGGCACCGCGTTTAACAACAACCCCTTCAACCAATACACAGCCTGCACCAATAAAGGCATCGTCTTCAACAACAACAGGACTGGCTCCAACCGGCTCTAATACACCGCCCACTTGTACTGCTGCGCTAAGGTGGACATTTTTACCAATTTGCGCGCAAGAACCAACCAACGCATGACTATCTACCATAGTACCTGAATCAATATAGGCACCAATGTTGACATAAGCCGGTGGCATAATGATTGTGCCCGCTGCGACGTAAGCGCCACGTCTCACACTGCTTCCGCCAGGAACCATACGAACGCCATCTTGGGCAGCAAATCCGCGTGGTGCTAAGTTGTCTTTATCAACAAATCCACCCGGGAATTCCGTATTTACGCCATTTCTAAATGCTTCAAGGATCCCTTGTTTTACTTCTACATTAGCATGCCAATGGCCTTGCTCATCCTGTGTTGCAGCACGTACTGTGCCATTTTCTAAATCGTTTAGTAGGGTTAACCAGCTCATGTTTACTGCCTTAATTCCAAGATAAAATCGTTTCGTTCGCGCGAGTGATCGCATCGGTATGGGTGAGTTCCAAATGTGTCAGTGGCGGGCGCAAGTTTGGACTTGTGAGCTTCCCTTGCAAGTGCATTAACACTTTGACTGGTATGGGATTTGCCACTGCAAATAAGCTATTTGCAGCTTCTGACCAAGTGGTAAATAAATTAGGAGAGGTGCCGCTTAACGAGCGCCTTACAAATTCTGCGGTTTGCTGTGGCCATGCATTTGCCGCAACAGACACTAGCCCCGTTGCACCTGCTTGTGCAAAGTAGGGCATTAAGCCATCGTCGCCGCTATAGATGGCGACATCAGGTGCTGCCTGACGAAATGCTTCAAAGGTGGCAATATCACCACTGGCTTCTTTTAGTGCCCACAGATTAGGGTGGCAAGCTAGTTCGCCGAGTAGGTCAGGGGCGATAGCAACGGCACTGCGACCAGGTACATTGTAGAGCATGCAAGGGTTGTGGCTCTCATCGAGTAGTGTGCTAAACCAATGCGTCAGACCAACTTTGCCGGGCTTTGCGTAGATTGGTGAGCCAAGTAAGAGTGCATCAATGGGCTGCGTATTACAAAAGCGCACCCATTGTGTTTGCTGCTCAAGATTACTGCCGCCAACGGCAACCATGAGTGGTACGCTTGGGGCGAGCTGGCAAACAAACTCAACGATTTGTTGCTGCTCTTGTTGGGTAAGCGCAAGGCCTTCGCCGGTACTGCCTAGTAAAAGAATACCGTTACGAGCTTGCTCTTGATCGCGTACAAGCGTCGTTAATGCGCCAAAATCAACCTGATTTTCAGCATCAAAAGGCGTTACTAAAGCAGTCCACAACGGATAGTCAGATAAATTGAATTGTGATTTCATCTCTACCGAACTTAAATCATGTTCGGAGTTAGGAGGGTGTCCAAACTTCGAACTGTTAAAATTCGAAGAGCAATGGACTTAAAAAGGATAAGGCAGCCAATGGCCTTATTTTTCTAAGACCAGAAGCTCTCCACCAAGTATGTTGGTGACAGTCGCTGGGATTCAGCCCAGTCGCCCGAAATGAGTATTAGCAAACAATAACTCAATTTCTCGGCGTATATTCCCCTCACTAAGCTGCAACGGAGTTTGCTCTCCTTCACTTAGTTACCTGAATAACGCACCTCTTCCAGCCCTCAGTTTGACGCCGTAGCATCAAACTATCTAAATAGGGTGAACGCGCATTGAAACATTTTGGCCGTCTAGGTGTCAAGCATCAGACTGTAAATAATACGATTGTTAACTACACTTAGCATTGCAGCTGAGACAATGCGATGAGATGAAAAACAAAAAATATGCCGTTAATAAATAAAGTTAAAAATCGTTATATCGGGGCATTACTAGCTATGGCTATATTGCTGTCGATGGCGATGGGGATTATGCAGTATTTACTGTATCAGCAGAGCCAAGACGCGCACGTAATTAATATTGCGGGTATGCAGCGGATGTTGTCCCAGCGTATCGCGCTTTATAGTGCGCAAGGTAATCATCGAGATAGTGAGGGCCTCCGTCAAGCCATTAATAAATTTGAGATTAATCATGAGTTTTTAACTAAAACAGAAAGTGGTGAGGCCATTTATCTGAATGAAGCCCTTACAGCGCTTTACTACCAAGAGCCGGTGCAGTTGGATTTGCAAAGCAATACTTTCGTCACTTTATCAAGGTCTCAGTTACAGCAATCCACTCCTCAACTGGTGGAACAAATCTTTACTGCATCTCAGCATTTACTCCCAAAACTGAATGAGGCCGTTTCACTATTCGAGCAGCAAGCGCGAAGTAAGACAGAGATGGTGAGGAAAATTGAATTGTTAATTTGGCTGCTCGGACTGTTGCTGCTGTTTATAGAAGCGAAATTTGTATTTCGTCCAATGGCGCGAGAAATTGCTGAAGCACTTAATAAATTAGAGGCGGCAAGAAAGCTTGCCGACGATGCACTACACTCAAAATCACGATTTTTAGCACGCGTTAGTCACGAGCTAAGAACGCCATTGCAGGCTATTCATGGGTATTTAGATGAATATCTGAGTAACAAAGAAATCCAACAGTTACAGCATGTGAAAAGCGCGGTAAGTCAATTGGATGTATTACTTTATTCGGTTCAAGATTTTAATAACCTTTCCGAGCAAGAAGTGGTAATTGAGCGTCATCAAGTCGCGTTGCGAGAAGTAATAAAATCAGCCTGTATTGCCTTTCAACTAACCGCACACAAGAAATCTCTCGCTTTTAATTTGGCATTGAGCAATGAGTTAGATGTGACCTGTTATTGTGATTGTAAGCGTGTTGGTTGGTTGATCAGTGAATTGGTCAATAATGCAATTAAATTTACTGAGCGTGGCAGCATTCAAGTATTTGCGGATCTGGTTGTAGATGAAGATACGCCATATTTAGAATTTGTTGTTGAAGATACTGGGCCTGGGTTCGACTATCAGCAGCTACGAGAAGCTGTGCATAGCGAACATTTTCAAGGGGCGCAGTTAGGGCTTAAACGTTGCCAATTACTCACCTCAGCGCTTGGGGGACGATTAGATTTTATTGAGAGGGAGCCAACGGGTACAAGAGCAACCTTGAGAGTTCCCATTGAAATTGACAACCAACAGACATTGGCTCGTAAAATGAAGCCGGTGTCAGCTCGCATTTTGCTAGTGGAAGATAACTTACTAAATGCGCGCGTGATTGAAAAAATGCTTCAGCCCGTAGCCAAACAAGTAACGCATGTTGAACATGGTGAAGGTGCCCTTGAAGTATATGAGGTGGGTAAGTTCGATATCGTACTAATGGATTTAAATATGCCTGTGATGGATGGCTTTGAAGCCACTGAGCGTTTGAGAGTGCTAGATCCGGCCGTGCCTATTTTGGTCGTGACCGCAAATACTAATGCGGAGGATTTGGATAAGGTCTACGCACTTGGTGCAACGGCTCATTTGTATAAGCCGTTGCACCCGGATGTGCTGCATAGCAAAGTGGCGCTATTACTGAATGAGTGTGGAGACTTAGTCTCGTCTTAAACGAATATTTCCAACCCCGACTTCTGCATCGATGGAATACTGGCCTTGACCACGATAGTCTGTTGTTGAGCCAACCATACTCTTTTCAGAAGTTTCTATGTTGCCAAAACCTGACATTGCCGTTTTACCAACACCTGAATCTAAAGACACCTTTTTGAAATCGGTGGTGGTAGTCTCAATTTTAATTTTTCCTACGCCTACCTCTAAATCAGCAGAGTTATTAAGATCTTGAATATCAATTTTGCCAACACCAACCTCAACATCTAAGGCCAAATTAACAGGCACCTTAACTTGCCAAGATAGTTCATAATCATCCGAATTGATTTCAAGTGAAAGCTTATCCCCCGATGTGTTGCTGTTTAGGGTAGCTTCACTTACATCTGGTTTACCAAACCAACTGTCTGACTCTTTCGGTTCAACCAAAATTTCGACCTCTATGGTGTTGCCGTTGTAAGTTTGTAGATCGATTTTACCTACGGCAATATCCACTTCTAACTCGGCTAGGCTATTGCTTGGGAATGATGCTGTAATGGTTTTTGAATCTTTTGCTTGTGCAGTCATTGCCGCTGCACTTAATGCTAAAACTAACGCTAACTTTTTCATTATTTTTTACCTTTAACGAGAGTGTTTGAAAGGTAAGTCGCAAATAAAAATGAAAAGGTTTAAAAAGATTTTTATTTTTTTAGGGCATGTTGATGGAAGTACTTGTTTAACACGCCCACAAAGTAAACTACTTACCTCTTAGCAAGATAACGCTGAGCGTTATAGTCGGGTGACTGAATAGCCGTTATTTTTAAGTTGCTCAACAAGGCCATATTTTTCAACAAGGTGTAATGCACCAACGGCAATAAACGTTGATTCATTAGGGAGTTGCTTTTTAAGCATTTGCACCCAGTTATTATTGCGTTCAATGATCATCAGTTGCTCGGCTAATTTGCCGTATTTGTCATCCGAAAAACTTACCTGGTAGTAATGCGATAACTTCTCCAAATCGCCGCTTCGCCATGCGGAAACTAAATCCAAGAAGTAGGTATTCAAATCAGACATCTGTGCAAATGTTTCCTTGAGCATAGCGTCACTATGAATACTCAGCTGACTGAACATTTCAAGCTGATATTCTAAGGTTTCAAATTCACCAATTGGGATCTTCTTTTCGTTTGCATAGGCTATTACTTGTTTATCGATGCCATTAGTATCGGTAAATCCAAGCTTTTGATATTCCAGTTGTAGCATAGTTACCATCACGGCCCATGGCGCATAGCGTTCAAATAAGGCGATATCTATTTGCTTTTTCGAAAAGTAGTCTTGTAGCTTCTGATAGACTTCTGCAGAGAGTTGGTCTTTTAGAGTTTGGTTGTTTTTTAACAGCATAAATGGCATGGAGCGCTGTTGGATCGCAAATGGAGAGAGCGCCTCTAAGTTCACTTCAACCATGACTCTATCACTGCTCGCAATGGCGCTTTTTACCTTGGCAGGTAAACCATGCATTTGTTCGTCACCGACGTGGACGGTACCAAATAAGTACGACGTTTTGTTGTCCTTTTCTATTTTCCACAGGCCAACTTCTGCGTTGGCGAGATTGCTGAAAAGGCTTAAGCAAAGATAAATAAATAACAATGGTGAAAATACTTTAACCATAGTAATGATCCCTGTTGGTTTTAAAGGGTCAGTCTGCGATATCGAAATGTGAATGTCACTAAAAAATGAAGTGCGCTTAGGCGGTAGAAAAAATTTCATATAGGGAAATCGAGAAAGTAAATTTTTCGTTATATCGAAACTGAACCAATAGAAAATTCGCATTTTAAAATGTGTGGTTGTTTTAATTCTTTAGTTCTTGGTTTTTTGGTTTTTTTATGCGTTAAACTCAGGTTTTTAATTTTAAATAGCATAGTTTTTTGTGTTGACTTCAGTGTGTAAGGCGCGGTATTAATAGAAAAAGAGGCAGCACAGTGCTTACACTGAATGATTGCCAAGTTTAAATTTACGGAATTCAAGCAATGTTACTAACAGCAACTCTACTAGTCGTGATTATCAACGTGGTGATTATTATTACCGCGGGGGCTGGTTAGTGCTGTAAGAAAAGTATCAGCATAAACGCCCCCCGCACCAAAAGGTTCGGGGGGCGTTTTCGTTTTAGGGCATAAAAAAGGCAACTGAGAGCAGATCATGAGCAATCCAACAACCGGCGCACAACTTGTTATCAAGGTGCTAGAAGAGCAAGGCGTTAAACACGTATTTGGTTACCCAGGTGGTGCCATCATGCCCATTTATGACGCTTTGTATGGCGCGCCAGTTAAGCATTATTTGACTCGTCATGAGCAAGGTGCTGGTTTTGCTGCTGTTGGGTATGCTCGTAGCACTGGCAAGCTTGGGGTTTGTTTCGCCACTTCTGGACCCGGCGCGACGAATCTTATCACCGCACTTGCTGATGCCATGATGGATTCAGTTCCGCTACTGGCTATCACTGGGCAAGTGCCGACCGCTGCTATCGGTTCGGATGCCTTTCAAGAGGTGGATGTACTGGGCATGTCTCTGTCATGTACCAAGCACAGCTACATGGTTGAGCGAGCGGAAGACTTGGCTGAGGTATTACAAGAAGCCATGTACTTAGCGCAGTCTGGCCGACCCGGTCCTGTGTTGGTCGATATTCCTAAAGATATCCAGTTAGCTAAAGTACCTTTTCATCCTTTTGCTGCGCCACAAGACGAACAGCCGAAGGTTTCGCAAACTGAAGTAGCAAAAGCCAATCAATTATTATGTGATGCTAAACGACCCGTTGCCTACATTGGTGGTGGCGTGCAAAGCGCCGATGCGCAGTCACAGCTGATGCAATTTTTAGAAAAGACCCATATGCCGGCCGTATCGACGCTAAAAGCTTTGGGCAGCGTAACCCCAGATTATGATTATGACTTAGGAATGCTCGGTATGCACGGTACTCAAGCGGCGAATCTGGCGGTTCAGCAATGTGACTTGTTGGTATGTATCGGGGCGCGATTTGATGACCGTGTAACGGGGAATTTGGCAAAGTTTGCTGCAGGGGCAAAGGTGATCCATTTAGATATCGACCCTGCAGAAGTGGGTAAACGTAAACCCGCGGCCGCTTCGCTTATTGCAGATTTAAAACAGTCATTGCCGCAACTTGAATGTGTGGTTACGAATAGCGAATGGCTAGAGACCATCGAAGCACTGCAACGTCAACATGCGTGGCGTTATGACTATCCTGGCGAAAAAGTATTTGCACCGTATTTGTTAAATCAACTGAGCCAAAAGCTACCCAATACAGCGGTAGTGTGCTGCGATGTAGGCCAACATCAAATGTGGGTGGCACAGCACATGAAATTCAGTCATCCAAGCAATCATTTAAGTAGTGGCGGTGCAGGCACGATGGGATTTGGCTTACCAGCTGCAATTGGTGCACAGATAGCACGTCCAGATAACACAGTGATCACGGTATCTGGCGACGGCTCCATCATGATGAATATTCAAGAGTTGGCAACTATCCGCCGTAATAACCTGCCAGTTAAAATATTGATATTAGACAACCAAAGGCTGGGTATGGTGAGACAGTGGCAGCAACTCTTTTTTGACGGTCGTTACAGTGAAACCGACCTGTCAGACAATCCAGACTTTGTCTCATTGGCTGCCGTATTCGGTATTCCTGGGCAGACAATTACTCATGCAAACCAAGTAGATGATGCCGTTGACGCCATAGTAAATGCGCAAGGGCCATATATTTTACATGCTTGTATCGACGATAAAGAAAACGTATGGCCGCTTGTTCCACCTGGTGCTGCCAATGATGAAATGATGACGGAGAGCCTTTCATGAAACACCATTTAACCGTTGCAGTAAAACAACAGAGCATCGCAGTGGAGCGCTTTTTACGCGTAGCCAGACATCGCGGATTTCGCTTAACGAATTTGGAATTACAAGGTCAAGATGACTTATTCCACGTCAAAATGACCGTAGATAGTGACAAACCTATCTATTTATTAACCTCACAACTGAGTAAGCTAGTAGAAGTGCAAGCGGTTGACTTGCATACACTACAGAAACAGGCAATTTAGAAGAATTAAGGTAGTTAATAATGACACAAACATCAGAAGTAATTTGGCATAACGGTGAAATGGTTCCTTATTTTCAAGCAACCACCCATGTGCTTAGTCATGCTTTACATTATGGCAGCTCAGTTTTTGAAGGGATCCGTGCTTACGATACGCCAAATGGTCCAGCTGTTTTTCGCTTAACCGATCATATTCAACGCCTCTTTGATTCCGCGAAGATCTACCGTATGGAAATTCCTTTTACCAAAGAGGAAGTAATCGCAGCGTGTAAAGAGACTATCCGCGCAAATGACTTTACCAATGCTTACCTTCGTCCATTTGCATTTTTAGGTCATGTGGGTCTTGGTTTAAATCCGAAATCGCACCGTGCAGACATGACAGTCGCTGCGATGGAATGGGGTGCATACCTTGGTGAAGAAGGCTTAGCGCAAGGTGTTGATGTGTGTGTTTCTTCTTGGAGTCGCCTCGCACCAAATACCATGCCTACTGCGGCTAAAGCGGGTGGTAACTATTTATCTTCACAGCTTATTTCAGGTGAGGCGAAGCGTAATGGTTATGTTGAAGGGATCGCGCTTGATGTTAATGGTTACCTGAGCGAAGGTGCTGGTGAGAACTTATTTGTTGTGAAAAAAGGCGTGCTTTATACCCCGCCAACCACAGCTTGTATTCTACCCGGGCTCACGCGCGACACTATCATCCATTTGGCGAAAAAACGCGGTTATGAAGTACGTGAAGAGCCGATTGCTCGTGAAGCGCTTTATCTTGCTGATGAGTTCTTTATGGTTGGTACCGCAGCGGAAGTAGTACCTGTTCGCAGCGTAGACAAAATTACCGTGGGTAATGGTGGTAGAGGTCCAATTACGGAAGAGTTACAGCAGGCCTATTTCGCTTTGGTTAAAGGTCAAGCTGATGACGAAAATGGCTGGTTAGAGTACGTAAACGAATAATTTTATTGGTATCGGGGCCAAGCGTCCCGAACAAAAGCGCATTGTAAATTGTGGGAATGAGGAACTCGGCAAAGCCGAGAAAAAGGTGAAGCATGGCTAAATTACGGAGCAAGACAACTACTGAGGGCAGACAACGCGCGGGTGCTCGTGCATTGTGGCGAGCAACGGGAATGACGGACAGTGATTTCCATAAACCGATCGTTGCGGTCGTGAATTCATATACCCAATTTGTTCCGGGTCATGTTCACCTCAATCAGCTTAGTGCATTGATGGCTGATGCGATAACAGAAGCAGGCGGCGTACCTCGCGAATTTAATACCATTGCTATTGATGATGGTATCGCCATGGGTCACGGCGGCATGCTTTACTCGCTTCCGTCTCGAGACTTAATTGCAGATTCGGTAGAGTACATGGTGAACGCTCATTGTGCTGATGCCATGGTCTGCATTTCTAACTGCGATAAAATCACCCCAGGCATGCTACTTGCTGCACTGCGGTTGAATATTCCGGTGATCTTTGTTTCCGGCGGCCCGATGGAAGCGGGAAAAACTCGCTTAGCGGATATCGATCTGAAATTGGATCTTGTCGACGCTATGGTGAAAGGCGCAGATCCAACTGTGAGTGATGAAGATTCTGAGCAAGTTGAGCGCTCTGCCTGTCCTACTTGTGGTTCGTGTTCAGGTATGTTTACTGCCAACTCCATGAACTGTCTACTAGAAGCGCTGGGCTTAGCGTTGCCTGGAAATGGTACGACACTTGCGACACACAAAGACCGCCAACAGCTGTATTTGGGCGCAGCAAATCGTATCATGGCTTTGTGCGACGAATACTATGGTAAAGATAACGAGCAAGTGCTGCCACGCAACATTGCTAACCAAGCCGCGTTTATGAACGCCATGACATTAGATATCGCGATGGGCGGTTCATCTAATACCGTGCTGCATTTATTGGCGGCAGCGCAAGAAGGCTTTGTCGAATTTGATATGAACGACATAGACCGCTTATCTCGCAGCACACCATTTTTATGTAAGGTTGCTCCGGCAACACAACAGTATCACATTGAAGACGTTCACCGTGCTGGCGGCATTATGGCCATTCTCAACGAGCTGGCCAGAGGCAATAAATTGGACTTGTCGGTGGGGCACGTTGCTGGCGGAAATCTAGGTGAAGTTATAGCGCGCTGGAATGCCGCAGACAGTGATAACGAGCGGGCACAAACTTTCTATCGCGCGGGGCCTGCTGGGATCCGCACTACCCAAGCTATGAGCCAAGAGTATCGCTGGGATGAGCTTGATTTAGACCGTGAAGGCGGCTGTATTCGCTCCATCAAGCATGCCTTTAGGCAAGATGGCGGCCTTGCAGTATTGAAAGGTAACTTAGCGCCTGATGGTTGTATCGTGAAAAGTGCCGGGGTGGCCGATGAAATGCTGCGCTTTACAGGGCCTGCTGTAGTATTTGAATCTCAAGACGATGCCGTCGAGGGGATATTGGGTGGCCAAGTTAAGAAAGGTGATGTAGTGATCATTCGCTACGAAGGGCCTAAAGGTGGTCCGGGTATGCAAGAAATGCTGTACCCAACTAGTTATCTTAAATCGATGGGGCTAGATAAAGACTGCGCTTTACTTACCGATGGTCGTTTTTCTGGCGGTACTTCTGGACTTTCTATTGGCCATGCGTCTCCAGAGGCTGCCAGTGGTGGCAATCTGGCGCTGGTTGAAAACGGCGATGTTGTCGCTATCGACATCTATAACCGCAGTATTGACGTTAAACTGGACGACGCCGAGTTAGCGCTGCGTCATGAAAAGCAAGTCGCTCGTGGCAAAGAAGCGTACAAACCAGTTAACAGAGAGCGCTATGTGAGTCCCGCGCTAAAAGCCTACGCACTGCTTGCAACGAGTGCAGACAAGGGCGCAGTACGTGACTTACAAAAACTAGAGGAGTTAGGCTAGCGATGGTTTCCCAAGAGCTTGATTACTTTAGAGCCATTATTCAGGCGAATGTGGCACCGCTCGTTGAGGTAACGCAAGTTAATCAATTAGAGCAAATGTCAGCCCAGCTTGGTAACCAAATTTGGCTGAAAAGAGAGGACCAACAGCCGGTCTATTCTTTCAAATTGCGTGGTGCGTATAACAAGCTACGTCAGTTGCCGAAAGGATCGCGGGTGTATACCGCTTCTGCGGGTAATCATGCTCAAGGGGTTGCACTAAGTGCAACGCATCTAGGTCAGCACGCCACGATTGTTATGCCTGTGACTACGCCAGAGATCAAGGTCAACGCGGTTCGTAAGCTCGGTGGTGAAGTGATCTTACACGGCCATCATTTTGATGCGGCAAAGCAGTACGCGCTAGATCTTTGTGAAGCGCAAAATGGTGTTTTTGTCCCACCATTTGATGATAAAGATGTGATCATCGGCCAAGGTACGGTGGCGCGAGAGTTAATTCAGCAACTTGATGAACTAGACGTCGTATTTATTCCCGTAGGAGGAGGTGGTTTGCTTGCGGGAATGGCGGTGTATTTGAAGTCACTTCGCCCTGATATCCGTGTTATTGGGGTAGAAGCTGAGGACAGCGCATGCCTTAAAGCCGCGTTAGAAGCCGGAAAACCCGTGGAGCTTGAGCGAGTCGGTGGTTTTGCGGATGGTGTAGCGGTGAAGCTTATTGGCACTGAAACTTTTCGATTAGCACAAAAGTTTTGTGATGAAGTCGTGACGGTTAATGCCGATGAAATTTGTGCGGCGGTTCAAGATATTTTTGTGGAGACGAGAGCAACTGCAGAGCCTTCCGGCGCGTTATCAACCGCGGGTTTGAAGAAGTGGCTCACGCAAACGGGTGAAAAGGGGCTGAGTGTTGCGGCTATCTTGTCAGGCGCTAATTTAAACTTCGATCGGTTGAGATATATCGCCGAAAGAACGGCGCTAGGTGCTAAACATGAAGCATTGCTCGGGGTGACTATCCCTGAAGAAAAAGGCAGCTTTAAGCGTTTTTGTCACTCTCTTGGTGGCCGAGCGATCACTGAGTTTAATTATCGCTATGCTGGCTGTGGCGAAGCGCAAATTTTTGTTGGTGTTGGGCTTAGAAATGGCCAACAAGAGCTAACTGAGTTAACCGCCTCGTTGCATCAAAATGGCTATCTGTTTGATGACTTATCAGATAACGAACTGGCAAAGTTACATGTGCGATATATGGTAGGCGGCAAACCGCCGAGCGTCATGAATGAACGTTTATTGCGGTTTGAATTTCCTGAATATCCAGGCGCATTAGCACGCTTTTTAGACATGCTCGGCTGTAATTGGAATATTACTTTATTTCATTATCGCAATCACGGTGCGGCACAAGGCAATGTGTTAGCCGCTTTTGAAGTTGAGCCCAGTGATTATGAGCGCTTTGATGAACATCTTGCAAAGTTAGCGTATCAGTTTCAAGAAGAAACAGATAACCCGTGTTTTACACGCTTTTTGCATGGCGAGCAGTTAGCAAAGCAAAAGGCTGGATAATAAGTACTGAATTAGGTACGCTGGTCATGAAAGTATCTAATTTTATCAGTGGATTACATGATTAGAAAAAGAAAAAACAAGGACATCTTCATAACGTTAGTTACAAGGCTTGTATTACTTGCGGGCTTATATTTTGGTGCGAGTGCACTTTGGCCAGATCTGATCGAACACACACTTTTCTTGCCAATTGCGTTTGCAATTACAGTGATATCGGTCGTACTCCAAGGTGATATCGGTACCAACAGACGCCCAGAGCAAATGTTATTAAAAGAGGGCGAGAAGTTAATGCTCATCTACGGGACAAATAAAATTATGATGCCAATAGCGCAAGTTGAGTCTGTCGCTATTGATGATAATTACCTTGGGATCATCGAGAAGAATAATGGTAATGGCTATGACATTATGTGCAAAGGTAGCCAAGATCAGATCTATCATCACCTTAAGAACATACTAGGTACACATATAGAGAATTGCAACGTACAGCTGCTTTGAACCTTAGTCAGTTAAAGTAGTACTTAACTCACTGTCATATTCAATACTTACCCAATCTTAATGGCAGCCTGAGCACCGTAAACTATAGTTAGCTATTATCAGTTGAAAAACGCAAGGATATGATGTTTAGGTACTATGTTGCGTTATTACTTTTATTTTTGAGCACTCAGATTGCAGCCCTTGAAAAAGTCACATTACAGTTAAAGTGGACGCATCAATTTCAGTTTGCTGGTTACTATATGGCAAAGGAAAAAGGGTTTTATCATAGGGAAGGGTTAGACGTTCAGATCCTTCCTGCCGATCCCAATAATCCTAACGTTGATTTTCGCGTGCTATACGGGCAAGCACAGTTCGGTGTGTTTCACTCAGGCCTTTTAAAACAAAAGCTCAACGGTAAGCCATTCGTGGCGCTTGCTGCGATACTACAGTCTTCTCCTTATTGTTGGATGGTAAGAGCCGACAGTGATATTTATGTTCCCCGTGATTTTCAGGGGAAACGCCTCAGTCATTTAGGACACACAGAAAACGGTGAGTTGCTCATGATGTTGCAACGTGCAGGCGTCAATACACAAAATATGCGCTTGTATTCAGGCAGTGAGCCACTGAAAGACTTTATCGCGGGTAAATTTGATGCGATGCAAGTTTATAGCACCAATGAGCCCTATACCGTGCAGCAAAGCGGTCTATCAACCCGTGAAATTTGCCCTAAGCAGTTTGGTTTAAACGTTTATGCTGACGTGCTCTTTACTACGGAAAGCGTACTAGAAAACCGCCCTGAGCTTGTTAAACGCTTTCGTCGTGCGAGCCTTAAAGGTTGGCGGTACGCTATGTTACATCTAGAAGAAACCTTAGCGATAACTAAACAGCAATACGCTACCCAAAAACCCCTAGAACAGCTCGCATTTGAGGCAGAGAAGTTAAGGGAGTTCATAAAGGTGGCTAATATTCCAATTGGAACAATGTCGACGGCAAAATGGCAATGGATAGCACAGCTATATCACTTAGATGTGAGTCAATTTCATGAACACAAATCGCGCTTTATTTATTCAGAAGTGAAGAATGAACAACCTAAGCTATCTTGGGTGTTGATTATTGCAGCGATTTTGACATTGGTTTGTATCCCAATGTATATCCACTTAATTTTTTCTCGTAAATATCATCAACAATTACGCTAGAATAAGGGTATTGTTTCCCTGACAACCGTGGCCATTGTGGAACTGAGCAAACGCTTTCAACTTCTAGATAAATTATTATTCGATACCCGACAATATTGGCAAGTCGTTGCTTTTGAGCATCTCACTATTCCCTGGCCACAACTGCAATCTGAATTACTGCGGTTAAGCGACGATGCAGTATCAACATTAGACAGTGACACTGATGCCCTTTTTACTTTTTTTAGTCGCTATATTCCCGAACTTGAACAACTTACGGTCTTAAGTGCTTTACCGCAAAAAGTGGGCCGTAGAGATGAGTTACCATTTTGGCTGAGTAATGGCATAAAAGGGCGTAAATTAGAGCAACTTCAAGACTTTGTTGCCGCAGTAAATGAAACCAAGGCATCGGTACTAGAGTGGTGCGCAGGTAAAGGTCATTTAGGTCGATTACTTTCTTATCATGGCGCGCCTGAAGTGAACAGTATTGAGCTTCAAGCGGATCTGTGTCAACAAGGAGAGGAAAGCGCGAAGCGGCAAAATCTAAACTTGCATTTTCATTGTGCCGACGTGCTGAAAGATGACATACATCACCACTTCGTTGAAAATCGCCATGGTATTGCACTGCATGCATGTGGTGAATTACATCGTGTATTTATGCACCAAGCGGTGGCGAATGGTATGAAAAAGCTATCGCTCTCTCCGTGCTGCTATCACTTATTTACACCACCTGATTATCAAGCCATGAGTGTTGAAGCACAGCAGAGTCAGCTCAATTTGTCTCATCACGATATGAAGCTTGCGCTGCAAGAGACAGTTACAGCGCCCGGGAGAGTGGCACAAGTACGTAAAAAAGAGGTAAGTTGGCGCCTAGGGTTTGATGCGCTTCGTAGAGAACTTACCGCAGATAAACATTACGTGAGTGTGCCTTCGGTCAATAAGGCTATTTTTTCTGGGTCGTTTAGTGAATTCTGTTATTGGGCAGCTGAGCAGAAGCAGCTTGCCCTGCCTGATGGAATTGATTTTGACCAATATGAACGTATTGGGCGTGAACGAAAACAAGTAACGGACAGAATTGAGCTAGTACGACACGTGTTTCGTCGTGCGATTGAGATCTGGTTGGTCCTAGATAGGGTTTTATATCTGCAAGCAGCTGGGTATGATGTCACCCTTAGTACTTTTTGCGAAAAGTCACTCACCCCAAGGAATATTTTGATACAGGCTGAACGTCAGTCGGAGAACCATTAATGTGTAAAACGAGCCCAAGTCCGCTGAGTCACTTACTCGATAATAATAAACAGTGGGCAGATCGCACCAATGCCAGTGATCCTGAGTTTTTCAAAAAACTGTCGCAACAACAGAATCCAGATTATTTATGGATTGGCTGCTCTGACTCTCGTGTGCCTGCCAACGAGATTGTTGATTTAATGCCTGGAGAATTGTTTGTTCACCGCAATGTTGCCAATGTCGTGGTGCATACCGATCACAACTGTTTGTCGGTCATGCAGTACGCGGTTGAGGTGCTCAAAGTGGATCACATTATGGTGGTTGGTCACTACGGTTGCGGTGGAGTGCAAGCGGTGCTCGATAATGCTAAGTTTGGCCTTATTGATAACTGGCTGCGTCATGTCGCTGATGTGAAAGAGAAACACCAAGCGATTATTGAACAAGTGAGCAAAGAAAAGCAGTGTGCGGCGCTTTGTGAGCTAAATGTGGTTGAACAGGTGCGCAACGTGTGTCAGAGCAATATTGTTCAAGATGCTTGGCAGCGAGGTCAAACTTTGACGGTACATGGGTGGGTCTATGGTCTAGCTGATGGTCTCTTGAATGAGGTGGTGAACGCCGTAGAAGATATGGAGCAACTGTCGCTTTGCTATGAAAAGTCTCTGCTTGGCGTGAACCAGCGCTATTGCTAGGGTCAACATAGTTTAGAGATTGCGTGCGCCACAAGCGCACGCTTTACTTTCCAAAGCTTTGGTTGCTTATTCCTGCGAGTCGGATGCTTGGCTGGCAAGTTGTGCTTCTAACTGCGCCACTTTTTCTTCAAGTTCAACCAATTTTTCACGCGTGCGGATCAGCACTTTGCTTTGAATATCAAACTCTTCTCTGCTAACAAAATCCATTTCTGATAATTTGCTCTGGATCGCCTGTTTCGTTCTTGCTTCAAATGTTTCAGCAAGATTCTTTACGCCCTGTGGCATGTTACTGGAAATTTGCTTAGCAATTTCTTCAATTTTGGCTGGATTAATCATCTTCTTACCTTAGCTTGCGAGTCAGTATACACAGTCCATCTTACCTTATGCGCCGCAGACGGAAAAGGTTCGCTTCATAGTTTTACATGAATACGGTAAACTAGCATGCTTAGTTTATAAGAATGCCTCAACCCCTCAGCACTGACAGTTGTTGCCAACATTGTGCCAAGCGAGAAGATAACCGGATTAGTTGCATGAAGCTCAACCCAAAACAAGACGAAGCGGTAAAATATATCAGTGGTCCATGCCTTGTATTGGCAGGGGCGGGCTCAGGTAAAACCCGGGTTATTACCAATAAAATTGCCTACCTAGTGCAGCAGTGTGAATACAAAGCCAAGAATATCGCAGCGGTCACCTTTACCAACAAAGCGGCGAAAGAAATGCGAGAACGGGTGGCACAAACTTTGGGCAAGCAAGAAGCTAAGGGTTTATGGGTGTCGACATTCCATACATTAGGGCTGGAAATCATCAAAAAAGAGGTCAAGACCTTGGGTTATAAACCCGGCTTTTCCTTGTTTGATGATCAAGACACCAATCAGTTGTTAAGTGAACTCACTGAAAAAGAGCTTGAGCGTGATAAAGACTTACTCAACTTGCTAAAAATGCAGATTGGTAACTGGAAGAATGAGCTTATTTTGCCAGAGCGTGCTATTCGAGAGGCGCGAGAGCCACAAAAAGCGCTATTCGCTCAGCTTTATGCGCGTTATCAAACACAGCTGCGTGCTTACAATGCTTTAGACTTTGATGATCTTATTATGATCCCAACTTTGCTTTTGAATCAGTCGGTTGATGTGAGAGAGCGCTGGCAGCAACGATTCCGCTATTTGCTGGTGGATGAGTATCAAGATACCAATACCAGCCAGTATCAGTTAGTGAAACTGCTCGTTGGTGAGCGCGCACGTTTTACTGTGGTTGGTGATGATGATCAGTCTATCTATTCATGGCGTGGCGCTAAACCGCAAAACTTAGTGCTGTTGAGCAAAGACTTTCCGGGCCTAAGACTTATCAAGTTGGAACAAAACTACCGTAGTGCAGGTCGGATTCTAAAAGCCGCGAATATTCTTATCGCCAACAATCCCCATGAATTTGATAAACAACTGTTCAGTGAGCTGGGGTATGGCGACCCGATCCGTGTGATAGCGACTCGTGACGAAGAGCATGAAGCGGAGCGTGTGGTCGCGGAGATCATTTCACACAAGTTTATGAAACGTACCAGCTATCGCGACTATGCATTGCTCTATCGCGGTAATCATCAAGCTCGAGTGTTTGAAAAGGCACTCATGACCAACCGTATTCCATACAAAATCAGTGGCGGTATGTCGTTCTTTGCACGCAGTGAAATCAAAGACATCATGGCTTATTTACGATTCTTAGTGAACCAAGATGATGACAACGCATTTTTACGTATCGTCAATACCCCACGACGCGAGATTGGCCCGGTGACACTAGAAAAGCTAGGTAGCTTTGCCAACGAGCGCCATATCAGTCTATTTGCGGCGTGTTTTGAGTCAGAGCTCTCAGATCGCTTGGCGGGTCGTGGCTTAAATGCATTGATGGGATTTGCGCGCTGGGTGGTTGAGCTTTCCGACCGAGCAACCCGCGGAGATACCTTGGAAGCGGTAAAAGATATGATCCGTGAAATTAATTACGAAGCGTATCTGTACGAGTCATCTCCCAGTGCAAAAGCTGCGGAAATGCGGATGAAAAACGTATCAGAATTATACCGTTGGATAAGTGATATGCTCACGGGAGATGCTGATAACCCCGCCATGACACTGCCAGAAGTGGTAAGCAAACTCACATTAAGAGATATGCTTGAGCGCAATGAAGAGGAAGATGACTCAGATGCAGTACAGTTATTAACGCTGCATGCGTCCAAAGGTTTGGAATATCCACACGTATTTATGGTGGGGATGGAAGAAGGCTTACTACCTCACCAAACGAGTATTGATGAAGATAATGTCGAAGAGGAAAGGCGTTTGGCCTACGTTGGTATAACTCGAGCTCAGCAAACCTTAACATTGACTTATACCAAAAGTCGTCGTCAATTTGGTGAGCAGATCACCCCAGAGCTGAGTCGCTTTGTACAAGAATTGCCGCAAGATGATTTACAAATTGAAGGGAAAAAGCCTGTGGCGACACAGGCAGAACGAATGGAAAAAGGTAAGTCTAACGTTGCGAATTTACGGGCAATGCTAAGACGGGACTGATTCGTTATCAAAACTCTGGATAAAGGCTACACGTTCGTTGCCCTTATCCAGCATTTGCTGTTTGCCAAAAAACAGCTGCAAGCCATGCTTTTCCAGCAAGCTTCTAAAGTTTAAAATCGCAGGACCCCGGGCGATGACCTTAATACTCTTCACCTTAGTAACGGCTAAAATACCTTGTAATTGAACCTCATAACTCGTTTGCTGTAAGACGCGTTTACTAAACGTCGAGCTTAATAAGACATAGGTAAAGTCAACTTGGCTGATTAGGGTTAGATCGCAGCGATCTTTACCAAAATTATTCAAGCCAATAGGGATCCCCATATCGGCTAAGGCTCTGAGATTTAATACCTGTTGACTAGAAGCAAAGCGAATTTCGCTTTCTTCGAAGAGCAAACAAAGTGGTTTGTCTTGCCGCTTAAGCTGCTGCTTTAGCGCGTCAAAATGTGCGCTTTCTAGTAACATTGCAGAGCAACCAAATAGCATATCTTCATCGCGGCTAAGGGCTATTTCTTGCGCTTTGTTAAGCAGATGCAATTCAATTTCAAGCAGTTGAGATTTTTCTGCGGCAAACTTTTTCAGAATATCAAAACTGGTGCTGCCTAACACTGGATGCTCGCCAAAGGCTTCCAAAAAGCCAATTGGTTGGGCGTTATCAGACCAGTTCACGATTTCAGTACAGCGGAAGTGGGTAGGGAGCTTATCTAAGTGATGCTGCTCTTGCTGCTTTTGAGCATTTGAGCTTGCGGTTAGCAATGGATGATAAAATTCATAGCGACCACGGCCAGCGTTTTTAGCATAGTACATTGCCGCATCGGCATCTCTGATGATTTCATCGGTGTTACGGTATAGCTTATTACTGTAGGTGATCCCTATGCTGGCACCGCTTTGCATGCATACCCCCTTCAAACAGAAAGGTTGCTGCATGACTTTGATAATGCGCTTGGCGACATCTTCCGCTTGCTGACGATCGGTTAGGTGATCAAGTAAGATCACGAATTCATCACCAGCAAGTCGAGCTAATAAATCGTGTTCACGAATACACTCTAAGAATGACTGTGCCACCCACACCAAAAACTGATCACCAGCTTGGTGACCTAATTCATCATTAATGTCTTTAAACTTATCTAAGTCGATAAACAGAACGGCAAAATTATCTTCGGGATAACGATGATGTTTCTTTAGCGTCTTTTCGAGCTGAGTTAAAAACAAACTACGGTTTGGAAGACCCGTGAGTGAATCATGATGAGCATCATGATAAAGCTGTTGCTCAATCTTTTTGCGTTCTTCCATCTGCATTTGCAGGTGTAAATTGGCTTGCTGTAACTCTTTGGTTTTTTCCGCAACTCGATGTTCTAGCTGCTGGTGACTGATCTTAAGTGCTTGGTTCGCTAGATGCGTTTGTAGTACAGAGGCAATCTGATTAGATACAAAAGAGATCAGCTCTACATCATCATAATTAAACTCGTGTTTGTGCTCATAAGCCTGACATGCGATCAGGCCGATGACGCCAGTAGCGGTTTTTAATGGTGCACCAAGCCAGCTGGTTGCTGCAAGCTTGTGGTTATAGCCTGCTGGGCGCTCTACTGTTCCCTCTAGTGCTAAGGATTTGGCGCGGGTACTGTCTATTAACTGGCTTT
This sequence comes from Pseudoalteromonas sp. DY56-GL79, assembly GCF_041414765.1. Lineage (NCBI taxonomy): Bacteria > Pseudomonadati > Pseudomonadota > Gammaproteobacteria > Alteromonadales > Pseudoalteromonadaceae > Pseudoalteromonas > Pseudoalteromonas sp. DY56-GL79. Next base: position 64,241 of record NZ_JANHZS010000022.1, on the reverse strand, counting down.
GCTCAGTACGAATGACCAGCTCACTATACCCTTTTGCAAATGGGCGAGGGTTATAATTGGTTTTTTCATCAACGCTATACGGGAAGGTAAGCCAATTCGTCTCTTTATCGTAAAGCGCTATGTAGAGGTTGTCGGCAAAAGTAATAGAACGAATAATGTCGTGAACTTGTTGGTAAACATCGTCAATATCGGAGAACTGGGTTGCTAATTCAGAAATCTTGAATAAGATTTGCTGTCTTTCTAGCGCACGCTTGCGGTTTTCTATCTCTTTATTAAGTGCTTCATTACTTTGCATTAGTGCCCGCGTGCGAATTTTCACTTCAGACTCTAATAACTCACGCTTTTTAACGCGTTCAATTGCTGTGGCCAGATACAGTGACATGACTTCAAGCAACTCAACTTGATGATCGCTGTAGGATTGCTCTGCTTCGTAGCTTTGCGATACCATCACGCCAATAATTGCGCCGTCGCGATAGATAGGTACACCCACCCAATGCTCTGCTTGACTGCCCATTATCTTAAACTCGCCAGCATTGGCTCGCGATAGCATGTCATCTTTAGTGAGATAAACGGTTTCGCCGGTTTTAAATACAAAGCCAGTCACACCATCTTTAAAGTGATGTGCTTCATGAAGTGGGACAGAAATACCGTCTTTTTCATCAACAAAATACGATAGCTCAAGCGCTTGAGTAAAGCGATTTTGCAGGACAACATAAAAGCTTTTGCTGGGTAAATATTGAGATAGAATATTGTGGATTGCGGGATACAACAGGGTAAGCTCAGCAACAGTACTAGCCTGTTCTGATAACTGAATTAATGTGTATTGAAGTTGAGACTTTCTTTTATACTTTTTGAGTAAAGACTCTAATCTGGCGGTTCGCCGAGATAGTCTCCTAACCTGCTGTTGTGGCTCTTCCAATGACGAAACCAGTTCTTATTGTTGTTTAATTATTGAGCTTAATAGTTTCACTTTTAGCCGAGACGGTCAAGTGTAAATTTCTCATTCCTGTTCGCTTTATAAAGCGATATCAAACCAGTGTTAATCACGGCTTTGATGACACTATATTGAGACGAAAATGCAGCGATAAACGCTGCACTGTCCAATAAGTCTTTCTACCCTAAATACAGAAGTTGAAATACTTATTTACTTGTCATGAAATCGATTGCTGCTGCAATCTCATCATCCGAGCAGTTCATACAAGTACCGCGAGGAGGCATTGCATTGAAGCCATTGATCGCATGATCTAGTAATACGTCTTTACCTTTCGCTAGGCGCGGTGCCCAATCGTCGGCTGTTTTTGGTGCACCTAATGCGCCGGTGCCGTGACAAGCGAAACATGCCGCTTGATAAACCTGCTCACCTGAACGAGGTCCTGATGGCTCGGCTTCTGCTGCACTTTCAGCACCAGCTAAATATACTGAGCCGATAGGCTGAAGACGTTTCTTAATCGCTTCTTCAGTTAAAGAATTGTCGTATGGTTGCGCAACTGCGGCTGTTGATAGCAATAAAAGTGCTGCTGAAAGTTTTTTCATTTACCTTGCTCACTTCGTTTGAACGTGTTCAATCACGATAATGGATGACGGAATTATTGGGATTATAACGTCACCTGTTCATTTATAAAACGTAAACTTGAGTATAAATGGTTAAAACCATTAATTTATTGCGTTAGGGCAAGCTTTTCTGCCTAAATTTGCAATCGTTCAAGGCCGAAATGCGAATTGCTCGGCCTTGACGTTTTTCTTTACTAATACGAATGGATGGGGGGAAGTGATCGCCTCTATGCCATTTCGATGAGTTTAATCACCGCCTTTTCGATGCCTGTCGCGGCTTCAAGGATGGATGATGCTAGCATATATGCCGGTGTACTAATAACTTTTTCATTGTCATCAACGACGATCTCGGTCACTTCACAATCCACGTGCTTTGCACCAAGCGTATTAATTGCCGCTGCGGTATCAACATCATTACCTATGGTTGCGAGTGTACCCGGTGTATGGATATGGGCGATGAGTGCTGGCGCAATACATAAATAAGCAATAGGCTTTTGCTGATGATTGAACTCACGACATACGCGCTTTACGCTTTCAAGGATCGTAGAGTCTGCGCCTTTAAAAGCAAAATCGGAAAGGTTCTTTGCTACACCAAAACCTCCTGGTAATACCAAAGCATCGAATTCGTCAGCACTTAATGTTTCCAGATCTGCAATTTCTCCGCGTGCAATGCGGGCGGCTTCAACAAGAACATTACGACGTTCATCTTGTTCTTCACCGGTGATGTGATTGATCACATGGAATTGATCAATATTAGGTGCAAAGCACTGATAGCTTGCCCCTGCTTTTTCAAGATTGAGTAGTGTTAATACTGACTCGTGGATCTCGGCACCGTCGAATACACCACAGCCACTTAAAATTACCGCTACTTTTTTCATTCATTTCTCCCTTCAATGTCACATCATGCGCGCTATATGCATAAAAAGAATTATGCACGAATTAAAAAATTATAAAGGATCTTCTATGATCTTTGATCAATTGTGTTAGTATACTCCTCCGCTTGAGAAAATCAGGCTATTTTTTACTCACCCAGTTTGTTAAGCGTGACTAAAAAAATTCTTTATCCACAAAGCGGTAAAGATAATAACAATAAAAAAGGCACAAAAAACGCAAGTAAATCAAAGTTTTAGTTTGCACTCTGACTTTTAAAACAAAGTTCCGGAGCGATTTTTCGTGTTTGTCTACAAAGTTATCCACAGGTGCAGCACGATTTATCTAAATGATGAGATAACGCGAAACTCGTTTTATCTTGTGCCTTGTGGCATCCTTACATTCTACTCCACAAAAGACTAATTTAGGATCCAATATTTATGTCTCAGATCCCTCAAAATCCGTTGATCTTGGTTGATGGTTCTTCCTATTTATTTCGTGCTTATCATGCGCCACCACATTTAACAAATTCAAAAGGTGAAGCAACTGGTGCGATCTACGGTGTGATCAATATGCTTAAGAGTTTGCTTAAGCAATATCAACCAAGTCATATGGTAGTAGTCTTTGACGCTAAAGGGCCGACTTTTCGCAACGAAATGTATAGCGAATATAAAGCGCATCGCCCACCTATGCCGGATGATCTGAGAACGCAAATTGAGCCGATCCACGAAATAATTAAAGCAATGGGCCTACCACTGGTAAGTATAAGTGGTGTTGAGGCTGATGACGTGATCGGTACATTCTCTAAAATAGCGTCAGAGCAAAGTCGCCATGTGCTAATCAGCACTGGTGATAAGGATATGGCGCAATTGGTCAATGAACATGTCACGTTGATCAACACAATGACGAATACGATCTTAGACCCTGAAGGGGTAGTGGATAAATTTGGTATTGGTCCTGACTTGATCATCGACTATCTCGCGTTAATGGGAGATAAGGTCGATAATATTCCGGGCGTACCTGGTGTTGGTGAAAAAACGGCATTGGCGATGCTTCAGGGGTTAGGCTCTATTGATTCGCTCTACGAAAACTTAGACAAAATTGCTGATTTAGGTTTTCGTGGCTCAAAAACCATGGCGAAAAAACTAGAGGAACACCAAGCGCAGCTAAAATTGTCATATGAATTAGCCACCATTAAGCTGGATTGTGAAGTAGAGCAAGACTTAGAGCAATTTAAGATAGCTGAGATGGACAAAGATCGCTTAATCGAGCTATATGGTCAGTGTGAATTTAAGCGTTGGTTAGCTGAATTGCTGGATGGTCAGTCACAAGCTGATATCGTTGATGTGGAGGCTGAAGGGTCGGCGCCTGCGGCGGCGCAGGTCGACACCCAATACGAGACTATTTTGACAAAAGCACAGCTTGATGACTGGGTAACTAAGTTAAAAGCAGCCCAACTCATCGCTTTTGATACTGAAACCACCAGTGTTAACTATATGCAGGCGGATCTAGTAGGAATGAGCTTTGCGGTTGCACCGGGCGAAGCGGCTTACTTACCAATCAATCACGATTATGTGGGAGCGCCCGAGCAGCTTTCTCAAGATATGGTGTTTGAGATCATGGCACCACTACTTGCAGATCCTCAGATCAAAAAAGTGGGTCAAAATTTAAAATATGATCAAAGTGTGCTTGCTCGTGCAGGGCTTGAACTGCAGGGGATCGCTTTTGATACCATGTTGGAGTCTTACGTATTTAACAGTGTTGGAACTCGTCACGATATGGACTCCTTGGCGCTAAAATATTTAGGCCATAAAACCATTAGCTTTGAAGACATCGCTGGTAAAGGTAAGAACCAACTGACCTTTAACCAAATTGAGCTAGAAAAGGCGGCACCTTATGCCGCGGAAGACGCTGATATTACGCTGAGGTTACATCAACACCTTTGGCCGCTAATTGAAAAAGAAAATCGCCTTAAGCAAGTATTTACAGAAATTGAATTACCGCTGCTGAGTGTACTTTCTCGCATTGAACGTACTGGTGTGCACATCGATGGTGATATGCTCGCGAAGCAAAGTATTGAGATTGAAAAACGCTTAGGTGAGCTTGAACAACAGGCCTTTGAAATTGCTGGTGAGGAGTTCAACCTGAGTTCAACAAAGCAATTGCAAGCGATATTGTTCGACAAACTTGAGCTGCCAGTGATTAAGAAAACGCCAAAAGGCGCGCCTTCAACGGCTGAAGAAGTGCTACAAGAGTTGGCGCATGATTATCCACTGCCAAAACTTATTATTGAGCATCGTGGCTTAGCTAAGCTGAAATCAACCTATACCGATAAACTACCAAAATTGGTTAATGCGGATACTGGTCGTGTGCACACCTCTTATCATCAAGCCGTTACCGCAACGGGCCGTCTAAGCTCAAGCGATCCTAACTTGCAAAATATTCCAATCCGTAATGAAGCGGGACGTCGTATTCGTCAGGCATTTGTTGCCGACAATAATAAACAAATCGTTGCGGCGGATTACAGCCAAATCGAGCTTAGGATCATGGCACATTTGTCACAAGACAAAGGGTTGTTGAGTGCCTTTGCTGAAGGTAAAGATGTACACAGTGCAACAGCGTCTGAAGTGTTTTCCGTGCCGCTAGAGGAAGTGACTTCTGATATGCGCCGAAAAGCCAAAGCGGTTAACTTTGGTCTGATCTATGGCATGAGTGCGTTTGGTCTGTCACGTCAGTTAGATATTCCAAGAAATGAAGCGCAACATTATATGGATATGTACTTTGAACGCTTCCCTGGTGTATTAGAGTATATGGAGCGTACGCGTGAAGAGGCTGCTGATAAAGGGTATGTAGAAACCTTATTCGGTCGCCGCTTGTATCTACCGGATATCAATGCGCGTAATGGCGCTCGCAGAAAAGCAGCAGAGCGTGCAGCCATCAATGCACCGATGCAGGGCACTGCGGCGGACATCATCAAAAAAGCGATGATTAAAGTGGATGAATGGCTACAAAGCTGTGATAGCAATGATATCCAGTTGCTCATGCAAGTGCACGATGAATTAGTGTTTGAAGTACACAGTGATAAAGTTGCTGAATACAGTGAAAAGATCTGCGAGTTGATGAGCGCAGCGGCAACACTTGATGTTCCGTTATTAGTTGAAGCCGACAGTGGTGACAACTGGGAACAAGCCCACTAGTCAATATTAAAATCTACCCGAGTTGCACTAGTCGATTAGACTAGTGCAACTTCATTCATCTTTGTTTGCAAGTATACACTAGCAGCATAGCGTCTTAATTTTGTAGCTCCTGTTAATCTCCAGTAACAAAAAACAAATTAACGTTGAAAGTTTATCAAATTGGCTCAAGTTTTGCTTTTTGGTGTTTATTTCTGGACGTCTATTTGTTATTGTTCGCGCCGTCCTCATCCTGTAGGACATCCTGTTGATGATGTATCTCTCGAAAGAGGATACAGTGTATTGATAGCTTCTCCCCAGATTGCTATAGCGGCTCGTAACTTTTACGGGCCGTCTTTTTCTTCTCTTGAACAAATCAATTTCTAGTCTTAGATCAAGAATAATATCTAGTCTTAGCCATCAGTTTTAGATTAAAGGTTTATTTAATTTGCACTGCGTTTTACACTGAGCGCTCAAATGCAATTCACTCTCATTTCATAAGGAAGTCGTCATGCTAAAGTACCTTCTTTTAGGTAGTGCACTTATTTCTTCTCAGGCGTTCGCAGCTTGGCAATTTAATCAACAACAAAGCGATGTTAGTTTTGTGTCTGTAAAACAGACTAGCGTTGCAGAAGTACATCATTTTAAAACGATAGATGGTACATTATCTGCTAAAGGTGAGCTTGAGGTTAATATTGATTTAGCAAGCGTTGAAACGATGATCCCGATCCGTAATGAACGCATGCAAAAGATGCTGTTCAATGTAGCGCAACACCCAAAGGCGAAAGTTAACGCTGATGTTTCTGAAGTGCTTGCTAAACTTAAAGCTGGTACACAAAAAATCAATGATGTGACAGCAACATTGACACTGCATGGTCAGATCCAAAAGATCAGCCTAGACTTACTGATAACGAAAAGTGCTAATGGCTTGGTGGTTACACCGGTACATGCATTTATTCTCGATTCTAAGCAGTTTGGGTTAGATAAAGGGATTGAAGCGCTACGAGAAATTGCGGGTCTGAAGACTATCGCGACTAGCGTGCCTGTTAGCTTCAACTTGGTTTTTGATGAACAAAATTGATGCGTTAATCAAACAGTATGTTACGACTCATGCGCCGACCGAAAATTGGTCGGCGCCGTCGTGCGGTTTTTCTGACATAAAAATTGCAGCGGATGGTCGTTGGTTTCATCAAGGGCGTGAAATTAAACGGCAATCACTTGTTGCCTTGTTTGCTAGTGTTTTAACCTTTGATGGTCAGCAGTATTGGTTAAAAACACCAGCTGAAAGTTGTGAGATAGAGGTGCTTGCTCATCCGTTTATTATCGAGCAATGGCGTTATTGTGATGAAGCATCGGCTTTGGAGTTATCACCTTGTATTATTGCTGTAGATAATTTAGGCCGTGAGTGGCCCATTTGTGATGTGTTTCCACTAGCCCTTGAGCATGTTAATGGGGGAGATATTCCATTTCTCACACTCAATTATGGTTTAACCGCTAGAATTTCACGAAATGTCTATTATCAGTGGGCTGAACTGCTCGAGGAAGATGAAAAAGGGTTTTATCTGATGTCGGCAAAGACGCGCTTTTATCTTAGCTAGGCGCGCCCTGCGTTTTGATTATTCGCTCGCTTCTTCTTGAGCTTCTTTAACAAACGGACCTAAGTACCAATCATCCAGTTTCCACGCTAATTCGTTCAATCCGATGCCTTTCAAAGAAGAAAATGCGTGAACGGTGATATCACCGTCTATTTCAGCTAGCGCACGACGTACTTGAAGTACTTCTGCTTTGCGCTTACCTTGTTTTAGCTTATCGGCTTTAGTCAACAACGCCAATACCGGTATATTGCTGCCAGTCGCCCAGTTGATGAGATCCATATCGAGATCTTTAAGAGGGTGACGAATATCCATTAATACCACAATCCCTTTAAGACATTTTCGGCGTTGTAAATATTCACCTAATGCTTTTTGCCATTTCTTTTTCATCTCTAATGGGACTTTTGCAAAGCCATAGCCAGGTAAATCAATCAAACGCTGATCTTCACCTAGAGAAAAAGTATTAATAAGCTGAGTCCGGCCAGGTGTTTTACTGGTGCGTGCCAGCTTTTGGTCTGTAAGCGTATTGAGTGCGCTCGACTTACCAGCGTTAGAGCGACCCGCAAAAGCAACTTCAATTCCAGTGTCTGGTGGCAGTTTACTGATATCTGGTGCACTTGTGATAAATTGTGCCTGATTGTATTTAACGCGAGATTTTAGCACGCTGACTCCTAACTGATTAAACTTTCGCGGATGGAATTGCGTATTTTATAACAGTATGACGGAAACCAAAAGCATTGTGAGGTTTGTTCTAAATGCCGCTTTTGTTGCTAATTGGCCGAAGCGTCGTCCCAATATTAATTAATCTAGGTCAAGTCCCTATAAATTATAAGCTTAATATGGGCAGAAAACGTGCCAGAGAAAGTAATATCGTGTAGAATGTAGAAATTGCAATGTCAATCTAAAGTGTATACCTATCAGTAGTCACTACTGAGCAAGGCGTATTTAGATGGATCGGTGCTGTTTGGCGTTATATTTGCTAAGTTTGCATGTATGATTCATCTGATTAACATAACAACCTAATTAGTACTGATTGGTATTATTTGCCCGAGCAATAAAGAGAGCGACTTTGTTCGCGAGGGTACAAATTACAGGGTCGGAAACAGAGAATTTACCATGAAAAAAATAGCATTAACTTTAACAATGTTGCTTGGTACGTTGTCAGCAAGCAACGCATCGGCATTCGATGGTGACGCGGAAGCAGGTAAAGCAAAGTCTGCAACGTGTGCAGCATGTCACGGTCCAGATGGCAATGCCCCTGTGACTATGTATCCTAAAATCGCAGGTCAGCATGCAGATTATATCTATAAGCAGCTACAAGAGTTTAAGCTAGGTATGACGTCTGGTGGTAAAGAAGGGCGTATGGATCCTGTGATGAGTGGTATGGCTATGCCGCTGTCAGATCAAGATATGAAAGATTTAGCCGCATACTTCTCTTCTTTATCTATGTCTGCTGGTTCAACGCCGGAAGATGTTGTTGCTGTAGGTCAGAAGCTATATAAAGCCGGTGATGCTGAGCGTGGTATTCCAGCTTGCGCTGCGTGTCACGGTCCTCGTGGTAACGGTACTTCTTTAGCTAAGTTCCCTAAAGTGTCATTCCAGCACCCTGAGTACATCAAATCACAGCTTGAGAAGTTCCGTGATGGCACTCGTAACAATGACATGAATGGTATGATGCGTGATATCGCGCAGAAGCTTACAGACAAAGACATCGAAGTATTATCTAAGTACTTAGGTGGTCTACACTAAAGTCGTATAGTGAGTTTACCTCTCTCAGTGTAAACTCTTACTATTGAAAAAAGGGCAGCATAGGCTGCCTTTTTTTGTTGTTGAGGTTGTGAGATATATCTCACTTTTAATGTGAGATATTTGCTTGTGCAACATGTGAGTTTTAGCTTATTTTTAAGCTCTTGTTCAGTGTAAGTTTATGTAATTCATCTTTTTTCTGTTTAATTAAAAAAATTAAGGTAAGAAATTTGTTATTAAACAGTTGTAACTCAAGCTCAGGAGCGTAGATTATTCGTTGTCGCCAAGCAATACAAAAAAAGGGACAATTCGATACGGAAGCGTAGGTGGCAAAGTTATGTATCTAGTTGGATACGAAGGACTATCAAGAAAGCGTCAGGAAGACCGAGAATAAGAAAATCACGGAAGTCTCATAATAAAAACAATATGGAAAGTGTCACGGAAGTCTAAAATAAAAACAATACGGACGACAATAAAATAAAAAGAATAATAATAAGACTTAAAAGTCGAAGGGAGAAGTGTCCAGTTGTGACGCTCAGATTAGTAGGCGGTAGAGAGTGATCTCTGCCGCCTTTTTATTTGGTTGCCTCTATTATACCTGATACAATAGCCGCCTTATTAAGCAATCACTGTTGACCATTGCAAGATTCAACTCTATTCAGTTGTGGCCTGTGCCAAGGTAATCAGCTTGAAGCCTACCATCAAGACAAGTATCGACAGTACTGGCAATGTCAAACCTGCCAGTTGGTGATGGTTGATCCCAAGTCGAGATTAACACCAGCTCAAGAAAAGGCCATTTATGATAGCCATGAAAACGATCTGGCCGATGAAGGCTATCGTCGCTTTCTAGCACGAGTGGCGGATCCACTGTTGGCGCGTTTGGTGACGCCAAGCCAAGGTTTAGACTTTGGCTGTGGGCCAGGCCCGCTGCTTGCGAAAATGCTCGAAGAAGCTGGGCATCAGGTGGCTTTGTTTGACCTGTACTATGCTAATGATACCAGTGTACTGACTCGTCAGTATGACTTTGTCGTGAGCACAGAAGTGGTGGAACATTTAGCAGAACCTGCAAAAGTATTAACGCAATTGTTAGCATGCTTAAATGTGGGAAAGCCGCTGGCATTGATGACTAAGCTCGTCATTGATAAAGCACGCTTTGCGAATTGGCACTATAAAAATGACCTAACGCATATTTCATTTTTTAGCCGGGAAAGCTTTGTGTATTTTGCCGCGCAGCAGGATTGTGAATTAGAATTTATTGGGAATGATGTCATCATTCTCACCAAGCGTAGTTAACGCGAGAATTTTGGATAACCAATTATGACCAGAAAGAAAAAGACACGTAAAGTTGCAGCCAATGGAACACCAAGGCTGAGTAAAGAAAAGCTCCAAGCATTACGTGCACTCAAAGAGCAGCGTAGCAAAAAAACCAAGGGTAAAAAGCCGGGTTCTAGAAATGCACCAGAGATCCTAGTGAAAGAGCAATCAAACACGACGACCAATAAAGATCCGCGTGTTGGTAGTAAAAAGCCCATTTCTTTGGTTGCAGAGCCACAATCGGCTGAGTCGAATACACAGCCTGAGATGAAGCGCCATCTACAGCCACAAGTTAAGTTAACTACAGCGGTAGAGACGTTAACTCCAGAGCAAGAGCTTGAGCAGTTAGAAAATGACGAACGCTTGATGGCGCTACTTGAACGCCATGAACGCGGTGAACTGCTAACAGGTAAAGATGCGAAATACTTCAATCGCGGCATTGCACGTCATCAGGAACTATGTGAGATCTTAGGAATTGATGATGAGTTTGAAGAAGGCGATATGCTAGATGATGATCCAATGGATCAGTTTATGAGTAATGATCTAGCAAATGAATGGTTAGACGACGACTTTGAGGAAGATGATAAGTAATGAATACTGCATGGATCATCGCAATCATTATTGGTGCCCTGATTATTGCTGGACTGGCGTTTTACGCGGGTAAATTACTATGGCAGCTGAAGGTACAAAAAGAGCAGATTGCCAAACATCGCGAGCAAAAGGCTGCTGAGCTTGAAAAGTCACGGCAGCAGCGCAATGGAAAAATTGCGGATAGCGTTAACTTGATCGCGCGTGCGATGAAGGAAAAACAATGTGAATATTCTGAAGGGTGTTTACGAGTTTGGGTACTCATCTCGCAATATAGCTTTGACGAGGAAGTTGACTTACAACAGAGTTATCCTGGTGTTTATCAGATGTATGATGAAGTCAAAGAAATGCCAACTCATGACGCGCGTAAAAAGTATTCTAAAAAAGAGATTTTCAAAATGGATAGCCAGCGTTGGCGTGCTGAAGAGCGCCTAGAAGCGGAGATCTTACAGGACTGTGAAAAGCTGATAGCGCGCTTTAAAGCGGCTGCTGGCAGTGAAAATGTCGTGTTTCAGTAAGTTGTCTTTTGAAAATGGGTAAGTGAATCCTTATCCAAACTTCAGATTAAACGCCCCAAGTGGGCGTTTTTAATTATAAATAAGAAACTTTTAACGCAGCTAGCGTCAGATTTATTCCTTCAAACTGAGCAAGAATTAAGACTAATTGCTATAAGTATTAAGTCAAACAGGTATGATTTTACTCTGCAATGTATTCACACTCGGTCAGCACTAAGGCGTCTTTGCATTGGTAATATACTTCCACTTGTTGTCCTTCGCCTAAATCCTTGTGTAGCGTTTCCACCAAAGTGAAAATAAGTTTCTTGTCATCAAACTGAGTCAGCTTGACGGCATCAAAGCCAAAGAATTTTTGCACCGTGCTATAAAGTGCCTTAAATATGCTTTCTTTGGCCGAGAAAATAACAGTCAATGGGCAGTGCACTTGCTCGCCGAACAGCGCAAAAATTTCAGCTTCTTCAGGATGTAGAATTTGTCGTTGTAGTTCGACTTCTTGCTTCGGTTTCATATCTCTTTCGATATCAATGCCTAAGCCTTTCACGGCAATATCATCTGTAGCAATCGCAGCCGCGATCCCTCGAGTATGCGTAATACTGGCAACAATATTAGCAGGCCAGATAGGCGCCCGATCGGAGCCGTTAAGCAGCGTAAAGTCACCTTGTCCAAATTGCGCTAGGCAAGTCTTGGCACATATTCGTCCTGCTAAAAACTCGGCTCGCCTTTTCGCTACCGATTTATCAAGTGAAGCGGGCAGGAGTATATTTTGCTGTTCAAAGGAAAGCGCGTCAAAGCTGTCAGGATCAAACTGAATGCAATGAAAATGGTGTGAGAGATAGGGGGTAAATAGGTGACTCTGAGTGCTTTGCAAAGCTGACTCCCGTTTTCGTATCCATTATTACAAGGCTGATATTGCGCCTCTAATTCGCTTTGGACGCTTAGTGTGCATGAGCTAAGCGTCCATAGCAAGATATGAACGAGAGATTAAAAGTTATTTTAACTTACTTGCAACGGACACCAGTTGCAGAGCGAGGCTTGATACTTTCTCAGCAAGTTCTGGGTCTTTAATTTTACCTTGGTCATCAAATACATTAAATGCGCCAGGTACAGCCAATTGGTCTGCGAGTACTAAACTGCCAATGCCAGACAACACATCACGGACATGGTTTAGGCCGCGTAATCCACCTAAGCCGCCTGGTGAGGCTGCATAGAGCGCCACTACCTTGTTTCTAAATGCTGGCACTGCACCTTGTTCTGTTCTAGACGCCCAGTCTATTGCATTTTTGAGCACCGCAGTGAAAGAACCATTGTATTCTGGGCTTGCTAATAGAATACCATCGGCATCGCGCAGCTTGTCTTTTAAAAGTTGAGCACCTTTTGGTGTGCCTTGCGCTTCAAGATCTTCATCGAACATTGGAATATCTAAATCTTGTAACTTGATCACTTCTACTTCTGCGCCACTTTCTAGTGCAAAGTTTGCCGCGGCTTGGATGAGTAATTGGTTGTAGCTGTCTTTTCTTAAACTGCCTGCTAGTGCGATAATTTTTGCTGTAGTCATCTTGCTGATACCTTATTTTGTTTCGTTAAAGTGATAGTAGCAAAATTTTACTTGCACAAAACCGAAATAAACGCAAAGCTTGTGTGCATATATGCACAGAGGTGGTTATGGATAAATTCACAGATTGGCAGGATCTTAAGGTCGCTTACACGGTTGCCAAGCTTGGCACCTTATCAGCGGCGGCTGAGCATTTAGAGATCCACCACAGTACGGTACTGAGACGAATAAATAGCTTAGAAGAAGCATTGGGAACGCGGTTATTTCACCGTCATGCCCGAGGTTATCAGGTAACACAGGCAGGAGAAAAGCTACTTGCGACGGCGAGTCAAATAGACGAGCGCTTGATGGAGTTGAGTACTTCTATTGTTGCCTCGGACAGTCAGCTTAGAGGTAAGCTTTTGGTGACAACGGTCAGTGGCTTTATGGATATGCTCTCGGAGCCTTGTTTGACTTTTCAGCAATTACACCCACAGGTACAACTTGAAGTCATTCTCGACCAAAAGCGTTTACGCTTAGATCACGGACAGGCGCATGTAGCGGTGAGGGCAGGACCAAAGCCCGATGAGCCCGACTACATAGTGCAGCATCTAAATACTTTAGAAGCAGGCTTGTATGCGTCTTCAAGCTATATCAAGCGTATGGGGATCCCTAAAACACTTGAAGCGTTACAGGCGCATTACTTTGTCTCTGGTGTGGCCGGATTTAATGCAAGAGTGCCATATTTCGCTTGGGTAGATGAACATATCCCTGAGACACAAGTGACGCTTAGGGTATCTGAAACGTCAGATGCGTCGCGTGCCATTGTTAATGGCTTAGGTATTGGTGGGCTACAGCACGATGTAGCAAAACGTTACCCAGATTTACAGCCGGTGTTGCGTGATGAGTTAAAATGGCTAAGCCAAGTTTGGCTAGTTACCCATGTACTGGTCCACCGAACGGCCAAAGTACAGGCATTATGTGACGTGTTAAAGCGCCATTTTGCTAATTTGAGTTGAGGCTAATAGATTGAGCTCAGGCGTTATTTTTCCAGCTTTTTGCAGCTAACTTTACTGAGCACGACATAAGTATCCTTTTTCGGATAGTAGAGCACACACTGGGTGTCACGAAGCTGCAAGATGAAACTCTCATAAGCGAGATTATGGGCGCCTAAAATTGGACTGCCATTACCATCTAGGCTTTGGCCATGCTCAAGCAGTAGTGTTGGACTACGTTGAAAAACGGTGCTTGCGAGCGTCGGTGGTAAACCGCCTTTGAGTTTTACTATAGCTTGCTTGAGTTGTGATAACATTTCGGGCGAAGATGTCGAGAGTACAGCTTCATTAACCGAAGTTGATGCAGGCGCGCTATTGCACGCTTGCATCAATAAAGCCAAAGCGGTGATTTTCACCGCTTTTAGCAGCGCCATTATTGCGGCTCCTTGGGCTTCATTAAAATTGCATTTTCTCGCAGTGGATAGACTGGGAGCGTAACCGCATGCTCCTTATTTTGATACTGTGGCTGAGCAGTAGGCGCAAATTGCGCTACATTTGGGCAACGACCGGTATCTATATGCGTCAGTGCTGCGGCGAAAAGATCTTCTTCTTGACTGCCTAGCGGTGCTGAGAAGTCATCTGCGACAATACAACCTGGCACTTGTGCGCTCAGACCAATTTCACCGCTGCTTGACGCTCCTGAAGGGGTAAAGCCATCAGCATAAGCATCAAAGCCCTTGGCATTTTCTGAACCAAACTGAATGGTATAGTAAACCGTGCCGCAGTTTTGCGCGGGCACAAAGCCATAGGGCTTACCTCGAGTGGTACCACCGATCAAAAAGACTTCAACATCAATGCCGCGCAGGCCATTAATTACATTTTCACTGGCAGAGGCCGTGCCTCGTGTCGAGAGGATATAAACTCTAGGTAAGGTTACGGTGGGCAAAGTGGTGGATGTAAACTTGTTTTCAGCCCAGTTAATAGCTCTAGACTCAAATTCTGTTCGTTCTTCTTCAGCAGTACGCTTGTCATTTAAGGTGCTATAAGTGAAGGTTTTATTTAGGCTGCTGTTGCCTGCAACCATATAGCCTAGTTGTGCTGCCATAATGACGCGACCACCGCCGTTGTAACGCATGTCGAGTACTAAATCGTCTATTTCTTGTGTTTTAAATAGAGTAAAGGCTTCAACCAACCCTTCTTGGGCTGTTGGAATAAATTGATTGAACTGCACATAACCAACCTGCTTACCGCCATAACTAATGACTTTAGCGTTTTGCACCGGTGAGGTTTCAATATCGACTGAAGTCAGGGTAATGGATTTTTCGTTGCCTGATTTATCTTCAAATACAAAGTTATGTGGCTCGCTTTGCTCTGGTGATAGGCCAGCATTTAGCGCAGCGGTATTATCACTTGAAATAAAGTCGACGCCATCTATCGAGAGGATCTTATCTCCACGTACGATCCCTGCATTCGCGGCTGGTGAATTAGGCTCTACTGCGGCGACAGTAAAATTACGTGGTGGTGATGTGGATATGGCCGCCCAACGAATGCCATAACCGGTTGCAACACCCGATTGCGCTTCTTTTTGGAAGCTTTCATAAGATTCGTAGAAATGAAATTGATCTTTGGCATTACCCGACGCCGTTGTTTGGCTTGTTTTTAATTGCTCGAAGTAATCAATAACGGTATCGAATTGTGTTGGGTCGTTATCTAGTACTTCGTCGTACCAAAGGTAGGTTTCGTTGGTAAAAGAGCGGAGCCACATTTTTTCATGCATCGCCGTACCACCCTTATCAGGATAAGGTTGGTTGTTGTTATATTTGTCTGTACCCGTTCTTGGCGAGGCACAATAGTTAATAAACTGACTTGACGCAGGAAATTGATTAAACGTCCAAGTTGGCGGCTCGGTTTGTCCCGTGTTATTACCTGGATTATCGGTGCCTAATGAATCGCTGCCACCGCCACCACAAGCGGCTAATAACAAGCTCATTGCTGTTGATGCGAAAACTAGAGTAATACGTTGCATCGTATTCACGTTCCTGTTTTAGTTGTATGACTAAAAACTAGCACTGCTTGGGTTATCTCGCAATCACTGTTTCTGCCAAGCCGTGAATAATTTCCGCTGTTGTGGGGAGATTTTTAGCCCGTAGGTTTTTTCCATATAAAAATACGCCTCAGCGATGCGTTTTCTTGCATATTCTGGAGGTTCAATTCGGCGTAATTTAAAGTCTATCTTGACTGGACACGCACCATAATTTGCTTCAGTACTAGGTAACATACCAAAACGGAAATTAGATCGATCCCCATTGATTTCGCCAATCGCTGGAGCAAGATTGTGAATATCAGCTTCCATCCTCCTAAATTGCTCACTGACTTTACGGCAGTGCTTTCTTCCGCCATCTTGCCAGCACTGCAACTGATGTCCAAATTCCCACGCAGGCACGATATGCTCCCACTCAATGCGCTGAGCACGGGCGTTTTCTTTGCCATTGCGAGTGTAAGGTAACCTCGGGGTATAACCACAACTTGCGGGATCCGGTACCAGCTTTTTGCCTTGCTTTTTGATATTACAATTACAATAAAGCGTGCGGGTATTGTCGGTAACTTGTTGTGATAAATGTTTCTTTGCTTTTGAGAAAGACGTGAATTCTTGAGCGTTAGCTGTTAATACAAATAAGCTAAGCGCTAAGATATAGCAATATCGTGACATAACCTCTCACCAAATGGTGGAATACAGGGAATGTCACTATATCAAAAAAATCATCAATACCAACAAGCGTATACGGTAAACCCCTTTATTTATTAAGTGCAGGGCGGCGTTTTCGCCAAGGTGGAGATTGCAATAATAACAATATCCCTGTTAGACAAAAGAGCACACTCGTAGCGGCGAAGGAAATGAGCAAGGGGTTATTAAAATCCTCACGTTCGTCGTAATCCATAATGTGTAACATCCAAAAAAAATCAAAGATGCGCCACAACGTACTACGAACCGTCACAACTTCACCGCTGGCTGCACTTAGATACAGCGTAGTGGAGAGGGTATCGTTATACTCGACTCGCCAAACATCCTCCTTGTAACCTGCTTCTCTGGGAGCTGTGGCAAGTCGTTCAATATGACTCACATCCGCTACAATTAATAGGTGTTGATTGGCCTGTTGTATTATTTGCTGTTGATTTGGTGTGGTAAAAGGTGCGCCTGTTACCCCGTTGAAAATGAGCTTTTCATCTTGGTTGAGTTTGATGATGGGAGTATCGAGAAAATGGCCGAACTGGATTTGACGTACTTGCACTGTGTTTTGTACTAACTGATTGAGATCAGCTTGGTACGCAGCAGTGGGAAAGGGGTTGTCTAAGCTTCTATGCGCTAAGTGTTTACCATGGATCTTTTCCAATGGGAGCGCGCTCATGACCAGCCCGCCTAATAGCCAAGCAAAGATCTGTAAAAACAGTAAATAGCCAAGGTATTTGTGGAGTTTACGTGCGGGTTTTAGCAGTTTTTTAATCATCACAATATGTTATTCTAGTTGTTCGTGAGTATGATAACTATAACGCACGGTGCGTAGAATGTGACAAATTGTCGCATTGTCCAATAAGTAATGTCCTTATCACTCTGATAAATAAGTCATTACTAGATTTAGCTTTACAAGGTAGCTTTTAATACATGTCTGAAATTCAATTTTTAAATGTCGATTTGGAACTGGAGTCAAAGCAGGATATCAGTGCGCTAGTTTCGGATTTAAAGAAAAATGCTATCGTGCTGCATTACGATCAAGATGACTATCGTCAATTGGCTCGCATCGAAGCAAATACCAATGAATTAACCCCTGACAAAGCGATTAATCAACTGTGTGAGTTAATTGAGTCTTGCTCTAAAGCGGCACTTAAGCAATGGCTAGGTTGTACCAAGCGAACTTTTGATATTGGCTTTAACTCAGGCAAGTCACCCAAGTGCTTTTCGCAAGCACTACAGGCAGATACGTTGCTTAGGATCTCTGCAATAGGTGCCGGTATAGAAATTACTATCTATCCAGTAGAAGAATAAAAACTCTAAAAGCTAGATTAAATTGTTTTATATGTTAACCATGTTAATGTGTTGATAATTTATTTTTGTTGTTTTATCTTGTTTATTCCATAACACGGATTATTTCTAGGAACGCAAGATGAAACAACATGTAACCCTTTCTACCCTAATGATAGCCATGCTCGGCGGAATGTCTTTCGCAAGTTTTGCGGCAGACAAGGCTAGCCTTAATACCTACAGTTCACTTAAGCAGCTTGATAAATTTAACGCTGCATCAGTTCAAGTAGCTGATATAAAGAAGAAAATTGCGAAAAAATTAGCGCTATCACTTAATCACGTAGGCCCCCAAGTTCAAACTCAACTTAGCCAGTATCAGGATGCAGTTTCACTGGATCAGCTACAAGTTCAGGGGGCGACTAAGCAGCTCATGACAGAAGCGAACCAGTATACTCGTTCATTAAAAGGTCTGACTGACTATAGCTCTAATCTGTATCAGCTGCGTATTGCTTCTAGCGAAATGCTAACAAAGTGGCAACAAGGTGAAGCGCCATTAATTGCTTTTGCGCCTAAAGGTGATGATAAGCACTGGCAATATGTAGAGGCCTTTGATGAGCATGGCCAATTGCATTTACTTGACGCACATACAATGCCAGAGCGACCTGTGCTAATCGTTGAACTTGATAGTGACAAGGTAAAACAAGAAGGCATTCAGGTAATGAAGCAAGTGTTTGCCAAGCAAGGCTTAGCAATGCCATCAACAGCTGTGCAGAGCAACGATGATGCTGAACCGATTTCAACCAGTGTATTGAAGAAAATCAGACTAAATGACGATGAAGAGCCTTGGGTATCTGGGGCTGCGGAAGTTTACGGCATTGTAACAGGTGTCAACCCATCCCGAGATGAGCCCGTTCTGGATATTGTGGATATGCCATATTTGGACCACGATGGTACGGACTATACGCCTAATCAAATTATCATTCATTGGGAGCGATATCGTTGGCAAGCGGCAGATCTATTGCTGATGGAGCAAGACGACAATACTAACTATCAAGACTTAGCAACAACACTTTTGGATATTGTGACTCAAGTGATGCGCGCTATTCCTGATCCTAATGTTCAAGGTTATGCGATTATCCCGCAACTGACGAATCAATTGATCAAAGCGATGCCAAGCCATTGGTTTACTAACGATGATGACTACGTTGATGTGTTTTACACCTTGTTTGAAGGACAAACTTACAACGGGCATATGGGCGCAAGTGGTAATGCGAAAGTGACGATTGAGCCACTTACAATTAACCCTCGCTAAATATTAGCCAAAATGATGTTATTGAAAAAAGGCCAGTTACTGGCCTTTTTTATTTATAGTTACCAAATTGCTTCGACGAACTCTGGATGGTCTACAAATGGATTTCGGTTACCCTGAAATTCATAAGCTGCTTGGTTGCGCGCTTGCTCAAGGGCATCGACAGGATCTTCGTTATGCCATCTTTTTAGCATGTTGACGACCCAAGTTTCGAAGACTTGCTGCTGGGTGCCATTGAGTACCGCATTACTGTAGCTGGTATTATTTTGCCAATTTGCAATCACATCTTGATAACGCGTTGCCATATAGAAGTAGGCACGAGCAAAATCTCCTTTGAAACTATCAATAGGCTCAAATACGGTACCGCTGTAATTAATACCAGATGCAGAACCTAAGCGACTACCATTACTTGAGGTATAAGAAGCGCTTCCTACTTCACCAAATGGATAGTTACTGCGCTTTGA
Organism: Pseudoalteromonas sp. DY56-GL79; assembly: GCF_041414765.1. Lineage (NCBI taxonomy): Bacteria > Pseudomonadati > Pseudomonadota > Gammaproteobacteria > Alteromonadales > Pseudoalteromonadaceae > Pseudoalteromonas > Pseudoalteromonas sp. DY56-GL79. The sequence continues at coordinate 44,575 of NZ_JANHZS010000022.1, read as the reverse complement.
ATTTACATAGCCATCGGAAGCAAAAATATGATGGATATCTGAATTCATCGGTTCTACTTGGCCACCAAACCAAGATTTAGGGAATGAGTGTTCACGATTATAGCAATCGCCCTCGCTGCTGTAACTGCCGCATTGTGAGCCAGTAGAGACATAAGTAACACTATCATTTGCCGTTGGCTTTTCAGAGTAGCGATCTAATATACTGTTATCTTTTTCAAAATAGCGGTCGCGCTCGTTCTGATCGATAAAACTCCAAATAGCAGAATAACCTTGTGATTGGTGATTACGAATAATCTGGTGTAACTCTGTTTTCAGTGCATAACCGCTAAGTCCAGCAGCTGAGGCATAGTAACCATCGCCTGAAGGGGGCGGTGTGGCTGTGCCAAGCGTAAAGGCATGCTCTTGACGATTGCTGAACTGGCCGCCGGAAGCGAGCGTTGTACCAGCGTGCGTTAAGGCATACTGGCCATTACCATTGGTGCAACAAATTCCGTCGCCATAGCTGTCTAAAATCGTAAACGTATAACTACCGTCGTTAAGGCATAGATTTTCGTTTACCGATTGATTATTGCTATAGCCACTACCACTAGCCACTATTGTGTTTGCTGTATTAGTGATTTGCCAGCTTGTTTCGCTACCATAATTATCGGTCATCAAAGCGAGAGTGACACTATTATTTTGACAGCTCTGAGGCGGCTCTGGTGTGGTAGAAGTTGGACCAAAGCCGTCAACGTAGACAGTTTCATTACCGTCAAAACCACTGCCATCGTAAAAACGTAAGCCAACGTTAATTGCTGTGGTTGCAGTTGCGGTGTAGGTATAGCTAAGTTGTTGCCACTGCCCGACATTGAACTGATCTGAATAGCCATGATAGCCATCCACCACTAATCGTGCTTTGACACCACCTTCCGTGTGATAGACCCAAGTGCTAAATTGATAGCTTTTACCAGCTTCAACGTTTACTTGCTGTTGTAAGTCTGTGCTACTTTGTGTAGCAGTGGTTACCTGTACCGCTGCGGCACGATTACCGTCTTTTATTGGTGTCGTAACCGAGCTAAGTGTGATGCCTGAGTCTATCGTCGTCCATCCACTAGGGACTTGACCGCTCCAGCTCTCAAAACTGCCATTTGTAACTTCTGCAACAGCGCTTAAGCTGAGTATTGAGCAATAAGAACTGAGTATTAGGTTTATATATTTCCCGTGTTTCATTTTTAGTCTCATTATTATGATTATCTGTATTATTGATTTGTCTGTGTATGACAGTTTGATTTTGCATCAAAACTGTTACGGCAATGTTAAACTTTTTGACGGTTAAATATCGAACTTCTTTTAATCTGTTTTCTTTGGACTTTTCAATCTTCAATAACTAAAAGGAATATAAAAGCAGATTCTATTCTTTTTGATCTCTCAATTTGCCACGTATGCTTCACGCTAATAAAAGTAGGCTACGCTGCGTGCGAGCCAGTTATGCAATGAGCAAGAAAAACCTTTTGGGTACGGGGATCCATGATGTTGTTAAGTCAACTTAATGCTGCAGCAAGTCCGCTGACACATGAACAACTGCAAAAACTACAAGGCTTAGTTGGAGAGTTAAATCCAATCCAACAGGCATGGGTAAGTGGCTATTTAGCTGCAACCGCAAATTCAGCTGCATTATCAGGTATTGCTGGACAAGCAACAGCGGGCGCTGACGAGTCTACACCTCTGACTATTTTATTTGGTTCACAAACTGGTAACGCAAAAGGGGTTGCAAACCAAATTAAAGCTCAGGCGGAAGCGCGTGGCTTGACGACTAAGTTGGTCAATATGGCTGACTACAAACCTGCCAACCTGAAGAAAGAGAAGTTCTTAGTGATTGCTGTCTCTACTTACGGTGAGGGTGAGCCACCAGAAGATGCAGAAGCATTGCATGAATTCTTAGGCGGTAAGAAGGCGCCTAAACTGGAAGGTGTAAAGCAAGCAGTGATTGGCCTTGGTGATTCAAGTTATGAATTCTTCTGCCAAACAGCAAAGGATTTTGAAGCGCGCTTGGCTGCCCTTGGTGCTGAAATTGTTGTGCCGCGTGCTGACTTAGATGTGGATTATGAAGCTGAAGCCGAGGCGTGGATCGCACAGGCGCTAGATGCGTTGGAGCCTGCGCTTAAAGCTCAGCAGCAAGCAGGTGGTGGTAACGTTATCAGCATGCCATTTGGTGCTCCTCAGGCTGCAGCGAGCCAATATACAAAGCAAAACCCATTCGCGGCCGAGCTGAGTGTGGTACAAAAGATCACTGGCAGAAACTCAAGTAAAGATGTGCGTCACATTGAAATTTCGCTTGAAGGTTCCGATATCACGTATCAGCCGGGTGATTCACTTGGCGTGTATTTTTTAAATGACCCACAAGAAGTGGCGGCGGTGATCGATGTCTTAAAACTCGACAACGCACAAACCGTAAAAATAGGTGAACTCACCGTTTCATTAGAAACGGCGTTGATTGAACATCTTGAGCTAACACAGTCGTATCCTGGCTTTGTTGAAAAGTATGCGATTGCGACTGGGAATGAGGAACTAAGCGCACTTGCAAACGATAAAGCGGCATTGCGTGCTTATATTGAAGAGCGCCAAATCTTCGATGTGATAAAGCAAAACCCTGCCAACATTGAGGCGCAAGCACTAGTTGATTGCTGTCGAAAATTACAAGCGCGCCTGTACTCTATCGCGTCAAGCCAAGCTGAGGTGGAAGAAGAGGTGCATTTAACCGTAGGTTTAGTTGAATTTGATACCTTTGGTGAAAAGCATTTTGGCGGCTGCTCAGGTTATTTAGCGAATCGTGCTGAAGAAGGCACGAAAGTGAAAGTATTCAGTGAGCACAACGATAACTTTAGATTACCTGTCGACAATGCTACACCTGTGATCATGGTTGGCCCAGGTACAGGTATCGCACCGTTCAGAGCCTTTTTGCAAGAGCGTGAGGCGCGTGATGCAGAGGGTGAAAACTGGCTGTTCTTTGGTAATCCACACTTTACAGAAGATTTCCTTTATCAAGTTGAAATTCAAAAGTATGTAAAGTCGGGCTTATTAACACATGTAGATTTGGCATTTAGTCGTGATCAGGCAGAAAAGATTTACGTGCAAGATAGACTGCGCGAGAAGGGCGAAGCTGTATTTGCATGGCTTGAAAAGGGCGCTCATTTTTATGTCTGTGGTGACGCTAGCAGAATGGCCAAAGATGTACACCAAGCACTTATCGACATCATTAAAACCCATGGAGGGAAAGATGATGAACAAGCTGAGCAATATCTTAAAGCATTGCGTAGCGCAAACCGTTATCAGAAAGACGTTTACTAACGCGTCTTGTTATACCGTCAGCCAATTTTAATGTAGGAAAGACAATGAGCAACTCTGAAATCAAACCGAATAGTAAGCTCGATGCAAACGCAAAGTTTTCTGATAATGAGCGTTTGAAGTCACAAAGTGCCCACTTACGTGGCACAATTTCAACGGATCTGACCGATCAACTAACCGGCGGCTTTACTGCGGATAACTTCCAATTGATCCGTTTCCACGGTATGTATCAGCAAGACGACCGCGATATCCGCCCAGAGCGTACTAAGCAACGCCTTGAGCCACTGCATAACGTGATGCTTCGTGCTCGTATGCCAGGCGGTATCATAAAACCACATCAGTGGCTGGCGATTGACGAGTTTGCAGCGGATAAAACCATGTATGGCAGCATTCGTCTGACAACGCGCCAAACTTTCCAGTTCCACGGTGTATTGAAGCCAAACATCAAAGGGATGCACCAACTGCTGAATAGCGTAGGTATCGATTCTATTGCGACGGCGGGGGATGTAAACCGCAACGTATTATGCACAACTAACCCGGTCGAGTCTGAGTTACACCAAGAAGCGTACGAGTGGGCGGCTAAAATTTCAGAGCACTTACTACCTAAAACCAAAGCTTACGCTGAAATCTGGTTGAACGGTGAAAAAACCGAGACAACGGCAGAGCCGATTTTGGGTGATACGTATCTACCACGTAAATTCAAAACCACCGTTACTATTCCTCCGAATAATGAAGTCGATGTGCATGCCAATGATCTCAACTTTGTTGCTATCGCAGATGAAGGCAAGCTAGTTGGCTTTAACGTGCTTGTGGGTGGTGGTTTGGCGATGACCCATGGTGACGTTAATACCTATCCACGTAAAGCAGATGACCTTGGCTTTATTCCGCTTGAGCATACACTTGCCGTTGCTGAGCATGTGGTTTCTGTGCAACGTGACTGGGGTAACCGAGTAAACCGTAAAAATGCAAAAACTAAATATACGCTAGATACATTTGGCACAGAGGCGTTTAAAGCGGAAGTTGAAAACCGTGCCGGTATGACGTTTGAGCCAAGCCGTCCTTATGAATTCACCCACCGTGGTGACCGCTTTGGTTGGGTTGAAGGTATTGATGGTAAGCATCACTTAACGGTGTTTATCGAAAATGGCCGTATTTTAGATTTCCCAGATAAACCACTTAAAACAGGTTGTCGCAAAATTGCAGAAATCCACAAAGGGGATTTCCGCATGACAGCAAACCAAAACTTAATTATTGCTGGAGTTGCAGCTGAGGATAAAGCACAAATCGAACAAATTGCCCGCGAGCATGGTTTGATAGATAGCGAGCATTCAGAGCAGCGTAAAAACTCGATGGCATGTGTATCGCTACCGACGTGTCCACTTGCGATGGCTGAGGCGGAGCGCTATTTACCTGAGCTTGTGACAAAGGTAGAAGGGTTGCTCGCCAAGCATGAGGTTGCTGAAGAGAATATTATCCTTCGTGTAGTTGGCTGTCCTAACGGCTGTGGCCGAGCGATGCTAGCTGAGGTTGGATTCGTGGGTAAAGGACCTGGCAAATACAATATGTATTTAGGTGGTAACCGTGCAGGTACTCGCATTCCTAAGTTGTATTTGGAGAATGTCGGCGAAGACGTCTTCCTGCCAGCGCTAGATGAGTTAATTGGTCAGTGGGTCAGTGAGCGCAGCGAAGATGAATGTTTTGGTGACTATGTCATCCGCAAAGAAATCGTTGCGGAAGTAAAAGTGTCAAAAACTGATTTCCACGCTTGATTTAGAACGGGCAGCTAGGCTGCCCATTGGATGAGAAAATGAGTGATTTTAAGCAAATATTGACTCTGGACAGCGCAACTCAGCAGATGCTACTCGCGGATGCTAATGTCCTACTGAGTGATAAAACTGCCGAGCAGAGAGTGGCTTGGGCACTGGAAAACTTACCGGATACTCACTTTTTGTCTTCTAGTTTCGGTATTCAAGCTGCGGTTATGTTACATCTTTTGACTCAGCAGCAGCCTGATATTCCCGTGGTACTTACTGATACGGGTTATTTGTTTCCTGAGACATATCAATTTATTGAATCACTGTCAGAGCGTTTGGCACTCAATCTTAAAATATACCGTGCTAAGCAGAGTCCTGCTTGGCAAGAAGCGGTGTATGGTAAGTTATGGGAGCAAGGCGAAGAAGGGATTAAAAAATACAATACCCTAAACAAAGTTGAGCCGATGACTCAAGCGTTACGTGAACTTAGCGCAGGTACTTGGTTCAGTGGCTTACGTCGTCAACAGTCTTCAACGCGTGCGGATAAGCCAATCGTTGAGCTCAGTCGCGGCACGGTCAAGTTTTACCCTATTATTGACTGGCATAATCGTGATGTGTATCAATATCTTACAAAGTTTGATTTGCCTTATCACCCACTCTGGGAACAAGGTTATGTTTCTATGGGGGATGTTCACACCACCCGTAAGCTTGAACCTGGTATGACAGAGGAAGAAACACGCTTCTTCGGTCTAAATCGTGAGTGTGGGTTGCATATTGATGGTGATGGTATTTAGATCCGCAATGTTCATTTAGTAGATTTGAGTGTGGCTGGTTTTTTGACTTGGAAAATCCCTGCGATCGGTCATACTTAGTCTATTATTTGTTCAAGGTCTTGGAGGTGGCTTTGATCTACTTTCCAAAGACGATGTTATTATTGCTACTTAGTTGTACCTTGTCTTTTGCTGGCCACGCTAATACAGCGGAAGAAAGCAAAACGTTTATCAACTTTGCAGTGCAGTATTATCCTCCCTTTATTATCGAACATGCCCAAGAGCAGGGTGTGCTTATTGATATTTTCGAGCTGTTTGCAGCACAATATCATTACCAACCAAATTACCCTGTTTATCCAGAAAAGCGTTCGTCTGTAGAAATCGAGCGAGGGAATGTTGATGTGCGGATGGAGTCTGAACATTGGTATCGTGGCACAATGCAAATGTGTTGGAGCGCGCCAATTTACACAATTGAAGATGTCTTTGTTACACACAAGCAGGCTGAACACTTTGATGTAAACGGCTTAAATGAGCATCTATTTTTAGGTCGATTTGGCTATACCTACCCTCAGTTAGAGCCGTATTTTGACAGTAATTTGCTGCAGCGCAAAGACTACTACTCAGAATTTGATATCTTGTCCGTGCTTGCGGGCGGAAGTGACAAAAGTCTTGCTTTTTCTATTGTTGGCGTACCAACACTGCGTTGGTTACAGCTGAAATATCCAGTATTAAAAAGTACCATCAGCGTGCGCGGCGTTTCGGATGTGGCACCGTTACAATTGCAGTTTGGTCGCACTCAAAGAGCGAAAAAATTGTGTGATGACTTCAATCGCTTTTATGCTGACTTTAAAAAAACGGAGCAATTTAAGCTGATACTGTTAAAGTATGGGCTCTAAGGAAAGTCAGAGTATGAAGATGAAAGCCGCAAGTTACTTGATGATTATGATAATGCTGGTGGCGTTAGCCAGTTTGTTTGTATTGAAGCGCCCTGATGGAAAGCCATGGTTAAATGTAAATTCGTTGACCAACAAGGTTGAGCAGCAGGTAACAGAATTAACGTATCAAGGTGTGACAGCGCTTGATAAAGTGAAAACGCACACGAAGGAGCTTGTGAGTGACGATACTCAACAACCTACATCAGGTGTACAAGTGTATCGTTGGCAGGACGCCAAAGGACAATGGCACTACTCTGATAAACCCAATCCAAACGGCGAGTCGCAGCACTATCAATTAGACGAGCGCAAAATTACCGTGATAGCAGCCGAAGACACGAGCATTCTGAATAAACAGCCAGAGCAAGCCGTAAGTAAAGAAGCTGCTTCGGCATTACCAACGGCATTAAATCCAAAAGCGGTAAAACAGGTGATGGAAGATGCGAAAAACATCCAACAGCTGATGGATGATAGAACGAAACAGCTTGAAAAGGCGCTGGAGGAAAACCAGCGTTAAAGTCGTTGTTCAATATATTCTGCAATGGCGAGGCTTGCGGTCAATCCCGGTGACTCAATCGCCATTAAGTTAACAAAGCCTGATATTCCATGGGTTGCCTCGAACTGAATTACAAAGTCGCTTTGCTTTTCTTTGCTTAATTTAGGTCTTATCCCAGTGTAATCCGCTGTGAGCCTACTCTCATCCAAAGTTGGCCAGTATCGCTTTATTGCCGCGACAAAGCGCGCTTTTTGGGAGTCATCAAACTGATAATCAATGTTTTCAATATAGTCGGTATCAGGGCCAAACTTGAGTTGCCCAGCTAAATCTAATGTCGCGTGTACGCCCAATCCATGCGTGTTAGGTAGAGGGTAGATGAGCTGTTGAAAAGGGTGCTTACCTTGATAGCGATAGTAACGGCCACGACAATAATAGGCGATGGCTTTGTTGCTATCACCGGTAATTTTATTGAGCACATCGGGGGCGTTCAGCCCAGCGCTGTTTATCAGCTGGCTACAGCCCATTTCGAACTGCTCGCCATTGCAGCGCAACGCAACAATAAAATCACTGTCTAATTGCTGTGCGTGCATAAACTCACTTTGCGTCGCAACAATCCCCCCATTACTTTCAATCTCAGCGATGAGTGACAGCATAAATTGGTGACTGTCTAAAATACCGGTGGAGGGAGAGAATAGTGCGCTATGTATTTTCAAATGGCTGAGCTGTTGAACGATGGTCTTGGATGAAGCAAAGTCAATATCCGTGACAGAGTTAGCATGGGCACGAGTCTTTATTTGTTCTAGGCTTTGCGCTTCCTCTGCGTTTGTCGCAACAATGAATTTACCGAGTCGATGAAAGGGGATGTTTAGCTGTTCACAGTGTGTGTAAAGGAGTGCTTTTCCTCGAACGCAGAGCTGGTGCTTTAAGCTACCATAAGGATAGTAAATGCCCGCATGGATCACTTCACTATTACGGCTACTTGTATGCTCACCAACACGAGATTCTTTATCGATAACAATAACGCTGCGGCTATGGCTGAGTTTTGCTGCTATTGCTAAGCCTACAACGCCAGCGCCAATAATTAGAGTGTCGACCTTTTCCACAAACTGAGTACCTTCATAAACCTAGACGCTCAGGGTGCAGTAAAACCAACCCAATATCAAGCTGGTATACGCTAATCTCGGTGCTCTCGACGCATTAGTAAAATGGTCAGATATATTTTAGTCGGTAAAGAACAAATGAGACCGAGCGCGACACAGCTCGCACCAATTATAAAACCGCTCGGACCGAGATCATTCAACCAGTCGCTCGTTAACATGGTGTGGCCCGTAAAAATTAAAATCAATCCCGCTACGATGAGCATATGCAGAGGCCAAAGCTTTTGAGTTGACACAGTACCACCTCACTATTTTGCGTGTTGCAATAATGATGAGGTGGTTTTGCGTTTTTGTAGTTGTGATAGATCAAGTTTTAGCGTGATACTACGGCGGCGGTCATTCGGGAAATACAGCATAGTTCATTGCGACTGTTAGTGATGCGGATCTCCCATACAGATGAACGTTTACCGAGATGTACAGGTTTAGCAATAGCTGTGAGTATGCCTGTTCTTGATGCTTTTAAGTGATTAGCATTGATCTCCTGCCCTACACAGTAGAATTGTTCGGTATCTACAACAAAGTTTGCTGCGTAACTTGCAACGGTTTCCGCTAAAGCAACGTTTGCGCCGCCATGGACCATACCCATAGGGTTATGGTGTTCAGGAATGGCTGGCATAGTAGCAACTAAGTAGTCGTCACCCACCTCGCTGATTTCTATCCCTAACGTTTTCATGAGCGTACCTTTACCCGTCATGCCGTCTTCCAGCTTTTTGCACAACTCTACACTTACGGGTTTGAACCAGATTGCCATGCTTGTCTCTCTTTTGAATACATATGCTTACATTTTTTTACTATGGCGATTTTTTTTCATAGTTACAATCGTTTCATTAACATAAAGGGGAAAGTATGAAAGCATTATCGCTGATAGGACTGTTATTTTATTCAGGCTTCAGTATAGCCAACTCTCATGAAGTAAGTGTTGGCTTCGGAGAGTTTTTAGAGATTGAGGATGGATTCTTAGGTGTTCAGTATCGACACTATCTTACTGAGTTAAAGAATGATGGCACACCCTATGGTTTACAGGGGTACCTGCAAAAGAGTAACAACTTCTCTGTAGGTGGTTTTAAAAATGATGATTGGCACCTTTACCAAGCCGATGCTGAATTCTTTATTGGGCGAGACTGGCGAGTTGCTGTAGATGTAACCCAATTTAGAGATGACTCTGCACTTTTTACTGCGACGCGAGATACGATAGCGCTGGTCCAAGTGGGACGTTTTGTTAGTGATAATATGCAGCTTGGGGTTACGCTCATCGGTGAGCGCTCAGAATTTGATAACTACGGAGTGGATGAACGAGATACAGAAACGGCAATTGCGCCATTTTTTCGTTATACAGAGATTGATAATGGCGTTGGATGGGATGTAAAAATGCAAAAAGTCGCAGCAGACATCGACTTTTGGCAGATCCATGCTGGCTATTATTTGGCTAAGAATTGGCAGATATCTGCATCAGCTCGATTACGAGAAGATGATTTTGATCAATCGGTAGTGGAGTTACAGACTGATTATTGGTTTAGTTCACAATCGGCGCTGAAGTTTGGAATTGGCAGTGCGTTTGATGATGGTGGCATCAATACCATTACGCTGATTTACACTCGCAGGTTCTAAAAAAGACGGCCGGTGCCGTCTTTTCCATTAAAGTATTGCCAAAAGAGGCCTATAGCATTTGTCTTAAGACGTACTGTAAAATTCCCCCATGTTGGTAGTACTCCCACTCTTTAGGGGTATCGATCCGGATATCCGCCGAAAACTTGATTTCTTTGCCATCCGCATTCGTTGCCGTGACTATCACTTCGGTTGATGTGTCGTATATCCCTTCAATTTCAAACTCTTCTTCGCCAGTTAATCCTAGCTCTTCGTGGCCATCATCTGGTTTAAATTGTAGCGGCAACACTCCCATACCAATGAGGTTCGAACGGTGAATACGTTCGTAGCTTTTAGCAAGTACGGCCTTAATCCCAAGTAGTAAAGACCCTTTAGCGGCCCAGTCTCGTGATGAGCCCGTGCCGTACTCACTGCCCGCGAGTACAACGAGTGGCGTATTGCGCTGCTGATATTGCTCTGCCGCATCGAAAATATTCATAAGTTCGCCCTCAGGTAACAGGCGAGTAATACCACCCTCGGTACCTGGAGCCAATTGATTGCGTAAGCGTACGTTTGCAAACGTACCTCGCATCATGATTTCGTGGTTACCACGACGCGAACCATAAGAGTTAAAATCAGCTTGCTTCACTCCTTGCGCTTGTAAATACTCCCCAGCTGGTGCCGAAGCTTTAATATTACCCGCTGGAGAAATGTGGTCAGTCGTCACTGAGTCGCCCAGTTTAGCGAGACAGCGTGCGCCTTTGATACTTGGGATCCCTGGTGGCTCTTTACTCATATCATCAAAGAAAGGGGCTTTTCGAATATAAGTAGAGCTATCTTGCCAATCATAGCGCTCACTCTGATTTACCGCGATTTGTTGCCAATGTTGGTCGCCTTGGTAAACGTCTGCATAGTTCTTCTCAAACATGGCTTGTGTGACTGTCTGAGACACAAGTTCACTGACTTCAGAGACCGATGGCCAAATGTCTTTTAAAAACACATCTTGGCCATCATCGGTTTGGCACAATGGCTCATTGTAGACATCGATATCAGTGCGACCTGCAAGCGCATACGCAACGACAAGTGGCGGCGAGGCGAGGAAGTTCATTTTTACATCTTGGTGGATCCGCCCCTCAAAGTTGCGGTTTCCTGATAAGATGGAACTGACAACCAGCTGATGTTTAACGATGGCTTCATTAATTTCTTTTGGTAAGGGACCTGAATTGCCGATACAAGTCGTACAGCCATAGCCCACTAAATCAAAACCCAGCTCTGCAAGTGGTTCCAATAGGTCGGCTTGTTTTAGGTAATCGGTAACTACTTTTGAGCCAGGAGCCAATGAGGTTTTCACCCAGGGCTTAGGTTTTAAGCCAAGTGCCTTGGCTTTTTGTGCAACAAGGCCTGCGGCAAGAATAACACTTGGATTAGAGGTGTTTGTGCAACTTGTGATAGCGGCAATAACACAGGCGCCATCGACCAATTCAAACTCTTGATCTTTAAATTTAACCTTACCGACGCCAAGCGTTGCGGGCTCATCTTGATCGACTCGAGAAGTCCCGCCTTCACCAACAGTACGAGCTTCATCTTGATCTGACACGGCATTTTTTTCACTGCGCTCATGTTGGAATTCACCCAAATGGGCTTGAATTGTTTTGCCTGCGTCATTGAGAGGAATTCTATCTTGTGGGCGCTTAGGACCTGCAAGACTAGGAACCACTGTCGCTAAGTCTAGTGTTAATACGTCGGTGTAAAGTGGTTCATCTCCAGGTTCTCGCCACATGCCTTGATGCTTGGCATAACCTTCGATTAATGCAATTTTTTCTTCATCACGATTGGTTAGTCGTAGATACTCCAAGGTTTCGTTATCAATGGGGAAGATACCGCAGGTTGCCCCGTATTCAGGTGCCATGTTGGCGATAGTGGCACGATCGGCAAGTGGTAAGTCAGCTAAACCATCCCCAAAGAATTCGACAAACTTACCCACTACGCCGTGTTCACGTAGCATTTGTGTCACGGTGAGTACCAGATCGGTTGCGGTTGTGCCTTCAGGCAACTGTCCTTCAAGTTTAAAACCAACGACCTGAGGAATGAGCAGTGAAATTGGCTGACCAAGCATAGCGGCTTCGGCCTCGATACCGCCTACGCCCCAACCTAAAATGCCAAGGCCGTTGATCATTGTTGTATGAGAGTCAGTACCCACTAATGTATCAGGGTAGGCGAATGGCATACCATCGATTTCTTTTTCGAATACGACACGTGCTAAATACTCTAGGTTAACTTGGTGCACGATCCCGGTTGCGGGTGGCACCACTTTTAGATTGTCAAACGCGCCTTGCCCCCAGCGCAAAAATTCATAGCGCTCTTTGTTGCGTTGGTATTCTAACTTAGCATTAAGATCAAAGGCGCCATCGTGACCATATTCGTCTACTTGTACTGAGTGGTCTATGACCATTTCAGCGGGTGATAAAGGGTTGATTTTGTTGGGATCACCACCGAGTTTTGCCATGGCATCACGCATTGCTGCAAGGTCCACGATAGCTGGTACGCCTGTAAAATCTTGCATCACGACGCGCGCGGGCGTGAAAGCAACTTCTTTACTTGGTTTATCTTCCGGCTTCCAGTTGAGTAAGGCATCGATGTCTTGAGCAGTCACGTTTTTGCCATCTTCATGACGCAGTAAATTTTCTAATAAAATTTTAAGCGAAAACGGTAATCTTCTTGCCCTATCGCTTAAAGCTGGAAGTGAGTGAATATGGACCTGACGCTCGCCGACGGTAAGCTGAGTCAGGGTGTTATATGAATTATTCATGCTTGACCCTTTCCTTATACCAACTGCACTTAAGATTTGCTCTATATAAGAGGGAAGTAGAGCATCCAATTAAATGAATTGGTTTTGTTCTAAAAATGCAAAACAAGGTGCATAGAATGTACCAGTTGCAGACTTGCCGTTTTTTTGTACTGCTATAGTCCTAGTGTTGATTGGGGACTTTTTCAAGGGGGAAGTGCACTTTCGCGAGGCATCGGTGCACTAAAAAGGTGAGCATTTTTGTAATTAAATACGTCAGCGTCTGGGGTTGCTAGCCAAAGGAAATGGGTTTTCGGCCTGTATTTTTGTCCACTTGTGTGTAAGATTTTCCTGACTTTTGTCGTTTTTTCTTACTCGGCGTTGGTGCTGTTTCGGCGCGTGGAGTGGCAACTGCTCGCGGTTGCGGCGTAGCATCAGGTGCTAAGGTTAAATGAAATTCATCACCATCAAAATGCAAAATATCGCCTGAATAAATCTTTTTACGTTTTTGTGTACATATTTCATCGTTGACTGCTACATAACCTTCAGTGATCAATAACTTAGCATGTCCGCCTGTTTCTGCTAAGTCGAGCACTTTCAAAAGGTTACACAATTCTATCGGCTCTTCTTCGAGCTCAATTTCAATAAACCCATCTTGCATTTTAATAACCTCAACGTGCCGTATTTACCTAACACAGCCAGTGTCTTATTGCCTTATACGACAGTATATAAAATTACTATGGTGAATGACGAAACTTTTTCGTTAAATCCGAGGTCTTTAACATTATTGAAGCATTTGGTGTGTATCTTGCAAGCCGACCACGCGATTTGTTTTTATCAGTATTTTATGGAGGCAACGATGGGTATTCGCACAGCATTAAGAAAAGAGCTTATGAACGTTGATAAGACTGATCTAATGACCGCGGATGATGTACGTCACTATGTCAATGAATCTCTCACGCAAGCCACGGATAAGCTTTCTGTCATCTCTCGATTTAATGAGCATCATAGTCAGGTGCAAGCCGGGCTGCCAAGTCAGGAGCGGCATCTACGTCATCAACAGCATCGATTGTTTAAAGATATTCTCTACCCAAAAGCTTCTGTTGAAAATTGGTTGTCTAGGTGTTAATTTGAAGTATTAATAAGACTGAGGTAGAAGTGTACTTCCCAGATTAGGTGCCCTTCAAACCGAGGCGTAACACCAAGGATGACAATGCAACGTATTTTCGCAATTGCTACTTTACTGTTGAGTGGCTGTAGCACCCAAACCTTACATATCTTTGAATCTGGTCTCGATGAAGGTACTAGAGCTAACTTAGTTCAAGCGTTAGAAAAGCGAGATATTCATTATCGTTTTACCGAGCTTCCCGTACCGCTACAATATGAGAGCGCACAATTAAATATTCCACCGATGACTTCAGGCGACAAGTGGCTTAGGGATATCGAATATGTGGTGAAAAAGATTGGTTTTGATACGCTGACAATTTCAGAATTTAATATGGAAGGGCACCGTTATACACCGAATAACGCGGGGTTGTATCTGGTGCAAAACAGAGCTGCTCAAGCATTGCCAGATCTATTGTTTGCCCACCAATGTAAAGATGATTCTATCCAATTGCAGCTGAAACCCAATGGTCATTGGCTGCAGGTTGGCACTGAGTATCGGGGGCGTTGGATCTATAAAAGTAATTCTCTTACGCTCACGTGGCATGAGAAGCCTGAGCAGCACCCCTACCAGCAAGTGTATGCCGAGCGTGAACATACAGTGCAGACATTACAGGGGCCCAAGCCTGCAAAAACATTTACCCGCCAGCAGCTTTTCGATGGACCAGTGCCGGTCTTTAACTGTGACTTACAAGTGATCTTTGCTGAGTGAGTTGATAACTCGCTGGGCTCGTGACACTTGCTGCAGGCCGAGTTTCACCTGTTTCGTGGCGGGGGAAAACGGAGCCGGAGACGTTTGCGAGCTCTGGATCACAGGATATTCATGAAGCAAATTAGCATACATGGACTGAGTACTCGGTTTCAGCAAGAAATCAATAAATAGCTCGGCATTGTGTGCATTGGGTGAGTGCTTTGCTATCGCAACCGTGGTGGTAGAAATAGGCGTTTTTCCTGAGTGCATTTTCAGAAAGTGGATCTCTAGCTGTTCGGCAAGTGCCTTATCGCGCTTATTTTCGGAGTGCTGCATCATGCTCCAATAATAGTGATTCGCCAGCGCAAATTCACATTGGCCTTGTGCAAGCGCTCGCAGTTGATCTCTATCTCCTCCCACAGGGCGTTTTGCTAATAGCGTATTAGCGTGGTTGAGCCACGAGGAGTCATTGCTATTCGAAGAAGCATAGAGGCTCGATGCTAACGTCAAATTATAACTATGAGACCACTGGCGAATGCAAAACTTACCCTTGTAAAGCGTTTTATCTAAATCCGAAAAGTGCACGGGCAAGGGTGTAGAAACGCCTTTTTTACGGAATAATGCGCGTGTTCTTATCGAAACACTGATCCACCGCTTATCATCATCCTTGAGCTCATGATTTACTGCTTGCCAATTTGTGATCTTATCGATAGGACGCAGTAGTGCTTTGTAATCATGCAACTGAATTAGATCGGAGGTGAGCAACACATCGGCCTTTGAGTCGGCGCCATCGCTTTTGAGACGCTCAAGCAGTTGTGCTGATTTACCATTTACTAGGTTTACGGTGATCCCAGTCTCTTTTTCAAATGCTTGGAGGACAGGTTGAATTAATTCATATTTTCTAAATGAATAGACGTTTACTTGCGAGGTGTGGGGCTGCTTCGCAACCGCTTGACCAAAATGTACCCAAAAGAGCAAAAAAAGGAAAAGTTTACTTTTATTCATTGCAAATAAGAATTATTATCGAATGGGTGTAGCATACAATGTTCGATGAAGATGTCCAGAATTAAACGACGCGTTTTTACAAATGCCATTCTCCAGAGTGCTCAACAGGTTGTTAAGCGAAGGCTTCCTGTTTTGGGGTTGATATTGTTGTTCGCCTGTTTTATATATGTTGGCTTGATAGCGAATGTTTACTACCAAAACCAATCAGAAAGCAAAAGTGCGCAGGAATTGACACGATTAGAATACATACTGGATAGTAAGTTGCAACACGTTGCTCACCTACTGTATTCGATAGACGCCTACCTCAACACCCATCAAGATGCAGACTTTTATGAGATAGCGCAGTCACAACTTACCACGGCGAATTTAGGGTTGAGTATGGAAACATACGCAGTGGTTTCACCTGAACAATTCTCCATATTAGAGAAAGTGCAGCGAGAAAGAGGCTATTTTGACTTTAAAGTTAGAGGCAATCTAGATAAGCAGGCTAACCAATGGTTGGTGGTTACCCGTGCAGCACCTGTGTCTGAAGTTGGTCAGACCGTCGGGCAGGCGGAGGTACTTGAGAGAGATATTTTT
Organism: Pseudoalteromonas sp. DY56-GL79; assembly: GCF_041414765.1. Lineage (NCBI taxonomy): Bacteria > Pseudomonadati > Pseudomonadota > Gammaproteobacteria > Alteromonadales > Pseudoalteromonadaceae > Pseudoalteromonas > Pseudoalteromonas sp. DY56-GL79. The sequence continues at coordinate 28,334 of NZ_JANHZS010000022.1, read as the reverse complement.
GCAGAGCGGGATGAGAATGACTTAACGACCTATGTCTGGCCAAATAGGCAAAAACTCAGTGTATTGATTGAACAACCGCGTTTTGGAGAGTTTAAAACGCTACTGGGATTAAGTTTTGAGTTACCTTTTTTATTGGATTCACTATTTGGCCAATTATATCAGCAGCGTAAGCAACACTTATTGGTCTCTTCAAAAAATGAAATTATTTATAGCTCCGATTGGCAAAAACGCTTCGACCTTCAGAATTTAACGCCAAGTGCGGTACACACCATTAATTTTTATGGTTTGCCCATTACCATGCAGTTGTATGACGAGGCGTGTTTACATCCAAGTTGGTTAAATAACCATAGCGTACTGATTGTACTGTTTTTAGGTATTTTGGCCACCTGTATTTTATTGGTGTGGCTCCAGCTAAGGCAACTGAAAAACCGCAATGACACCGTCAATAATTTAGTTGTTGAAAGAACAAAAAGCCTAGAGGTGTCTAATCACAGATTACAAGTCGAATCTAATAAGCGGTTAGGGGCTTTGCAGCAACAGGTCGCTGCAGAGCGTAAGTATAAAAGTTTATTCGTTAATAGCCATGAAGGTTTATTTGTACTAGACCGCCTAGGCTACATCATTGACTCCAACCCCGCTTTCAATGCGTTACTTTTTGGTGGGCGTATTCCTTCGCCAAATACAGACTTTAGTGCGCTTATGCAAGACGCTGAGTGTCATGAGCAGTGGAACCAGATTGTTGCCACTAAGCAAGCTCACCAAGAAATGGAGTGGTTAGCAAAAGCAGAATCAGGAGAGCATATCTGGCTTAGGCATTCTGGGCATTGGCTGCATCAACCGGATAGTTGCTTGTATGAGGGGAGAGTGACGGACATTACTCAGGCTAAACTGTTCCAAGAACAATTGCGATATAAAGCCCAACATGACAGCTTGACCGATCTGCTAAATCGTCAGAGCTTTGTGTCTTTGGTTGATAAGCTCCGTGAGCGTAAACGCGCCAAGTTTACTTTGCTATATATTGACTTAGACCGCTTTAAGCTAATAAACGATACCTTAGGCCATCAAGCCGGAGATAAGCTGCTTATTGAATTTGCAACAAGAATGCGTATGCTGCTTAGTAGCTATGCCGATATTGCCCGGCTTGGCGGTGATGAATTCGCCGTCCTTATTTACGATGAGCATCTACATGAACCAATTGAGGGGGGGCTTGAAGATATTCTTGCGCGGATCCGAGCGCCATTTCTGTATCAGGGTAACAGCCACTGTGTAAGTGGTAGCGTTGGCGTACGTCACTTTACCGTTCCGTGCCTACATTGCGATGCTGAGAAGCTATTACATGATGCGGATATTGCAATGTATGAGGCAAAGAAGCGAGGTAAGAATACTTATCATATATTCACGAATGCTATCGCTTGCGAAGCAGGTCGAAAGATCCAGATTGAGCAAGCGCTACAGGCAATAGTGATGTCTCGCGAACTAAGCCTGAATTTGCAACCCGTTTATTGTCAAAAAGGGCAGAATTTAAAAGGGTTCGAAGCGCTACTACGCTGGAATAGCCCAACGCTCGGAGAAGTAAGTCCTGCGGAATTTATTCCCATTGCAGAACAATGCGCGAAGATTTCAGAGCTTGGTCGCTGGGTATTTGATCAGGCGCTTAATTTTATCAATGTCGTAGGAGACAGCACCCTTTTTGTTGCGGTTAATGTTTCTCCGTTGCAACTCCAGTCGCAGGAATTTATCGATTGGTTAGTGTCTCGCTGTGAGGATGAAAATGTTGCGATGAAACAAATTAAGCTTGAGTTGACAGAATCCGCCATGATGGCAGAGGAAAACATGCTTATAGGGCCGCTGGAACAACTTCATCAAGCGGGATTTGGCATCTATATTGATGACTTTGGCACAGGTTATAGCAGCCTTGCCCGGCTCAATCACCTTCCCGTAGATGGCATTAAAATAGATAGAGCTTTTATGTCCGGCATTGAGCTGGGCGGTAAGGCGACGCAACTCATTGAAGCGATTTGTGCGATTGCGCACAGTTTTAACCTTGTCGTGACAGCCGAGGGTATTGAAACAGCAGCGCAGCTTGATACGTTATCAAGGCTTTATTGTCATCAAACACAAGGCTATTTTATGTCGAAGCCGCTTGTTGTGGCAGAAGCTAAACGCCTCGCTTTGCCGAACAAAAAAGTGCATCAGTTATTTGCTTAGCTAAATAACCTGAGCTGTGGATAATTAATGCCTTTCTAGCAGCCAGTTTTAGTGCTAACTGCGTTGAATTCACTTCCAATAGCCAGCTATTGGCGCGTAAATTCGCCTTGTTTTCCCTAAAACTCTCTGGCTAGACAAGGAAAAACTAAGTTGTGCTTTAGCAACAATGAGTTGGAACATTCCTTATCCAAACCTCAGGTTAAATAAATAACCAGAGGTTTGGATAACAAAGTGACATCTTGTTATGTGATAGAAATAATGGCTGAAAAAGTAAAAATACCTATTGACCTTAACATGGGTTGAGGTTTTAACCTGCCTCCATCAACTTTAGGAGTCAGTCATGGAATTAGAAGCGAATATCAATCAATATCTTAGCAGCTTATCGTTACAGCACTTTGCTGGGATTGAGCTAGTCACTGAGTTACAACAAAAACACCTTTCTCGCTACGCCTTCTCAAGTATTAATGCCATGTATGGTGAGCGTCTGTTGCTTGACCCATTACCACTATTTAGCCGTTTAGTGACCAACAAACAAGGTGGCTACTGCTTTGAGCATAACAAGGTGGCATTTTTAGCGCTGCAACAGCTTGGGTTTACAGTAAGGCCGGTTCTTGCGAGAGTAATGCTAAATGGTAGCTCCTCCAATCCTCGTTCTCACCGGATGACATTGCTTAATTTGGATGGTGAGCAGTACTTGGTTGATGTAGGATTTGGAGTGAAGTCGCCTCGTGTACCGATTAACATTAATCAGGCCTTAACTATCCAAGGTCGGCAGACTTATCAGGTACAAAAGACAGCAGACACAGTCAAAGTGACTCTGTTAGAGGAAGGAGAAGCACCGCTTACTTTATATCATGTCGACCTTGCTGAAGTGTTCGAATCCGATTGTGAAGTGGCACACTTTTATTCCCATCAACATCCTGAAGCGGCGTTTGTGAATAACTTAGTGGTCTCTCGAATTACAGATTGCCACCGTTATTTAATGCGTAATCAGAGTTATTTCGAATGGCATGAATGCGATGGCAGTGTTACTGAAACTAAAGTGGAGAGCTTTGCTCAGCTAGAGCAGTTAGTAAAAGAGACATTTTTGCTTGAAACGCCAAGAGCAGTTTTAAAAAGCGTATACGATAAAGTCCTAACTCGCGCCGCAAATAAACCAGTCGAGCGTTAATTCGACTGGTTTTACGTGAATTAGTTTACGGTATTACCACCTTCTAGCTTAGTCTTCCAACCTAGAAACCACAAAATAGGGGTTAAGATACTCGGCTTTTTGATTATAGCGCAGAGGCTCGCCATTCACTTGGCTGACCTTTGCCCCAGCGATACTCGCCACCGCGTGTCCGGCCCCGGTATCCCACTCTGAAGTTGGGCCAAGACGAGGGTAAACATCGGCTTTACTTTCGGCTACTAAACATAACTTAAGTGAACTGCCTTTAGGCACCATGTCGACTTGCTCGAAGCGGGTAAGGTACTCGGCTAAATCTGGTGAAGGATGTGAGCGCGAGCCAACTACTTTGATTAAACCTTGATTGGGCTTTGTGGTGACTTTGAGCTCTATGCGAGCTTCACCCGTTTGCTTGAACGCGCCAATACTTTTTTCTGCAAGGTAGCTTTCATTAAGTGCTGGAGCATGAACAACACCAAGAATGGGTTCACCGTTATTAATAAGTGCAATATTTACCGTAAATTCGCCATTTTTCTTGATGAATTCCTTAGTGCCATCAATGGGGTCAACCAGCCAATATTCTTGCCATTGTTGGCGCTCTTGCCAATCTATTCCTGCGCTTTCCTCACTTAATATCGGCATTTCGGGAGTGAGGGTTTTAAGGCCTGCAACAATAATTTTATGTGCAGCGAGATCTGCCTCAGTGACGGGACTTTCATCTTCTTTATATTCAACATTAAAGTCCTTGGCATAAATCTCCATAATCGCTTCACCAGCGCGAATACTCAGATTTAATACTTCTTCCAGCAGATCCGTATGATTCATGACTTACCCTATTAAATTTTTTGACAGTAGATAGTGTATTAGCTGCTGGACAGATTCTTCCAGCGACTGCTCGGAAGTATTTAAACATATTTCTGGACTAATTGGGGGCTCATACGCCGAATCAATACCAGTAAAATGTTTTATTTCTCCTGCGCGCGCTTTTTTATACAAACCTTTAGGGTCTCGTTGCTCGCAAATTGCAAGCGGCGTATCGAGATATACTTCAATAAACTCGCCGCTTGCGACTAAGTTACGCACCATGTCTCGTTCTGCTTGAAAAGGAGAGATAAAAGCAGTGAGTACCATTAGTCCTGCATCGACCATGAGTTTGCTGAGTTCACCCACTCGACGAATGTTTTCGACGCGGTCTTCATCGCTGAACCCTAAGTCTTTACACAGTCCATGCCTGACATTATCGCCATCAAGGAGGTAGGTATGTATGCCTTTAGCTTGCAGTGCATGCTCAAGTGCATTGGCCACTGTGCTTTTGCCTGAACCTGAAAAGCCTGTAAACCAAAGCACGCAAGGCTTATGACCTTTTAATTCGCTACGTTTTGTTTTATCTACGGCATAGTTATGCCAAACAATATTTTCGTCCATACTTTGCTCTATTAAAATGGAAAGACAAATGGAATAACAGTCAGTACCGTCGCTGAATAAATCAATGACAAGGGCAGTCCCATGGTGACGTAATCACGAATTCGATAGTTGCCTGCGCTATACACCATGAGGTTAGTTTGATAGCCAAAAGGTGAGATAAAGCTCGCGGATGCGCCAAAGGCTACCGCCATTACAAAGGGTAGTGGATTTACATCAAAGCCACTTGCCAGCGCATAAGCCACTGGGAATGAAAGTGCTGCCGCGGCATTGTTAGTGATGAGCTCGGTAAATATCACAGTCATCACAAAAATGGCGATAAATGCGCCGTAAGGACCAAAATCCCCTAACAACCACAATAAGCTCGAGGAAATCTCTGCCGCTAGTCCGGTTTCAATCATTAACTTAGCCAGCCCTATCGCACTGCCAACAATAGCGACAAGCTCAATAGGAAAGCGACGTTTCATCTCAGGGACTTTGATTGTACCGAGCACCACAAGGGCGGCGAGTAACACAATTAACCCTTTTACCAACGGTACAACCCCAAAGATGCTAAGGCCAACCACTGTCGCAAAACTTGCAAGTACCGTGTTGGACTTATTACGAGATAGATGTGTTTGTAAATCTAGGCCTGAAATATACACAAATTCGCGTTTGAGATTGGGGAGTGCATAAAAATCGCTGCTTGGGGCAAGTATTAAAGAGTCGCCCGCTTGTAATTCGACCTGACCGATTCCACCTTGTAGGCGATCATGACCACGACGTATCGCAATAATAGCGGCATGAAACTGCTCCCTAAAGCGGATCTCTTTAATAGTTTTTCCAAGAAAGCGCGAAGACTGACTTACGACCACTTCCACCAAGTGCTCAACGTCTTTCTCGTGTTTATCATGGACTATCTTTAATCCATCGAAACGCTGTAACAGTGGCACTGAGTTGATGTCGCCCACAAATAGCAGAACATCACCAGCAAGAATTTCTTGTTGTGGCGTTACGGCGCATATCCGTCGTTCACCACGAATGATTTCAGCAAGAAATAAGTCTTTGAGGTCGCGCAGGCCGTTTTCTTCAACCGTGCGACCAACTAGCTTGGAGCTTGGCTCAACTTTTCCTTCTAAATAAAACGGCACGACCTCATCATTATTTTTGCCGTTGTCGGGCAAATATTTGAGCATAATCGTGATGGTCAATAAACCAACACTCAGGACGGCGAGACCAACTAAGGTAAAGTCAAAAAAGCCCAGCGGCGCCATACCTGCTTCTACGGCAAAGCCATTAACAATAAGATTGGTAGAAGTACCTATCAGCGTTAACGTACCACCTAAAATAGCGGTATAAGAAAGTGGTAATAATAGCTTAGAAGGCGCATGTGTTTTGCTCTCTTTAACGGTGGTGATAAGCGAAGCAACCACCGCCGTGTTATTGGTAAAAGATGACAAAAAGGCGGTGGATAAACCCAGTTTAATCACCGCTTTTGCGAGACTACCTTGTGCCATTGAGTGGGCGAGTTTTTTGACTAAGGTTGTTTTTTCAATCGCAATAGAAACTAGGATAAGTAGCACAAGTGTGATTAAAGACGGATTCGCATAGTTCACCAACATCGATTCAAGATCGATGAGGCCAGTCAAATAACTGGTGGCGATTGCACCTGTGAAAAGCCATGCAGCGTTAATACGTGTGGCAAAAAGACACACCACTAACGCTAGCATAATGCCTGTTAAAATGACTTGTTCCATAATGACGTCATACCTCGACTAACAGGCTAAATTGCATTATTTTAGCTTCGAAATATCAAGCGCTTGCCAATGAGGGAAGTGCTTGCGAACTAATGCATTAAACTCAATCTCAAATTCACTAAACTGACTTGAGGACGTTGCTGTTGCTGCTTCAACCGTTTCCACCATACCCGCACCTATGGTTAGGTTTGATAGGCGATCAATTAAGATAAACGAGCCAGTTTCACGATTATTTAAATACTCATCCGCAACGACATTTTCTGTCAGCTCGATGGTCACGATAGCAATTTCATTTAATGACAATGAATCGGCTTGACCGTGCTCAAGTGTATTCACATCGATAGTGTGCTCGATATTTTTCACGATTGCCGCGGTTTTCTTGCTACCCAATTTAAGGTTATAACTTTTACCCAATTGTAGTGGTGTTTCGTGCATCCATACCAGCTTAGCTGTGATCTGATTCGTCACCTGAGCAGTCGACTCTGCAGGCACAATCACATCGCCACGACTCACATCGACTTCATCTGCTAGGGTGATAGTGAATGCTTGTCCGGTTTCCACTTGAGTTAGATTGCCATCAAAAGTCACGAGTTCTTTAATGGTTGAAGTCTTACCTGATGGCAATACTTTAACCGCTTGGCCAACGCTTAAGCTACCAGAGGTTAATGTGCCTTGGAAACCACGAAAGTCTAGATTAGGACGCACAACATATTGCACCGGGAAGCGCGCTTCAAAACCATGATTAGGTTCTGCCGCAGGAGAGTCTTCCAGCAGTTCCAGCAATGGTTTGTCTTGATAATAAGGCGTTTTTTCTGAGCGATTTACAACATTGTCGCCTTTAAGTGCTGACATTGGCACAAAGCGAATATCTCGTACGTTCAGTTGTTCAGCAAATTTCAAATAGTCGGCCTTTATGCGCTCAAATACGGCCTCATCAAAATCAACAATATCCATCTTGTTTATCGCGACAACGAACTGTTTGATACCCAATGAATCACAGATAAAGCTATGGCGTTTTGTCTGAACTTGTACACCATAACGGGCATCGACAAGAATAATGGCCAAATCACTGGTCGAAGCACCCGTAACCATATTACGTGTGTATTGCTCGTGTCCCGGCGTATCGGCAATAATAAATTTACGCTTCGCTGTCGAGAAATAGCGGTAAGCCACATCAATCGTAATACCTTGCTCACGCTCCGCTTGTAAGCCATCAACGAGTAACGCTAAATCTAGATCTTCCCCCGCATTGCCGACTTTTTCATTGTCTTTGTGTAGCGCAGCTAATTGGTCTTCATAGATTTGATGGCTATCGTGTAGCAAACGGCCGATCAGCGTTGATTTACCGTCATCTACGCTGCCGCAGGTCATCATGCGCAACAAGCTCTTGTCTTGCTGACGCGCTAAGTAGGTTTCAATGCCTAATTCTTTCACTTCATTTGCTGTTGACATTAGAAATACCCCTCGCGCTTTTTCTTCTCCATTGATCCTGATGAATCATGATCAATCACTCGTCCTTCACGTTCTGATGACGTAGATAACAACATTTCTTCGATAATTCCAGTGAGCGTATCGGCCTCTGATTCAACTGCCCCCGTTAGTGGGTAACAGCCGAGTGTTCTGAAGCGTACAGATTTCATTTCTGGCACTTCACCTTCGGCAAGTGGCATGCGGTCGTCATCGACCATAATTAACGTCCCGTTACGTTCAACAACTGGTCTTGGCTTTGAGAGGTAAAGTGGCACTATCTCAATACCTTCTTGGTAGATATATTGCCAAATATCGAGCTCTGTCCAGTTTGATAATGGGAAAACACGAATGCTTTCGCCAGGGTTCACTTGACCGTTATACGTATTCCATAACTCCGGACGTTGGTTTTTAGGATCCCAGCGGTGGTGCTTATCTCTAAATGAATAAACTCGTTCTTTTGCGCGAGATTTTTCTTCATCACGGCGGGCACCACCAAAAGCCGCATCAAAGCCATATTGATCTAGCGCTTGCTTCAGGCCTTGTGTTTTCATGATATCGGTATGCTTAGATGAACCATGAACAAATGGACTGATGTTCATCTCTAGTCCTTCTGGATTTTTGTGCACAAGCAGTTCAAATCCATACTCTTTTGCTAATCTATCGCGAAACTCGATCATTTCTCTAAATTTCCAATTGGTATCAACGTGGAGTAGAGGAAAAGGGATCTTCGCAGGGTAGAAAGCCTTACGAGCAAGGTGAAGCAGTACCGACGAGTCTTTACCAATCGAGTACAGCATTACCGGGTTTTCAAACTCTGCGGCAACCTCTCGGATGATCTTTATGCTCTCAGCTTCGAGTTGCTGGAGATGGGTTAAAGCCATGATTAATGTCCTACTTATAAATTTAACTATCTGTGACGGTTATTACGCGACTTGCGTAATGGGTTGAGCAAAGCTACTGATTTGATTGTTCTTATTAAACCAAGCTAATTGCTCATGTAATGCTGCTACTTCACCAATAATCAATAGTGCTGGCGACTGAATATCATGCGCAGTAATAGTCTGTGCAAGTTGATCTAATTGTGTTCTTACTACACGCTGAGATTTGCGTGTGCCATTCTCAACAATTGCTACAGGTGTACTCGGCGAGCGCCCATGAGTGAGTAATTGCGCCTGAATGTGCGGCGATTTAATCACTCCCATGTATACAGCAAGCGTTTGATTCGCTTTAGCCAAGCCTTCCCAGTCGAGTTCTTGTCCATCTTGCTTACAATGCCCAGTCACAAATTGAATAGCTTGGGCATGATCTCTATGAGTTAATGGAATACCAGCGTATGCGCTACATCCAGCTGCAGCAGTAATGCCAGGAACAATTTGATATTTCACGTTATTTTCGGCCAATACTTGCACTTCTTCGCCACCGCGACCATAAATAAATGGGTCGCCACCTTTTATTCTACAAACCTTTTTACCTTGTTTGGCTAAATCAACCAAAATCTCGTTGGTGTGCTCTTGTTTAACGCTATGATTACCGGCTTTTTTGCCCACGCAGATTAAATCAGCGTCACGACGTACAAGATCCATGATTTCGTCTGAAACGAGGTAGTCATAAACCACAACATCGGCTTGTTGCATTAGTTGTAATGCTTTAAGCGTCAGTAGCTCTGGGTCGCCAGGACCTGCACCGACGACATAAACTTCGCCTTCGGGTGAGGGAGTGCTTTCTAGCATGGCTTCAAGTTGAATTTGTGCATTTTCATTGTTACCAGCTTGTACTTCACTTACCACATTTGAATCAAAGACGGATTCCCAAAACTGACGGCGGTCTGCAAAGTGTTTAAAGCGCGCTTTCACTTTATGTCTGAATTGACCAACAAGCGTTGCCAGCGGACCAATATGTTGTGGAATAAGAGTTTCTAACTTCTCTCGTAATCGTCTTGCAAGGACGGGCGCAGTTCCTGCACTAGATATGGCAATCGTTATCGGGTTTCTATCCACGATTGAAGGAAAAATAAAATTACACTTTGGTTGGTCATCGACTACGTTAACGAAAAGGTTGCGCGCTTCAGCAAGCTCTGCCACCTCTGCATTTACTGCTTCAATATCCGTTGCCGCAACGACTAACATGGCATTGTCTAAGTCTGATGCATCAAATGGCTTATGTCGAAGTACAACGCTTGCATCCGCTGCTAGTGATAAAAGCTCATTGCAAAACTCAGGTGAAACCAAAGTGACTGCTGCATTGGCTTTTAAAAAGGCGCGGCACTTTCTCAGCGCAACCTCACCACCACCTACAATCAATACAGGTTTATTTTCTAGTTTGGTAAAAATTGGCAAGTATTGCACGATAACCTCTGCTAAACATCACGACGGTAGATATCAATATTGATTGATATCAGTAATAGAGCGCAGCATATAGAGTTGCAAATGTGGGAAAAAATAATTTAAACCGACTCAATATAACCAAAAGTTATAAAGAAAGCGGTTAAATTTTACTTTCTTTATATTTCATTGGGTTAACTTAAGTTTTTGCTGTGATTTGACGATTATAGTGTTTGGTTATGAGATATTCATTTAATGAACAATAGTGAAAACCGTATCCGACAGCTAATTGTGAGCGGACATTTGTCCTATTGTTGGTGCTGCTGTATGCATTTAACTAGGGCCTGTTGACCTTTGCTGTTTGATTTTTGTTCTCCTGAGTGGGTTTTGGTCGCGGCGCTCGATTTGCCGCCTAGTAATCTAGGCAAAAGTGGAGCAACAATGAACAAAGCGCACTCAGGTGAACCCAAAGGGCAGCACTTGATTGGCATTTCTACTGTGTTATCGCCTGACTCACATAGAACGACTATGCTACGCAGGCTCTGCCTTGTATAAATACCAATCAAGCCGCCGCAAAAACAAACTTGAAAGATAAACAGGCCCTAGGCTTATTACATAGAATGAAAAGGAACACGGTAATGACTTTACAATCTGATGCTCGGTTGTCGCTGAGTTTAATGGATTTGACCTCTTTGAAAGAGGACGATACGCCGGCAAGTATTCTCGCGTTATTGAATAGCATTAACCCTGATATTGGACTACCAGCGGCTATTTGTGTGTATCCGCAGTTTGTGACGTTAGTAAAAGAAGAGTTGGAAAAGCGTGAGTGGTCGCAGATAAAAGTAGCAACGGTGACCAACTTCCCATCGGGAGAGCAAAAGCTCCAGCAGGTCGTTGCACAAACTCATTTAGCAATCGCAGATGGTGCCGACGAAATTGATCTCGTGCTTCCTTATCAGCAGCTGATGGCGGGTGATCCAGATACACCTTGGCAATATGTGCATTCAAGCAAGCTTGCTTGTCAAGGTAAAGCAAAGCTCAAGGTCATCATCGAAAGTGGCGTATTGGCCAAACCAAAGCTCATTGCGGAGGCCGCGCAGCTTGCCATTATGGCGGGCGCGGACTTTGTTAAAACAAGTACAGGAAAGGTTGCTGTCAATGCTACACCAGAAGCGGCTGAAGTTATCCTTAAGACAATCAAAAGCAGTGGTAAATCGGTTGGATTTAAAGCGGCCGGTGGAGTAAAGTCAGTAGTAGAAGCGCAGCGATATTTACGATTGGCCGAAGAAATTATGGGGGCCGAGTGGCTCAATGCCAAGAATTTTAGATTCGGTGCTTCAAGCCTATTGAGTGATGTAGCAGTGGTTGTGAATGGACAGAGCGAGTGAAGCAGAAAAGATAAAACTTGAGCATGACGCGGCTAAACTGTTTTTACGCAGTTATGAAAAGCAGTTTGCAGTGCATATGCGCCATATTTGGCACAATGAGCCCAATAAACCGGATGTCAGTTGTTATCAGGGAAAAACACAGCTTGATATCGAAATAGCCCATTTTTATGCCAGTGAGAAAGAAGCGATGGCTGTGCTTGGGCGTCCGCTATCTCTCTCCACGCAAAGAGAGCTGGCTGTAATGAGCCAAGCCGCTGACTCCGATCAACTGAGTATCGGTTTGCAGCGGCTGCTCAATCAAAAAGCCAAAAAACACTATGATTCACAACGTGTTTGGTTGTTAATTCGAAACGCCAGCCCCATTTATCATCTTGACGATTTTAAGCGCTTAAAAGCCACTTGGGAGATCCCTGATTGTCACCCATTTGAGCAAGTTTGGGTGCTTTGTGATTTTTATCACGGAGATTTATTGCGTCTTTTCTGAAGACGTCGCAAAACCAAGTTTAGATTAAATGTTACTTTGCATATCTTTTACACTTGTTTTCGTTTGCTTCGTCAGTATAATGGGCATCCACTTTGCAGGGGCGTAGTTCCAATTGGTAGAACAGCGGTCTCCAAAACCGATGGTTGCGGGTTCGAGTCCTGCCGCCCCTGCCAATTCAGCAACAAGTCCACATTTAAAATAACGTGACCCAAAACCACTTAAGTCGCTTATTTGTAAATTTGGATTGAATGGATTTACCCTGTTCTATGCAGGGTTGTTGTGTCTGTATTTAAGGTAAAATTGATTATGAGCACTAATGTTGAAAACTCGTCGAGCTCGATGGACACGGTAAAGTGGCTAGCTGCTATTGCACTTCTAACTGGTGCCGTAGTTGGTAATTATCTATATGCCGATTTATCTGTTTTAGTACGCGCTGTTGGCGTAGTTGCAGCTATCGCTGCGGCTTTGGGCATTTTGGTAACGACTGAAAAAGGCCGTACCTTTATCGCTTTTGCTAAAGAATCACGTATTGAAGTACGTAAAGTTATCTGGCCAACGCGTCAGGAAGCGACTCACACTACTTTCATCGTGATCATTGCAACGGTGATTATGGCATTAATCCTATGGGGATTAGATGGTATACTTTTCCGTGCAGTAGGCTTTTTAACTGGATTGGAGATCTGATCCCATGTCGGATGAGAACAAAGAAAAGAAATTACGTTGGTACGTGATCCAAGCGTTTTCAGGTTTTGAAAAACGCGTAGCACAAACCATTATCGAGCATATTAAAATCGAAGGGTTAGAAGACCTATTCGGTGAGATCCTTGTGCCGACTGAAGAAGTGGTTGAAATGCGTGCAGGTCAGAAACGTAAATCTGAGCGTAAATTCTTCCCTGGCTATGTATTAGTTCAAATGGTAATGGACGATGCGTCTTGGCACTTGGTGAATAGCACACCGCGTGTAATGGGCTTTGTTGGTGGTACGTCAGACCGTCCAGCACCAATCAGTCAAAAAGAAGCGGATCGTATTCTTAACCGTCTGCAAGAAAATGCTGAAGCACCGAAACCTGCTACTTTATTTGAGCCGGGTGAAGTGGTTCGTGTTACAGATGGTCCATTTGCTGACTTCAACGGTGTGGTTGAAGAAGTGGATTACGAAAAGAGTCGCCTGAAAGTATCGGTACTTATTTTCGGTCGTTCAACGCCTGTAGACCTAGAATTTGGTCAGGTTGAGAAAGACAAATAAATTCTAACTTGAAAAAGTTGTCAAAGGCCGCTGATTAATCTATAATCAGCGGCCTTTTTGTTGTACGCAAAAATATGCGGCAAAAAGACTGAATTTTTTAACTGGGAAGCCGTTTGAGTACGCGTCCTCGCGCGCACGAGGCAAAGACCCACAATTGAGGTATTATCATGGCTAAGAAAGTTGAAGCTCTAATCAAGCTACAAGTTGCTGCTGGTATGGCTAACCCTAGTCCTCCAGTAGGTCCTGCACTAGGTCAACACGGTGTAAACATCATGGAATTCTGTAAAGCGTTCAACGCACGTACAGAGTCTATCGAAAAAGGCGCACCTGTTCCTGTTGTTATTTCTGTTTACAGTGACCGTTCTTTCACTTTTGAAATGAAGACTCCACCTGCGGCATACCTTCTTAAGAAGGCTGCTGGTATCAAGTCTGGTTCTGGTCGTCCTAACACTGAAAAAGTTGGTACAGTTACTCGTGCTCAACTTGAAGAGATCGTTGAGACGAAACGTCCAGATCTTACTGCTGCTGATATGGACGCAGCTGTACGCACGATTGCAGGTTCTGCACGTGCAATGGGCTTGAACGTAGAGGAGTAATTGAGAATGGCTAAATTAACTAAGCGTATGCGTACTATCCGCGAAAAAGTGGATGCGACTAAAGAGTACGAAATCAACGAAGCTGTTGCTCTTCTAAAAGAACTTGCTACTGCTAAGTTCGTTGAAAGTGTTGACGTTGCTGTAAACCTAGGTATCGATGCTCGTAAATCTGACCAAAACGTACGTGGTGCAACTGTACTACCTCACGGTACTGGTCGTGATGTACGCGTAGCGGTATTCACTCAAGGTGCAAATGCTGAAGCTGCTAAAGAAGCTGGTGCTGATTTAGTAGGTATGGAAGACCTTGCAGAGCAAGTTAAAAAAGGCGAAATGAACTTTGACGTTGTTGTTGCTTCTCCAGATGCAATGCGCGTTGTTGGTCAACTAGGTCAAATCCTAGGTCCACGTGGTCTTATGCCTAACCCTAAGACAGGTACTGTAACGCCTAACGTTGCAGAAGCTGTTAAGAACGCTAAAGCTGGTCAGGTTCGTTACCGTAACGATAAGAACGGTATCATCCACACTACTATCGGTAAAGTAGACTTTGACGCTAACCAACTTCAAGAAAACCTTGAAGCGCTAATCATCGCGCTTAAGAAGGCTAAGCCTTCTACTGCAAAAGGTACTTTCGTGAAGAAAGTAAGCATCTCTACTACGATGGGTGCTGGTGTTGCTTTAGACCAAGCTACTCTAAATACTCAAGTAGTATAATTTAGAGTTTAGCGTTTACATGGCGTAAAAATTAGACTATAATTTTGCGCCATTTTGTAGAGAAGTGTACTTCTTTACAAAGCAAAGAATTCGGGTTGAAGCGCATAATTTCGAAAATTGTTTCCATCATGGTCTACAATGAATCGATAAATTGCGCTTCCGTCCAAGACCGTAGGTGGCTTCGGCCTTAATCGTCCTACGTAGACGGTGTGAATCCCAGCTAGATTTTCCTAATCTTCTGGCTCTCGCCGTAAAAAGCATCTCTGCTAAAGTTTTTAGCAGGGTAGAGTAGAACTGAAAAACATGTTTGTTTTTCTATAAACCAGGAGTAACACCCATGGCTTTAAATCTTCAAGACAAAAAAGCAATTGTTGCTGAAGTCAACGAAGCTGCCAAAGGTGCTCTTTCAGCAGTTGTTGCTGATTCTCGTGGTGTAACAGTAGGTGCAATCACTGCTCTTCGTAAAGAAGCTCGTGAAGCTGGTGTATGGATGAAAGTTGTTCGTAACACCCTAGCTAGACGTGCGGTTGAAGGCACTGATTACGAATGCCTTAATGAATCACTAGTTGGTCCAAGCCTAATCGCTTTCTCTTCAGAGCACCCTGGTGCTGCTGCGCGTATCTTTGCAGATTTCGCGAAAAAGAACGAAGCATTTGAGCTTAAAACTGCTGCATTCGAAGGCAAAATCGTTGACGTAGATATGCTTGCTAAGCTACCTACTTACGACGAAGCTGTTGCACGCTTAATGAGCGCTATGAAAGAAGCGTCTGCTGGCAAATTGTGTAAAACAATTGAAGCGGTACGTGTACAGAAAGCTGAGCAAGCTGCTTAATTTAAGCAACGCTCCTTTCTTTAATAAATTTTTTGAACCGCATGGGTTCGTAAATAATTAGGAAATTTGAAATGTCTGTAACTAAAGACCAAATCCTTGACGCTATTGCTGAAATGTCAGTAATGGAAGTTGTTGAACTAGTTGAAGCTATGGAAGAGAAGTTCGGTGTAACTGCAGCTGCTGCTGTTGTTGCTGCTGGTCCTGCTGAAGCTGCTGAAGAAAAGACTGAGTTCGACGTAATCCTAGCTGCTGCTGGCGGTAACAAAGTTGCTGCAATCAAAGCGGTACGTGGCGCAACAGGTCTAGGCCTTAAAGAAGCTAAAGCTCTAGTTGAGTCTGCTCCTGCACCTATCAAAGAAGGTGTATCTAAGGAAGAAGCTGAAGCTCTTAAGAAAGATCTTGAAGAAGCTGGTGCTCAAGTTGAGATCAAGTAATCTAGCTCCCGCTAGGTTCGCTGCCTGAGAAATCAGGCAAGGGCTGGTGATTATTTAATCACCGGCCCTTTTGCGCTATAGAGATATGCATTTCTATCGTGCATAAATCTTCGAATTTCACTGTAATTTTCAATAACTTAGAAGTTTTTGTTGAAAATCGCAATGGCATTTGAAGTAACACTGATTTGATGACATTAACGATTTGAATATAGCCTGAATTGTGCTCATTTAAGCCGTTAGTTAAGCAAGTTAGTGTGACAATTTAGATGTTGTTATCATGGCTTAGATGCCAGTGAAGTCTGTTCAATTTTGGACAGGTTGGGTCAAAGATCAGCAAGCTGAGGAACCCCATGGCTTACTCTTATTCTGAAAAGAAACGTATCCGTAAGGATTTTGGTAAACGTCCACAGGTTTTGGACATACCTTTCCTACTGCAAATGCAGTTGGAATCGTTCGATAAGTTCATTGCGCCTGATGCCGATGGCGATACTGGATTGGAAGCTGCTTTCCGTTCTGTATTCCCTATCAAGAGCTACTCGGGCAACTCTGAACTTCAATACGTCAGTTATCGTATTGGCGAGCCAGTATTTGACGTTAAAGAATGTCAAATTCGCGGTGTGACATATTCTGCTCCACTTCGCGTTAAACTACGTCTTGTGCTAATGGACAAAGATGCACCTGGCACAGTCAAAGACATAAAAGAGCAAGAAGTTTACATGGGCGAAATCCCGCTCATGACAGACACCGGTACTTTTGTAATCAATGGTACTGAGCGTGTTATCGTTTCTCAGCTACACCGTTCACCTGGTGTATTCTTTGATAACGACCGTGGTAAATCACACTCATCTGGTAAAGTGTTATATAACGCACGTGTGATCCCTTACCGTGGTTCATGGCTTGACTTTGAATTCGACGTTAAAGATAACCTTTACGTTCGTATTGACCGTCGCCGTAAACTACCAGCATCTATCATCTTACGTGCACTAGAGTTCACTTCAGAAGAAATCTTGGCACTATTCTTTGAAACGACAAGTTTCGAAGTAAAAGATGGCAAAGTGTTGATGGAACTTGTGCCTTCACGCCTACGTGGTGAAACCGCTGCATTTGATATTAAAGATGCAAACGGTGACGTATTGGTTGAAAAAGGCCGTCGTATTACTGCACGCCACATTAAGAGCATCGAAAAGCAAGGCATCGACACTCTTGAAGTACCGCATGAGTACATCATCGGTCGTGTTGTTGCTAAAAACTATATCGACGAATCAACAGGCGAAGTGATTGCAGAAGCGAACACTGAACTATCACTAGAGCTTATGGCTGAATTGGTGAAAGCGGGTCACTCAAAGATCGATACGCTTTACATCAACGAAGTAGACAGCGGTGCGTACATGTCAGAGACATTACGTGTTGATTCTACTAACAATCGCCTAGAAGCATTGGTAGAAATCTATCGCATGATGCGCCCTGGTGAGCCACCAACAAAAGAAGCTGCAGAAGCGTTATTTGATAACCTATTCTTCTCTGAAGAGCGCTACGACCTCTCAACGGTTGGTCGTATGAAGTTCAATAGCCGTGTTGGTTATGATTCAGATGAAGGTAACGGTACGCTATCTAAAGAAGATATCGTGAGCGTGATGAAGGTATTGATCGACATCCGTAACGGTAAAGGCGATGTTGATGACATCGACCACTTAGGTAACCGTCGTATCCGTTCTGTAGGTGAAATGGCTGAAAACCAATTCCGTGTAGGTCTTGTACGTGTTGAACGTGCAGTACGTGAGCGTCTAAGTCTTGGTGACCTAGATAACGTTATGCCACAGGATTTGATCAACGCTAAGCCAATCTCTGCAGCAGTAAAAGAATTCTTTGGTTCTTCACAGCTTTCACAATTTATGGACCAGAACAACCCGCTTTCAGAAGTAACGCACAAACGTCGTATTTCTGCATTAGGTCCGGGTGGTCTAACTCGTGAGCGTGCTGGCTTCGAAGTACGTGACGTACACGTAACGCACTACGGTCGTGTTTGTCCTATCGAAACGCCTGAAGGTCCAAACATCGGTCTAATCAACTCGCTATCTACTTACGCGCGTACAAACGACTATGGTTTCTTAGAGACTCCATACCGCAAAGTAGTAGACGGTATCGTTACTGACGATGTTGATTACCTATCAGCAATTGAAGAAGGTCAGTTCGTTATCGCACAGGCGAATACAACGCTAACTGATGACAACCAATTTGCTGAAGAATTGATTCCATGTCGTTTTAAAGGTGAATCAACCTTTATGCCAAGCGACAGCATCCAGTATATGGACGTATCTCCACAGCAGGTAATCTCTGTGGCTGCAGCGCTTATCCCATTCCTAGAACACGATGACGCGAACCGCGCATTGATGGGATCGAACATGCAACGTCAAGCTGTACCTACACTACGTGCTGATAAGCCGCTAGTTGGTACTGGTATTGAGCGTACACTAGCGAAAGACTCTGGTGTAACAATCGTTGCTAAACGTGGCGGTATCGTTAAGTACGCTGATGCGAGCCGTATTGTTGTTAACGTTAATGAAGATGAGCGCATCCAAGGTGAAGCGGGCATCGACATCTATAACTTAACTAAGTACACACGTTCAAACCAAAACACGTGTATCAACCAGAAACCAACTTGTATGGTTGGTGAGCCGGTGGTACGTGGTGACGTGCTTGCTGATGGTCCTTCAACAGACCTAGGTGACTTAGCACTTGGTCAGAACCTACGCGTAGCGTTCATGCCTTGGAATGGTTACAACTTCGAGGATTCAATCCTACTTTCAGAGAATGTTGTAAAAGAAGATCGTCTAACGACTATCCACATTCAAGAGCTTCAGTGTATTGCTCGTGATACTAAGCTTGGTCCAGAAGAAATCACTGCGGATATTCCAAACGTAGGTGAGTCTGCACTAGGTAAGCTTGACGAATCAGGCGTTGTATATATCGGTGCTGAAGTGAAAGGCGGCGACATCCTTGTAGGTAAAGTAACGCCTAAAGGTGAAACGCAGCTAACACCTGAAGAAAAGCTACTACGTGCTATCTTCGGTGAAAAAGCGTCTGATGTTAAAGACAGCTCACTACGTGTACCTAACTCTGTATCTGGTACGGTTATCGACGTACAAGTGTTTACGCGTGATGGTGTTGAAAAAGACAAACGTGCACTAGAAGTTGAAGATATGCAGCTTCGCGAAGCGAAGAAAGACTTCAACGAAGAGTTCAGAATCCTTGAAGGCGGTATCCTGACTCACGCTCGTAACCTACTGATTAAATCAGGTATGAGTGAAGAGCAGCTTGCTGGCTTTAACACTGAGAAGCTACTAACACAAAGCCTTGCTGATGAAGAGCATCAAGCAGAGCTTGAGCAACTAGCTGCACAGTATGACGAGCTTAAAGCTGACTACGATAAGCGTTTCGAGAACAAGCGTCGTAAGATCACTCAAGGTGATGACCTAGCACCTGGCGTACTTAAGATTGTTAAAGTATACCTAGCTGTTAAACGTCGTATCCAACCTGGTGATAAGATGGCGGGTCGTCACGGTAACAAGGGTGTAATCTCAACTATCGTTCCTGTTGAAGACATGCCTTACGATGATAAAGGTCGTACTGTAGATATCGTACTTAACCCGCTGGGTGTACCATCACGTATGAACATCGGTCAGATCCTAGAAACTCACATGGGTCTAGCTGCTCGTGGTATCGGTGAACGTCTTGAAGAAATGATGAAAGAGCAACGTGAAATTCACGAGCTACGCGAATTCATCAAGAAAGCTTACGAAATCGGTGACTGCCGTCAGAAAGTAGATATTGCTAACTTCTCTGATGATGAAATCCGTCGCTTGGCAGATAACCTTAAAGGTGGTCTTCCAATCGCAACACCAGCATTTGATGGTGCACGTGAAGCTGAAATCAAAGACATGCTAGAGCTTGGTGGTTATCCAAGAAGTGGTCAGGTAACGTTATATGATGGTCGTACTGGTGATGCATTTGAGCGTCAAGTAACAGTAGGCTACATGTACATGCTGAAACTGAACCACCTTGTTGATGACAAGATGCACGCGCGTTCAACAGGTTCTTACAGCCTAGTTACTCAGCAGCCGCTGGGTGGTAAGGCACAGTTCGGTGGTCAGCGTTTCGGTGAGATGGAGGTATGGGCACTAGAAGCATACGGTGCTGCCTACACGCTACAAGAAATGTTGACAGTGAAGTCGGATGACGTTAACGGTCGTACTAAGATGTATAAGAACATCGTAGACGGTAACCACAAGATGGAACCGGGTATGCCTGAGTCGTTCAACGTACTGTTGAAAGAAATCCGCTCGCTAGGTATCAACATCGAGTTGGAAGAAATTTAATCCGACCGCCGCAGTGCGCTGCGGCGTTGCATAACTGCAACCGGACTGAAAAGAATGTAGGGGTGAGCATGGCTTGCCCTCAAGATTAACCTCCGACAGGAGAGCTAAGGTGAAAGACTTACTTAAGTTTCTGAAGCAACAAAATAAGACCGAAGAATTCGATGCAATTCGCATTGGTCTTGCTTCGCCAGACATGGTGCGTTCATGGTCTTACGGTGAAGTAAAGAAACCTGAGACAATCAACTACCGTACTTTCAAGCCTGAGCGTGATGGCTTATTCTGTGCCCGTATCTTCGGCCCAGTAAAAGATTACGAGTGTTTGTGTGGTAAATACAAGCGCTTGAAGCACCGTGGTGTTATCTGTGAAAAGTGTGGCGTTGAAGTAACGCTAACAAAAGTACGTCGTGACCGTATGGGTCACATAGAGCTGGCTAGCCCAGTTGCGCATATTTGGTTCTTGAAATCACTTCCGTCACGTATCGGCCTAATGCTAGACATGACGCTTCGTGATATCGAGCGCGTACTTTATTTCGAATCATTCGTGGTTACTGAGCCAGGTATGACTACGCTTGAGCGCGGTCAGCTACTAGGTGAAGAAGAATACCTAGATGCACTTGAAGAGCACGGTGATGAGTTCGAAGCGAAGATGGGTGCAGAAGCTGTACTTGATCTACTTCGTGACCTAGACCTTGGTCAGTTAATCGCTGAAATGCGTGAAGAGTTGCCAACAATCAACTCTGAAACTAAGCGTAAGAAAATCACTAAGCGCCTTAAACTAATGGAAGCGTTCCACCAATCAGGTAACAACCCTGAGTGGATGGTAATGAGCGTGCTACCGGTTCTTCCACCAGATCTACGTCCACTAGTACCACTAGACGGCGGTCGCTTTGCGACTTCAGATCTGAACGACCTTTACCGTCGTGTGATCAACCGTAACAACCGTTTGAAGCGTCTTCTAGACCTAGCTGCACCAGATATCATCGTACGTAACGAAAAGCGTATGCTTCAAGAAGCGGTTGATGCGCTACTTGATAATGGTCGTCGTGGCCGTGCAATTACAGGTTCTAACAAGCGTCCACTGAAGTCGCTTGCTGACATGATCAAAGGTAAGCAAGGTCGTTTCCGTCAAAACCTTCTAGGTAAGCGTGTTGACTACTCAGGCCGTTCTGTTATCACCGTTGGTCCTACGCTGAAACTACATCAGTGTGGTCTACCTAAGAAGATGGCACTTGAGCTATTCAAGCCATTTATCTACGGTAAACTAGAGCGCCGTGGTATGGCGACAACCATCAAAGCTGCGAAGAAGATGGTTGAGCGTGAAGTACCAGAGGTTTGGGACGTACTAGACGAAGTTATCCGTGAGCACCCAGTTTTACTTAACCGTGCGCCAACACTTCACCGTCTAGGTATCCAAGCATTCGAACCTGTACTTATCGAAGGTAAAGCGATTCACCTGCACCCGCTAGTGTGTGCGGCGTATAACGCTGACTTCGATGGTGACCAAATGGCTGTTCACGTACCACTGACGCTTGAAGCGCAGTTGGAAGCGCGTGCATTGATGATGTCTACCAACAACATCCTAGCACCAGCTAACGGTGAACCAATCATCGTTCCTTCACAGGACGTTGTACTAGGTCTTTACTACATGACTCGCGATCGTATCAACGGTAAAGGTGAAGGTTTAGTATTTAAAGATGCTAAAGAAGCTGAAAAAGCATACCGTGTAGGTGCTGCTGAGCTTCACGCTCGTGTTAAAGTGCGTATCACAGAAGTGACTATCGACGAAGAAACACGTGAGCGCGGCACGTTAACTCACCTAGTAGATACGACAGTAGGTCGTGCAATCCTTTCATTGAATATCCCTGAAGGCTTGCCGTTTGAACTGATCAACAAACCACTAGGTAAGAAACAAATTTCTGGTCTTCTTAACGAGTGTTACCGTCGTCTAGGTCTTAAAGATACAGTTATCTTTGCTGACCAAGTGATGTATACCGGTTTCCACTACGCGATGAAGTCAGGTGTTTCTATCGGTATCAATGACATGGTAATCCCACCAACGAAAGGTGAGATCATCGATCGTGCGGAAGCTGAAGTTGCAGAAATCAACCAACAGTTCCAATCAGGTCTTGTAACTGCCGGTGAGAAATACAACAAAGTTATCGATATCTGGTCACGTGTAAACGAAAACCTTTCTCGCGAGATGATGGCTAACCTTTCAAAAGAAACGGTTATCAACGCTGAAGGTAACGAAGAAGAGCAACCGTCATTTAACTCTGTGTTTATGATGGCAGACTCAGGCGCTCGTGGTAGTGCTGCTCAGATCCGTCAGCTAGCGGGTATGCGTGGTCTAATGGCACGTCCAGATGGTTCAATCATCGAAACGCCAATTACAGCGAACTTCCGTGAAGGTCTAAACGTACTACAGTACTTTATCTCGACGCACGGTGCGCGTAAGGGTCTAGCGGATACGGCACTTAAGACAGCGAACTCGGGTTACCTAACTCGTCGTCTAGTAGACGTAGCACAAGATTTGGTTATCAATGAATCAGACTGTGGTACTGAAGAAGGTCTAGTAATGAAGCCGCTAATTGAAGGTGGTGACGTTGTAGAGCCGCTTCGTGAGCGTGTATTAGGTCGTGTTGTTGCTGAAGACGTGGTTAAGCCAGGTACAACAGAAGTATTGGTTGAACGTAACGTAATGATTGACGAAAAACTGTGTGACCTTCTAGAAGAGCACTCAGTAGACGAAGTTAAAGTACGTTCTGTAATCACCTGTCAAAACGACTTTGGTGTGTGTGCACACTGTTATGGTCGTGACTTGGCACGTGGCCACATCATCAACCCTGGTGAAGCAGTTGGTGTAATCGCGGCACAGTCAATCGGTGAGCCGGGTACACAGCTTACGATGCGTACATTCCACATCGGTGGTGCGGCATCACGAGCTTCTGCAGAGAACAGTGTTCAAGTTAAGAACAATGGTAATCTGAAACTTCACAATGCGAAGTTTGTAATCAATGCTGATGGCAAAATCGTTATCACCTCTCGTTCAACTGAGATCACGATAATCGATGAGCACGGTCGTGAGAAAGAGCGTTATAAAGTTCCTTACGGTGCAGTATTAACTGTACAAGATGGTGCTGACGTTAAAGGTAACGACATTGTTGCTACTTGGGACCCGCATAGCCACCCAATCATCATTGAACATGAGTCAAAAGTATCGTTTAGCGATATCGATGATTCAAACACTGAAGCACAGACTGATGAATTAACTGGTCTAACACGTGTGGTTGTTAAGGATCTTGCGAAAGTAAACGCGAAAGAGCCTAAACTAATCATTGAGAACGAAGAACGTGGTCTTCAAGAGATCCGTCTACCTTCATTCACAACGATTGAAATCACAGATGGTGCAACAGTATTACCTGGTTCGGTATTGGCTCGTATTCCACAAGAAGGTTCGAAGACTCGTGACATCACGGGTGGTCTACCTCGAGTTGCTGACCTATTCGAAGCGCGTAAGCCAAAAGATCCTGCAATTCTTGCAGAAATCACAGGTACCGTTAGCTTCGGTAAAGAGACTAAAGGTAAGAAACGTCTTGTGATCACACCGGAAGAGGGTGATGCATACGAAGAGATGATCCCGAAATGGCGTCAGCTTAACGTGTTCGAAGGTGAGCAAGTGGCTAAAGGTGAAGTAATCGCCGATGGTCCAGAGTCTCCGCACGACATCCTACGTCTACGTGGTGTTACTGATGTATCTAACTACATCACTAACGAAGTACAAGAAGTATACCGTCTACAGGGCGTAAAGATTAACGATAAGCACATTGAGACTATCGTTCGTCAGATGCTTCGTAAGTGTATCATCCTTGATGGTGGTGACAGTGAATTCCTAGTAGGCGAGCAAGCTGAAGTTGCACGTGTAAACATCGCTAACCGTGAACTAGAAATGCAAGGTAAGATCCCAGCTAAGTTTGAAATCCAACTAATGGGTATTACTAAAGCGTCACTTGCGACTGAATCGTTTATTTCTGCGGCATCGTTCCAGGAAACAACACGTGTTCTAACCGAAGCTGCGGTTAACGGTAAGAGCGATGAGCTACGTGGTCTGAAAGAAAACGTAATCGTGGGTCGTTTGATCCCAGCGGGTACAGGTTTCGCATACCATGAAGAGCGCATCAACCGTCGTAAGCAAGGTGAAGCAGCTGTTGAAGAGCAAACAGTAAGTGCTGAAGAGGCGACTCAAGCGCTAACAGATGCACTAAACGCTGATTTACTAGGTGGCAACGAGTAATCCTCGCCATTTAGCGAATTAATTGAAAAACCGCTGTGTGAATACAGCGGTTTTTTTATGCCTTTTTAACTCGCTGGTCGAATTGCCATCAAAGCGTCACATCAATATGTATACTGCAACAAAGGTTTTTCAATGCAATCGCTAACTTTTGTTAACTTTCAATAGCTTCGCAGACAAAACCATCCGAATTGCATGCATTTACTTAGCGCTGATGACGACTTTTGGTTGACAGGTTAAACTTTGGTCATTAAAATTCGGCCACCCATTTTAGTCGTTCAAGAAAATTGGATTTGACCTAAATGGTAAGATTTTATTTTTCAGTAGTAATTTATTAATTCAGGAGCTATTTAATGGCAACTATTAACCAGCTAGTGCGTAAGCCACGTCGTAGCAAGGTTACAAAGAGCAACTCTGCTGCTCTTAAAGCTTGTCCACAAAAGCGTGGTGTATGTACTCGTGTATATACAACAACACCTAAGAAACCAAACTCTGCATTACGTAAAGTAGCGCGTGTACGTTTAACTAACGGTTTCGAAGTAACTTC
The DNA here is from genome assembly GCF_041414765.1 of Pseudoalteromonas sp. DY56-GL79. Lineage (NCBI taxonomy): Bacteria > Pseudomonadati > Pseudomonadota > Gammaproteobacteria > Alteromonadales > Pseudoalteromonadaceae > Pseudoalteromonas > Pseudoalteromonas sp. DY56-GL79. The sequence continues at coordinate 3,110 of NZ_JANHZS010000022.1, read as the reverse complement.
ATACATTGGTGGTGAAGGTCACAACCTACAAGAGCACAGTGTAATCCTAATCCGTGGTGGTCGTGTTAAAGACTTACCAGGTGTGCGTTTCCACACTGTTCGTGGTGCACTTGACTGTGCAGGCGTAAACGACCGTAGACAGGCTCGTTCTAAGTACGGTGCAAAACGTCCTAAGGGCTAATGGTTCTCCGTTAGTAAGGCCAAGCACTTAAGTTTTAAATTTTTATATATTGTTTTGGGAATCCGTGTTTAGCACGGACCTGAAGATACCGGAGAAAGAAAATGCCTAGAAGACGCGTAATAGGTCAACGTAAAATTCTTCCAGATCCGAAGTTCGGATCAGAGCTTCTTGCTAAATTCGTTAACGTAGTAATGCTTGACGGCAAGAAATCTACTGCTGAAAAAATCGTATATGGTGCGCTAGACGTGGCTGCTGAAAAATCAGGCAAGTCGCACCTAGAAATCTTTGAATCTGCACTTGATAACGTTCGCCCACAGGTAGAGGTTAAATCTCGCCGTGTTGGTGGTTCAACGTACCAAGTACCAGTTGAAGTACGTCCAGTGCGTCGTAACGCACTAGGTATGCGTTGGTTGGTTGAAGCTGCACGTAAGCGTGGCGAAAAATCAATGGGTCTTCGTCTTGCTCAAGAGATGATCGACGCTGCTGAAAACAAAGGCACTGCGGTTAAGAAACGTGAAGACGTTCACCGTATGGCTGAAGCGAACAAAGCATTCGCTCACTACCGTTGGTAATCTGCTAACACCCTTTAAGAGGATATTATGGCACGGACAACTCCGATTGAGCGCTACCGTAACATTGGTATATGTGCTCACGTAGATGCGGGTAAAACAACTACGACCGAGCGCGTACTTTTCTATACTGGTCTTTCTCATAAGATTGGTGAGGTACATGACGGTGCCGCAACTATGGACTGGATGGAGCAGGAGCAAGAGCGTGGTATCACGATCACTTCTGCTGCAACGACGTGTTTCTGGAAAGGGATGGATGCTCAGTTTGATGAGCATCGTGTAAACATCATCGATACTCCAGGACACGTAGATTTTACTATCGAAGTAGAGCGTTCATTGCGCGTACTTGATGGTGCTGTTGTTGTGTTATGTGCTTCATCAGGTGTGCAACCGCAAACTGAGACCGTTTGGCGTCAGGCAAATAAATACGAAGTACCACGTATGATTTTCGTCAATAAGATGGATCGTACGGGTGCTAATTTCTTGTCTGTTGTTGAACAAGTTAAAAAACGTCTCGGTGCTACACCTGTGCCTATTCAGCTACCAATTGGTGCTGAAGATGAATTTAAAGGTGTTATTGACCTTATCAAGATGAAAGCGATTAACTGGAATGAAGAAGACCAGGGGATGACTTTCAACTATGAAGAGGTCCCTGCAGATCTTCTTGAGCTTGCTGAAGAATGGCGTTCTCATCTAATTGAGAGCGCTGCAGAAGCTTCTGAAGAGCTAATGGAAAAATATCTTGAAGATGGTGAGTTGAGCGAAGAAGAGATTAAATCAGCCCTTCGCCAACGCACATTGGCCAATGAAATTGTGCCAATGACGACAGGTAGTGCATTCAAGAACAAAGGTGTTCAGGCTGTGCTTGACGCTGTGATTGAATTCATGCCTTCGCCTACTGAAGTAAAAGCTATCCAAGGTGTCTTAGAAGACGAATCCGAAGATACGCGTGAAGCTGACGATAATGCACCGTTTGCGGCGCTTGCATTTAAGATCGCAACCGATCCATTCGTTGGCACACTTACTTTCTTCCGAGTTTACTCTGGTAAAGTTAGCCAAGGTGATTCGGTACTAAATCCTGTTAAAGGTAAAAAAGAGCGTTTTGGACGTATTGTTCAAATGCACTCTAACTCGCGTGAAGAGATTAAAGAAGTTCATGCGGGTGACATCGCGGCTGCTATCGGCCTAAAAGATGTGACTACTGGTGATACACTTTGTGCTCAAGATGCCCCAATTACGTTAGAACGTATGGAGTTCCCTGAGCCTGTAATCTCGGTCGCAGTAGAACCTAAAACAGTAGCTGACCAAGAAAAAATGGGCGTTGCGCTTGGTAAACTTGCAGCAGAAGATCCTTCATTCCGTGTAGAAACGGACGAAGAATCTGGTCAGACGATTATCTCTGGTATGGGTGAACTTCACTTAGATATCATTGTCGATCGTATGAAGCGTGAGTTTAACGTTGTGTGTAACGTTGGTAAGCCTCAGGTTGCATACCGCGAAACTATCCGAGCTTCTGTTGAAGCTGAAGGTAAGTTTGTGCGTCAATCTGGTGGTCGTGGTCAATATGGTCACGTTTGGTTGAAGCTAGAACCAATGGATGTCTCTGATGATGATGCGCCAATATACGAATTCGTTAACGAAATCGTAGGTGGTACAGTACCAAAAGAGTATATCCCAGCGGTTGATAAAGGTATTCAAGAGCAGATGAAGCAAGGTGTTCTTGCCGGTTATCCGCTATTGGGTGTTAAAGCTACCCTGTTTGATGGCTCGTTCCACGATGTTGACTCAAACGAGATGGCGTTTAAGATCGCAGGTTCGATGGGCTTTAGAAAGGGCGCGCTAGAAGCAAGTCCGGTTCTACTTGAGCCTGTCATGAAAGTAGAAGTAATCACCCCTGAAGAAAACATGGGTGATGTAGTAGGCGACTTAAATCGTCGTCGTGGCATAATTGAAGGCATGGAAGAAGCATTTGGTGGCTCGAAGCAAATTAATGCTCAGGTCCCGCTTTCTGAAATGTTTGGTTATGCAACAGACTTACGCTCCGCTACACAAGGGCGCGCATCGTACTCTATGGAATTCCTAAAGTATGCTGAAGCGGCTAAAAACGTAGCTGATGCAATAATTGCAGCTCGCGCTGTTAAGTAATTTTAGTTCGGTCCGGTCTTAGGGCTGGACTTTAATTTCTTTATAGGAAATTTGAAAATGGCAAAAGAAAAGTTTGAACGCGTAAAACCGCACGTAAACGTTGGTACTATCGGCCACGTTGACCACGGTAAAACTACACTAACTGCAGCAATCACTAACGTACTTGCAAAAGTATACGGTGGTACAGCAAAAGACTTCGCATCAATCGATAACGC